>NZ_JBBLZC010000039.1:0-38536 GCF_037908215.1 Benzoatithermus flavus | reverse complement strand
CGGTCGAGGGTGCTCACGCGGCGAGCGCCTGCGCGATCCAGGCCTCGAGCTGCGCCTGCGGCATGGCACCCGTCGTGGGGGGGGCCCCCCCCCCCCCCCCCCCCCCCCCCGCCTCCGGAAGCCCGATTGTCGTTCTGTTGGAGAGCTCGCGCCGGCACGCGGCGCAGCGTCGAAGAGGAGCCGTGGCCGATGGCCCAGCACGTCGTTCACACAGAGCTTCCCGGGCGTCTCGTCATGCTCGGCTGCGGCAGCATCGGCCAGGCCGTCCTGCCCCTGATCCTGCGCCACATCGGCGTCACGCCCGACCGGATTACGATCGTCACCGCCGATTCCCGCGGCCGGGACGAGGCGGCGCATTACGGCATCGCCTTCATCGAGGAGCCGCTGACACGCGAGAACCACCGCCGGGTGCTGGAGCCCTTGGTCGGGGCCGGCGACTTCGTCCTCAACCTCTCGGTCGACGTCAGCAGCACGGCCATCGTCGCCTTCTGCCACGAGCGCGGAGCGCTTTATCTCGACACCGTGGTCGAGCCCTGGGGCGGAGTCTATTTCGACCGCACGCTCTCGCCGGCCCAGCGCTCGAACTACGCCATGCGCGAGAGCATGCTGCGGCTGCGCCGCGAGCTCGGCCGCGGGCCGACGGCGGTGAGCGCTCAGGGCGCCAACCCTGGCCTCGTCTCGCAGCTCGCGAAGGAGGCGGCCCTCGTCGTCGCCCGCGACACCGACCTCGAGCTCGGGCAGGAGCCGAAGGATCGCGAGGGCTGGGCGCGTCTGTTTCGCGATCTCGGCATCAAGGCGATCCACATCGCCGAGCGCGACACCCAGATCGCGGACCGCCACAAGCGTCCGGGCGAGTTCGTCAACACCTGGTCGATCGACGGCTTCGTCGCGGAAGGCTGCCAGCCGGCCGAGCTGGGCTGGGGCACGCACGAGCGGCATTTTCCCGCCGAAGGCCGGCGGCACCAGAGCGGCTGTGGCTCGGCCATCTATCTGAACCGGCCGGGTGCGGGCACCCGCGTGCGGACCTGGACGCCGAACGCGGGCCCGTTCCACGGCTTCCTCGTGACGCACAACGAGTCGATCTCGATCTCGGACTACCTGACGCTCCGCGAAAACGACACGGTCGTCTACCGGCCGACCGTGCACTACGCCTACCACCCTTGCGATGACGCCGTGCTCTCGGTGCACGAGCTCGCCGGCCGCGGCTGGCAGCAGCAGCCGGAGCAGCGGCTCCTCATGGAGGACATCGTCTCGGGTATGGACGAGCTCGGCGTGCTGCTGATGGGGCACAAGAAAGGCGCCTTCTGGTATGGCTCGCAGCTCACGATCGAAGAGGCCCGTGCGCTCGCACCCTACAACAGCGCGACCTCGTTGCAGGTGGCGGCCGGCGTTCTGGGCGGTATGGTCTGGGCGATCGAGCATCCCGAGGCCGGCATCGTCGAGGCCGACGATCTCGACTACCGGCGTGTGCTGGAGGTGGCGAAACCTTATCTCGGCCCCGTGGTGGGGGCCTACACCGACTGGACCCCGCTGCAGAATCGCGGCGTGCTGTTCCCCGAAGACCTGGACCCGAGCGACCCCTGGCAGTTCAAGAACGTCCTGGTCGGCTGAAGGCATCAGGGAAAACTTGACAGTTTTCCTCTAGCCTGAAGCCGAAAGCCATCGAAGGAGCAGCTCTCCTTCACAAGACACCCCGAGACAGCGGGAGCGACGGTGCGCCGCCGCCTTACCGGTCTCGTCCCCGTCAACGCCTCTGCTCTTTCGGAGGGTTCGAGGGCATGACCCCGAAGCTTCGCCGCTTTCTCGACGAGGTGCGCCCGAGCACACCCTGCCTCGTCGTCGACCTCGACGTGGTCGAAGCCAATTACCGGGCGCTCGCCACGGCGCTCGACGGTGTGGAGATCTTCTACGCCATCAAGGCCAACCCTGCGCCCGAGATCCTGACCCGGCTCGTGGCGCTCGGCAGCTCGTTCGACGCGGCGAGCGTGCCCGAGATCGAGCAGGTCCTGGCGGCTGGTGCCGGGCCTGCGCGGATCTCCTACGGCAGCACGATCAAGAAGGAAGCCGACATCGCCCGCGCCTTCGAGCTCGGCGTGCGGCTCTTCGCCTTCGACAGCGAGGCCGAGCTCTCGAAGATCGCTCGCGCTGCACCGGGGGCGCGCGTCTTCTGCCGCATCCTCACCAACGGCGAGGGTGCCGACTGGCCGCTTTCCAGGAAGTTCGGCTGCACGCCCAAAATGGCGAAGGATCTGCTCGCGCGCGCCGCGACGCTGGACGTGGTGCCCTGGGGCGTCTCGTTCCACGTCGGCTCGCAGCAGAAGAACCCGAAGGCCTGGGACAGTGCCTTGGCCGAGGCCGCGAGCCTGTTCCGCGAGCTCGAAGCGATCGGTGTCGAGCTCGGCATGGTCAATCTCGGCGGCGGCTTCCCCACTCCCTACCGCAGCGACGTGCCCGAGATCGGCGCTTACGCCCATGAGATCATGGAGGCGGTGCGACGTCATTTCGGCAACCGGCTGCCGTTCCTGATCGCCGAGCCCGGCCGCGGCCTCGTCGGCAATGCCGGCGTGATCCAGACCGAGGTGGTGCTGATCGCGGAGAAGGGCGACGCCGACGGCCGGCGCTGGGTCTATCTCGACATCGGCAAGTTCGGCGGCCTCGCCGAGACCATGGACGAGGCGATCCAGTACCCGATCCACAGCCACCGCAAGGGCGCGCCCGTGCCCGTGATCCTGGCCGGGCCGACCTGCGACAGCGCGGATGTGCTCTACGAGCGCGCCCCTTACACCTTGCCTGCGGATCTCGCGATCGGCGACCGGCTCGAGATCGAGGCCACCGGCGCCTACACCACGACCTATTCGACCGTGGGCTTCAACGGCTTCGAGCCGTTGCGGTCCTACTACATCTGAGGGCATGCCCTCTCGCCGTCACGCCGAGGCCTGATCCTATGGTATGCTCCGGCCCTGAGCCGCGAGCGACCCGAGAGGAGGCTTTGGCGTGACGGAAGACAGGAATACCGGCCACGTCGCGAACCCGCTGCTGACCGAGACGGCGCTGCTCGACTACGACACCGCTTTCGACCGGGCCGATTACACGGGCGAGCCGGACCGGCCGGTCCTGTCCGATGGCAATGCGGTGGATCGCGGCTGGCAGCCGCTCGATGCGGTCGTTCCGGGCGGCGTGCAGGTGGTGCCGCTGAGCACGCTCGTTCCGGGCGTGCCGTTCGGCTCCGCCGCCCATTTCTACGTCGGCGAGCGGGAAGGGGAACGGATGCTCGCGATCGCCTTCCGTGGCACCGACGAAGGCCCTGACGAGTTCGCCTTCCTGCTCACCACGGTGGGAACCCGCCCGGACGGCACGCCGATCTATGGCGCCGACTTCTACCAAGCGGCCCACGCCGAGGCGGTGGCAACCGCCCTCGCTTATGCGCAAGACCCGGCGCACGACATCGACCGGGTCCTGATCACCGGCCACAGCCTGGGCGGGATCATCGCCGAGCTGACCACCGCTCGTGTCCTGGACACGCCCGCGTTCGTGGATCTCGCCGCGAGGACGGAGACGATCACCTTCGGCTCGCCCGGCTCGACCGCCGATGCGCAGGGCAACGCCATCTTCAACCTGATCCACAGCGACGATCTGGTGGCGCGCATCTCCGACCTGAGCCCGCTGCTCGTGGCCGCGCACGTTCATCGCGAGGGCGTGGCTCTGTCCATGGCACGATCCGAGGGAACCCTGCCTCCCTTCCGGCCGGAGGACCTCGACACCCCGCAGGAGGTGCTGCAAGCGCTCCTGGACCCTGCGAACCGCGTCGAGCACGGCATCCTCCACTACATCGACACGGCCCGCCTCCTCGACGACGGGCAGCACGTCATGCCCGGCGTCGCCCGGCACCCGGGCGAGCCGGACCGCTGGCAGGAGATCGCCGTCGATCGCGGCACGGTCGGCACGGCGGACGCCGACACCCTGGAAGGGACCTGGCGGGGGGAGATCCTGTTCGGCCGCGACGGCGATGATCGGATCTACGGCGGCTACGGCGCCGACGGGCTCTCTGGCGGCAGCGGCAACGACCTGCTCCACGGCGGCCCCGGCGACGATTTGCTCGACGGCAATGCCGGGGACGATCGGATCAGGGCTGCCCGTGGCAACGACACGATCCATCTCAGCACCGGTCGGGACACGATCGAGGGCGGCCGCGGCCGGGACACGGTCGTCATCGACCGAAGCATCGAGGATCTTCGGATCGAGTTCGGGCACGGCCGGGTGGTCGTCATCGGCGACAGGGTCCATGCGACCCTGACCGGGGTCGAGCGACTGGTGCTCGAGAACGGCATCCACCGGGCAGGGCAGCACGATCCGGCCTTTCTGCCCGACGATCCCGCCCGGTTCTGGCGCTACCACGCCGAAACCGATCACCTCCTTTAGGCTTCGGGGAGTCCTCGTCGCGTTCCTTGCCTCGACCGTTGCCGCGAGCGGGGCCGTCCCCTAGAACGGTGCCCACTTTCCGGCAGAGGATATCGGCCATGAGTTCGACGGGCATCAGGATCGGCATTCTCGGCGCCAGCGGCTACACGGGTGCCGAGCTCGTGCGCCTCCTGGGCGATCATCCACAGGCCGAGATCCGGGCACTCACCGCCGAGCGCCAGGCCGGCAAGCCCTTGGGCGAAGTGTTCCCGCAGCTCGCGATCTACGATCTGCCGACGCTCGTGAAGATCGACGAGCTCGACGTCGGCGGCCTCGACGTGATCTTCTGCTGCCTGCCGCATGCCACGACCCAGGCCATCATCAAGAGCCTGCCACGCGGACCGAAGATCATCGATCTCTCGGCCGACTTCCGCCTGCGCGATCCCGCTCTGTACGAGGCGACCTACGGCCACGCCCACCAGGCGCTCGAGCTGCAGGAGCAGGCGGTCTACGGCCTTTCCGAGCATTACCGCGACGCCATCCGCAAAGCCTGGCTCGTCGCCAATCCCGGCTGCTACACGACCACTGCCGAGCTGCCGCTGATCCCGCTCCTCAAGGAGCGGCTGATCCAGCCCGAAGGCATCATCATCGATGCCAAGTCGGGGGTGAGCGGCGCCGGGCGCGATGCCAAGCAGGGCAGCCTGTTCACGGAGGTCACAGAAGGCATCCACGCCTACGGTGTCGCCACCCACCGCCACACGCCCGAGATCGAGCAGTGCCTCGCCGACTTCGCCGGCAGGCCGATGCGGGTCACCTTCACCCCGCATCTGATGCCGATGAGCCGCGGCATTCTGGGCACGATCTATGTCCGCCTCGCGGCCGGCATCTCGCCCGAGGACCTGCACCGCTGCCTTGCGGGCGCTTACGCGGACGAGCCCTTCGTCCACGTCCTCCCCTTCAAGAGCCTGCCCGCCACGCGCCACGTCCGCGGCAGCAATCTCTGCCTGATCGGTGTCCATCCCAGCCGGATTCCGGGGGAAGCGATCCTGGTCTCGGTGCTCGACAACCTGGTCAAGGGCGCTTCGGGCCAGGCGATCCAGAACATGAACATCGTGCTGGGACTGGACGAGCGGCTGGGGCTGAGCCAGCGGCCGCTCTTCCCCTGAACGGGGGTTCGTGCCCATGACCGTGACGCTCGAGGACGTCCGCGCAGCGGCGAAGCGTCTCGAAGGCCAGATCGTCGAGACGCCGTGCCTGCTCTCGCGTACCCTCTCCGAAATGACGGGTGCCGAGATCTGGCTGAAGTTCGAGAACCTGCAGTACACGGCCTCGTTCAAGGAGCGCGGCGCCTACAACAAGCTCTCGCGGCTCACGGCAGAGCAGCGGGCGGCCGGCGTCATCGCCATGTCGGCCGGCAACCACGCGCAGGGCGTCGCCTACCACGCGCGGCGGCTCGGCATTCCGGCCACGATCGTGATGCCGGGCCAGACCCCGTTCGTGAAGGTCGAGAACACACGGCGCCTGGGTGCCAGGGTCGTGCTCGAAGGCGAGGGTGTCGAGGAGGCCGCGACCCGCGCCGCCGAACTCGGCGAGCAGGAAGGGCTCACCTTCATTCATCCCTTCGACGACCCCTTGGTGATCGCGGGCCAGGGCACGATCGCGCTCGAGATGCTGGCAGCCGCCCCCGATCTCGACGTGCTCGTGGTGCCGATCGGCGGCGGTGGGCTGATCGGCGGCATCGCCACGGCCGCGAAGACGCTGAAGCCCGAGATCGAGATCGTGGGCGTGGAGGCCGAGCTCTACCCTTCCGCCTATCGCCGGCTGCGCCACCGACCCTCGACCGTGGGCGGCCCCACCATCGCCGAGGGCATCGCCGTCAAGGAGCCGGGTGGCCTCACGCTGCCGATCATCGAGCATCTGGTCGCGGACGTCCTCCTGGTCGAGGAGGCGGCGATCGAGGCCGCCATCGTGCAGCTCCTCGAGATCGAGAAAACCGTGGCCGAGGGAGCCGGGGCCGTAGGCCTCGCCGCCATCAACAGCCATCCCGAGCGTTTCCGCGGTCGCCGGGTCGGCCTCGTCATCTCCGGTGGCAACATCGACAGTCGCCTGCTCTCGGCCGTCATCCTGCGCGGCCTCGTCCGCACGCAGCGGCTCGTGCGCCTGCGCGTGAGCGTGCCCGACAGCCCGGGCAGCCTCGCCCGAATCGCGACCACCATCGCCAACAGCGGTGGCAACGTGGTCGACGTCATCCACCAGCGCGCCTTCGCCAAGCTCTCGGTCAAGCTCGCCGACGTCGACTTCACGATCGAGACCCGCACCGGCGAGCACGCCGAGGAGATCGCCCGGGCGCTCGTCGATGCCGGCTTCGCCGTCACCCGCCTCGGCATGGACGCCGGCAGCGGGCCTTGAGCAGCTCTAGGATTATTTTCTTTACTGCGCGCGATTTTTGCTATAAAGTCCTGCTCCGCTCGGGCGCCGTAGTCGCGCCCGGATGACCGGCTGCAGGAGGCCTGAGCCCATGCGCGTGCTGCTGGTGGAAGACAAGGCGGTCGAAGCGCTGGCGCTCCAGCGCGAGCTGGCCGGCCGTTGCGAGCTCAGGGTCGTGGGCAGGCTCGCCGATGCGCTGACCACGCTGGGCCAGGCGAGCTGGCGGCCGGACGTGATCCTGACCGGGCTGGATCTGCCCGATTCCGAAGGTCTCGCCACGCTTCACGCCCTGCAGGAGGCCGCACCCGGCCTGCCCGTGCTCGTGAGCACCGGGCTTGCCGCCGAGGCGCTGCGGCAGCAGCTCGAGGCGCTCGGCACGCCGGCGAGGTCCGGCGGCCTCGGCACCCTGCCGCACACTCCCTTTCATCACCACGCCGCCGGTTCCTCGCTCCTGGCGTACCGGATCGAGGCGATCGCCGAGATCGACCGGGTGACGCGCCGGGCAGCCGATGCGGCCGTGGCGCAGGCGATCGATCAGCTCCTCGACCGGCTCGGGCTCGAGGACGAGGAGGGCCTACGCATGGCGATCCGGCTGGCCCGGGGCTGGGAGGCGGCGAAGCTCCGCTTCGTCTCGGCCGTCACCACCGGGCTCGCCACGGCGCTGCTGCTCTCGATCGGCGCCGGCGTTATGGCGATGCTGAAGAGCGGCTCCAAGTGAAGGCCATTTGATCCGAAGCCATCGCGCCTGCGTAGAACGTCACCATGCTGGGCGATACCGTCTCGATCCTCGCCGCGAGCTGCTGCCTTGCGCTGCCGCGTGGCGCGCGCAAGATGGCGATCATGGACACGCGGGAAACGGGTTCGGAAGCCGACCTCGAGGCGGACATGCACGCGGTCGCACAGATGCGCGACCGTTCGGCCTTCGGCAGGATCTTCGCTTTCTACGGGCCGCGGGTGAAGGCCTATCTGCGCCGCCTCGGCGCCGAGGATGCCGTGGCGGAGGATCTGACCCAGGAGGTGATGCTCGCGGTCTGGCACCGTGCGCACCAGTTCGACCGCAGCCGCGCATCCTTGAGCACCTGGATCTTCAGGATCGCCCGCAACAAGCGCATCGACGCGCTGCGGCGCGAGCGGCGGCCCGAGCTCGACATGGACGACCCTGCGCTCGCGCCCGACGACGAGCGGACGCTGCGCGGCGACCGGCACGCCGAGGTGGAGGAGGCCAGGCATCTGGTCATGCGGGCGGTCGAGCGGCTGCCGGCGGAACAGGCGCAGCTCTTACGGATCTTCTATTTCGAGGAGAAGCCGCACAGCGCCATCGCCGAGGAGGTGGGGCTGCCGCTCGGCACGGTGAAGTCACGCCTGCGGCTGGCTTTGAGCAAGCTGCGGGCTCTACTCGATGGTCTTGACGGATGAGCGGGCATCCGAGCGTGGACGAGCTGTTGATGGCGCATGCGGCGGGAAGGCTGCCCGAGCCCGTGGCGCTCGCCGTCGCGACGCATCTGGCGCTCTGTCCCGCGGCTCGTTCGCGCTATGCTGCTTACGAGGCGCTGGGCGGGATGTTCCTGGAAACCCTGCCCCCGGCCACCCTGGCGGAGGATGCCTGGGAGCGTCTTCTGAGCCGGCTCGACACGACCGGGGCAGGCGAGCCGGAAGAGCAGCCTCGCCGCGACGATCCAGCGACGACATACCATCGGCTGCCGCGGCCTCTTCGCGACTACCTGCCGGGGCCGCTCGAGACGCTGCGCTGGCGCCGCTACGGCGGCGTCGCCGAGGCCGAGCTGACTCTGCGAACCCCCGGCTACCGGACGACGCTGGTCCGGGTGCGGGCCGGCAGAGCCGTGCCGCAGCACACGCACGAGGGCAACGAGCTCACGGTGGTGCTCGAGGGCGCCTTCCACGACGAGCGTGGGCGCTACCAGCGCGGCGATCTCGTGATCGCCGATGGCTCGGTCGACCACATGCCGGTGGCGGACGAGAGCGGGGACTGCCTATGCCTCGCCGTCACCGATGCGCCCTTGCGTCTGACCGGGATGCTCGGGCGGTTCCTGAATCCGTTCGTCCGGATCTGACGCCGCCCTCAGACCGGCGGCAGCATCGCCTGGAGAAACCTGCCGCCCGCGGCGATGCCCTCGGGATCGATGCCGTGCGCGAGGCCCGGGCGGCGAATCCACTGGACCGGAATCCCGGCCGCCTGCAGCCCTGCCACGGCCGCGAACATCGCCTCGAACGGCACCACGTCGTCGGCATCGCCGTGGATCAGCATGACGGGCGGTCGGCTCCTGACCTCGCGGGCGAGATCCTCCGCCCCGATCAGAGCGCCCGAGAGCCCGAGTACAGCCGCCACGGGACGAGTTCGTCGTGGGGCGACGTGCAGCGCCATCATGGCGCCCTGGGAGAACCCCAGCAACGCCAGCCGGCTCTCGTCGAGACCGTGGCGGGCGAGGAGTTCGTCGAGATGGGCATCGAGCAGCGGTGCCGTGCGCCTGATCCCGGCGAGCAGCGCTGCCGGCTGGCGGTCCTGCAGGCTGAACCACTGCCGGCCGAAGGCGGCCATGTCGCAGGGCTCCGGCGCATCCGGCGCTACGAACAGAGCATGCGGCAAGAACGGCGCCAGCACGGAGGCGAGATCGACGAGATCCTGCCCGTCGGCGCCTACACCGTGGAGCAGGACCACGATCGTGCGCGGCGAGCCACCGGCGGCGGGGCCCATACTCGGTCCGTAGAGCGTCGTCATCTTATTCCGAACCTGTGGTAAACCAGATCTAGCGCAGGTTGGCGGAGCAGACCATGATCGGCTGCTGGGCGAGGCTCGAGCACGAAAGCCATGGCGGGATCGAAGGAAGCACGGCGGCGGCATGATCAAGGGCAGTGATTTTCTTCCCCTGCCGGGGCCGGGCGAGCCACCGCACGTGACCCGCTTCGCGCCGAGCCCCACCGGCTACCTCCACCTCGGCCACGCCTACTCCGCCCTCTTCGCCTTCGAGGCGGCGCGCATCACGGGCGGCCGCTTCCTGCTCCGGATCGAGGACATCGACCGCCAGCGCTGCCGGCCCGAGTTCGAGCAGGGCATCATGGAGGATCTGCGCTGGATCGGCATCACCTGGGACGGTCCGGTCCGCCGCCAGTCCGAGCACATCGACACCTATCGCGCCGCCCTCGACGAGCTGCAGCGGATCGGCGTGATCTATCCCTGCTTCTGCTCGAGAAAACAGATCCGGATCGAGATCGAGCAGGCGGGAAGAGCGCCGCACGGGCCTTCGGGCGAGGCGCTCTATCCCGGCATCTGCCGCCATCTGGATCCGGCGGAGAGCGCCTGGCGGATCAGGAACGGCGAGCCTTACGCGCTCCGCCTCGATGTCGGGAAAGCCCTCGCCCTCACCGGAGTCCTCACCTGGGAGGACTGCCGCGCCGGCGTGGTCGAGGCCGATCCCTTGAGCCTCGGCGACGTGGTGCTGGCCCGAAAGGACGTGCCGACCAGCTATCATCTCGCGGTCACGGTCGACGATCACCTGCAGGGCGTGACCCTGGTCACGCGCGGCGAAGACCTGTTCCACGCCACCCACGTCCATCGCCTCCTCCAAGCACTTCTGGGCCTGCGCACCCCGCGCTACTACCACCACAACCTCATCGCCGACAGCAGCGGCCAGCGACTCGCCAAGCGCAACCGCGCCATCACCCTGCGACATTTGCGCGACTGCCGTCGCACACCGGACGATATCTGGCGTATGATCGGGCTATCTGCGGAAACGAACCCCAAGGCCCTCTGATTGCCCCGATCGCTCTGCCTGATCGCTCTTCTCCTTCTCGCCGCCTGCGCCGTGCCGTTCGGCGTGGAAGGCGTGCCGATCACGCCGGTCGCCACCTGGACGCCACCGGCCCGGGTGCCGCCGCGGGCGGTGATCGTGGCGCTGCACGGCTTCAACGACTACAAGGCGGCGTTCAAGGATTTCGGCACTTGGGCCGCCGCGCATGGCGTGCTGGTCGAAGCCTACGACCAGCCCGGCTTCGGCGAGCGCCCCGACCGCGGTAGCTGGCCGGGCGTCGCGGCATTGACCGAGGCTCTGAATGCCGCCGTGCGCCAGGCGCGCACGGCGCATGCAGGGCTCCCGGTCTACGTGTTGGGCGAGAGCATGGGTGGAGCGGTCGCGGTCGCGGCGCTGGCCCGTTCCGACGCCCCGCCGGTCGACGGCCTGATTCTCTCCGCACCCGCGGTCTGGGACACGAGCCGCCTGCCCGTGACCTATCGGGTGCTGTTGCGGGTCCTCGCCACTCTCCTGCCGCCGCTCAAGGTGAGCGCCAGCGGGCTCCGCGTGCAGGCTTCCGACAACATCGAAGCGCTGCAGGCCTTGGGTCGCGACCCGCTCTATGTCCGCGACACCCGGATCGACGCGGTCGCCGGCCTCGTCGACCTGATGGAGAAGGCCCGCGCCGAGGGGCCGCAGCTCGGGCTGCCCATGCTCGTGCTCCTGGGCGGTCGGGACCAGATCGTGCCGCCTGCCGCCTCGCGCAGCTTCGTGCGGTCCTTGCGACCGGACTCCTGCTCGGTCGTGACCTATCTCAGCGGCTGGCACCTGCTCCTGCGCGATCATCAGCGCGAGCGGGTCTTCGACGACATCCTGGCCTGGATCGAGAAGCGGCCCCTGCCTTCCGGGCTCGATCATCCTTGCGGCCCGGCGCCGGGGCCGGCCCAGTCCTGATGCGCCGCGGCCCGTGGCCTCGTGCCCGTTGACAGGCAGGGCGGGCGCAGCCCATCCATCCTGTGGCGCAGGACCGATGGTCCGGCGGCCCGGACCTGCTAGCATGCCTCTGGAGTCGGTTCTTGCTCGACAATCTGCTTGATCCGCTGATCCTCGGCGTCGTCGAGGGCGTCACCGAGTTCATCCCGGTCTCCTCGACCGGCCACCTCATCCTGGCGGGCCATCTCTTAGGTTATCAAGACGCCAGGGCCGAGCTGCTCGAGATCGTCATCCAGCTCGCGGCCATCCTCGCCGTCTGCGTGCTCTACGCCGGCAGGCTGCTGCACGTCGTGGCCGGCCTTCCCACCCGTGTGGAAGCGCGCCGGTTCGTGCTCGCCGTCACCGTGGCCTTCGTGCCCTCGGTGGTGCTGGGCCTGGTGCTGCACGACTTCATCAAGAACGTGCTGTTCTCGCCCTGGGTCGTGGTCGCGGCGCTGATCGTGGGCGGCATCGCCATTCTCCTGATCGAGCGCGCGGCAAAGTGGGCCCGCTACCACGACACGGACCAGGTGCCCCTGGGCGTGGCGCTCGCCATCGGCTTCTGCCAGACCGTCTCGATGATCCCCGGCGTCTCGCGCGCAGGAGCGACCATCATGGGCGGCCTGCTCCTCGGCCTCGACCGGCGCGCGGCGGCCGAGTTCTCGTTCTTCCTCGCGATCCCGACCATGCTGGGGGCGAGCGTGCTCGACCTCTGGAAGAACCGCGATCTCCTCGATGCCTCGCTCGGGCTCGAGATCGCCGTCGCCTCGGTCGCGGCCTTCGTCACCGCCATGATCGTGGTCCGCGCGTTCGTGACCTTCCTCGGCCGGCACACCTTTGCGCCGTTCGGCTGGTACCGGATCGCGGCCGGCCTCGTGATGACGGCGGTGCTGCTGGGCGGGCTCTGAGCTCGAGCAGGCGACACGCACCCGCGGAACCGCGTGGCCGACCGGCCGGTTGCTGTCCCCGGCTCGCGTATCGTCCGCCCGAGCCGGGGTTCGCTGCCATGTGGTACAAGGATGCCGTCATCTACAGCATCGACGTCGAGACCTTCATGGATTCGAATGGCGACGGCATCGGCGGTTTCAACGGCTTGACCGACCGGATCAGTGGCCGGACGCGAGGAATGCCGGCTTCTCGCCGGCGTCTGCGAAGCGCCTTATCCGGCCGGTGACCGCCAAGGGCGATTACGCCTGCACCAGGGTCAACGCGCAAGCCCAGCTCCAGGCCCCGGACTCGCGCCTGAACCGGATGGCGCGGCTGATGTATGCGCCGAAGCTGTCCCGAGATCGGCTCGGCCCGCAGCGTCCTGGCGCTGCAGAATCTCGCCGTGCCCCGCTTCGGCGAGCCCGTTTTCGAGCGCCCGATCGACCTCACCGGCGACCATCGCCATCCGCCGCCGGCCCGAGGGCCGAATCGAGCTCGGCGCCTACGGCTATCGCTGGTTCCGGATGGAGGGAGCCGCCCTCTAGCGTGGCGGCCTCCTCCGGATTCAGCTCTCCTTCTTGGCGGCTCCGCCCCGCCGGCCACGCGTCGTCGCGGATTCCGCCTTCGCGGTTTCCGTCCTGGCCGATGCGGACGACGGCTTCCTGGCGCCGGGCTTGGCCTCGGGGGTCTGCCTGGCGGCAGGCTCCGGCTTCCCCGCCATCGTTGCCTCTGCTGCCGCGGTCGGCGCCGTGGCGGCCGCCGTCGTGGTCGGTGTCGCGGCGGGCGGCTGCTCGGCTGCGGCCTTCCTGGTCTCCTGCTCGAGCGAGGCCATGCGCCGTCGCATCTCCTCGATGACGGCCGTGGTCTGCCGGGCCGCAGCCTCGAAGGCCTCCTGAGCCCTTCGCTGCAGCTCGGCGAGCTCGGGGGCGGAAGCGCCGATCGCCTCGAGGTTCTTGGCGGCGCATTCGTTGAGCACCGCCATGGCCTCGCTCTGCACTTTGAGCAGGAGATTGCCGAGCTCCTGCACCTGCGCCATCACCCGCTCGAACGCCGCCCGCATCCGGTCGAGCTGCTCGGCGGGAGCGGTCGCGGCCTGAGGCTTCTGCGTGCTCGACTGGAGCTCGCTCCAAAGATTGCGCATCGCCTCCTGGACCATACCGATCTGCCGCTCGGCATAGGTGCGCATGCCGTCGGCCACGATCTGCCCAGCATTGGTGAAGGCGGCGAAGTTCCGTCGCTGCGCCTCGAGCAGAGCTTGGGGATCGAACGGATTCGACTTCTTCGATCTGTCGGCGGCCACGTGGACCTCCCCTGGCTGACATGGGCGTCATCATGGTAGTTGCCCGAAGCCGCCGTGCCTACTCTCGGCTTTGTCGATCGCTTCCGCCTCAGCGATCCTGCACGCTCAGAGCTGCGTCCTGCTTGTCGATCAGCGCGTCGAGGCAACAGATGGCCTCGAGCTTGTCGCGATCGCGCACGACGATCCGGCTGCCGCGTACCTCGAGCCCGGCCTGCTCGAGATTGCGGAACGCGCGCGACAGGTTCTCGGCCGTCATGCCGAGCCGCGAGGCGAGGGTGCCCTTGCTGAACGGCAGGCGGGCAGCGCCGCCCTCCCCGGTCTCGTCCCAAAGCCGCAGGAGGAAGCAGGCGAGGCGCTGAGTCCCCGTGCGCAGCTTCAGGTCCTTCACCTGCCGCACCATCTCGCGGAACTGGCCGGCCAGGAGCGCTATCATGATGCTGGCGAGCCCGGCATCCTCGCGCACGCAGCGGCGCAGGTTGCTCGCTTCCAGCATCAGGATCTGGCTCGGCTCCAGCGTGCGCGCCGCCATCAGATAAGGCGTGCTGGTCAGTGCCGCCGCCGGGATGAAGCAATCGACCGGCCACAGGATCTGGATCGTGGTCTCGCGGGCGCCCGACGTGCGCCCGATCAGCTCGACGGCACCCTCGAGCAGCACGTGCAGGAAGTCGGGCGAGTCGCCCGGATCGAACAGGACCGTGCCCTTGGGAAAGCGCTGTAGATAGGCGCCGCGGCTCAGGCGCTCGAGCTGCGCGTCGTCGAGGTCGGCGAGCAGCTTCACCTGGCGTAGCGGCTCGATGTCCTTGAGCTTCATGATGGGCGCGCTTCCGGAGCCGGAGGCTGTTTTGACATTTATGGTATCTGATATCATCTTCTGTCAAGAAGCTGCATCGAGCAGATCAATTCCAGCGATGATAAGAAACGACGATCGCGACATTTTATCCATCACTTGCGCCGCTTGATCGAAATCAAAGGATGGCCGCCCTCTCCCTGCCATGATCGCCGGTGAGGCGCAAATGGCCTTCCCGGCCGGGCACCAACCAAGAGCCGACCGGTGCAGAACGCATAGCGAGGCGCGTCATGCAGGCTCTCGATCAGGTCACGCCGGCACAGCAGACCCGGATGCTCGCCTTGAGCACCATCGCGTTCACGGTCTGCTTCGCGGCCTGGACCATCTTCTCGATCATCGGCGTGCAGATAAAGAAGGACCTCGGGCTGAACGACACCGAGTTCGGCCTTCTGGTCGGCACACCTATCCTCACGGGATCGCTGATCCGCCTGGTCCTCGGCATCTGGGCGGACCAGTTCGGCGGCCGGCGCGTGTTCACGCTGGTCATGGTGGCGGCCGCGGTCGCCACCTGGCTTCTGACCTATGCTCATACATATGAGCAGTTCCTGCTCGCGGCCCTGGGTGTCGGCATCGCCGGCGGCTCGTTCGCCGTCGGCATCGCCTATGTCTCGAAATGGTATCCCAAGGACAAGCAGGGCACCGCGCTCGGCATCTTCGGCATGGGCAATGTCGGCTCGGCCGTGACCAAGCTGCTCGCTCCCTTCGTCATGGTCGCCTTCGGCTGGACGATGGTGGCGAAGGTCTGGGCTCTGGGCCTGCTCGTGATGGCCGCCCTGTTCTGGTTCATGACCGAGGACGACCCGGACCTCGCCGAACGCCGCCGGACCGGCCGGAAGGCGGAAGGCTTCCTCGCCCAGCTCGAGCCCTTGAAGAAGCTCCAGGTCTGGCGGTTCTCGCTCTACTACTTCTTCGTCTTCGGCGGCTTCGTGGCGCTGGCCTTGTGGCTGCCGCGCTACTACGTCGGCGTCTACGGCCTCGACATCAAGACGGCCGGCATGCTGGGTGCCCTCTACTCGATCCCCGGCAGCATCTTCCGTGCCTATGGCGGCCACCTCTCGGACAAGTTCGGCGCCCGGAAGATCATGTATCTCACCTTCTTCGGCGCTGCCGTCACCACTTTCATCCTATCCTATCCCGCGACCGACTACGTCGTGCACGGGATCAACGGCCCGATCAGCTTCACGCTGGCCTTGGGCTTCGTCCCGTTCACGATCCTCACCTTCATCCTCGGCTTCTTCATGAGCTTGGGCAAAGCCGCGGTCTACAAGCACATCCCGGTCTACTATCCCGATCGCGTCGGCTCGGTCGGCGGGGTCGTGGGGCTCGTCGGCGGGCTCGGCGGCTTCGTGCTCCCGATCGCCTTCGGTGCGCTGAACGACCTGATCGGCGTGTGGACGAGCTGCTTCATGCTGCTCTTCCTCCTGGTCACGACCGCACTGATCTGGATGCACTTCTCGATCCTGGCCATGGAGCGCCGGGCGGCCCGCGAGCGGATCGCGACCCTGCCACAGCTCCCCGAGATGGCCGAGATCCACACCCCGGCCCATGCCGGAACGCTCAGCGAGGCGACGCCCCCCGCCCGCGATCCCACGGCGGCCGAGGCCGAGCGGCGCTACCTCGAAGGCGGGGCGCTGCCCGCCTGACCACCCGATCCACGACCGGACGGGGCGCAGCATCGCCCCGTCCCTCTTCCCGCCCGAACAGGGAGACAACGGATGGCCACCCAGGTCACCTCCCCGAAGATCGTGCCCAGTGGCACCTGGCTCGACCGCTGGCAGCCCGAAGATGCGGCCTTCTGGGAGCAGACGGGCAAGAAGCTCGCCTGGCGCACCCTCGCCATCACCACCGCCAACCTGACCATGGCGTTCGTCGTCTGGTTCCTGGTGTCGGCACTCGTGGTGAAGCTGCCCAACATCGGCTTCAAGCTCGACGCCAGCCAGCTCTTCTGGCTCACCGCCATGCCGGGGCTCGCCGGTGGCACGCTGCGGATCGTCCACACCTTCCTGATTCCGATCTACGGCACCCGCCACACGGTGGCGATCAGCTCGCTCCTGCTGCTCCTGCCACTTCTGGGCTGGGCCTATGTCGTGCAGGACCCCTCGACACCTTACTGGGTGCTCCTGGTACTGGCGTTCCTCGCCGGCCTCGGCGGCGGCAACTTCTCGAGCTTCATGCCCTCGACCAGCCTGTTCTTCCCCAAGCGGCTCGCGGGCACCGCGCTCGCCATCCAGGCCGGTGTGGGTAATTTCGGCGTGAGCCTGGTCCAGTTCGTGACCCCCTGGATCATCGGCGCCGGCCTGTTCGGCAGCCTCGCCGGCGCCCCGCAGACCTTCACGAAGGCCGGCGTCACGAGCGACATCTGGCTGCAGAACGCCGCCCTCGTCTGGGTGCCGTTCGTCCTCGTGTTCGGGCTTCTCGCCTGGTTCATGCTGAAGAGCGTCCCGGTCCAGGCCAACTTCAAGGAGCAGCTCGACATCTTCAAGCTGAAGCACGGCCTGTTCATGACGATCCTCTACATCATGACCTTCGGCACGTTCTCCGGCTTCTCCGCGACCTTCCCGCTCCTCATCAAGCAGCTCTACGTCACCCTCGACAGCACGATCGATCCTCTGCACTGGGCGTTCCTGGGTCCGCTCGTCGGCTCGATCGCGCGCGTCCTGGGAGGACCGCTCTCCGACCGGCTGGGCGGCGCCAAGGTGACGCACTGGGCCGGTATCGGCATGCTCGCCTGCACCATCGGTGTCATCTTCTACGTGAATCCGACCTCGGCCGCCGATTTCCCCTGGTTCGTCACCTTCATGCTCGGCGTGTTCCTGTTCTCGGGTGTCGGCAACGCCTCCACCTTCAAGCAGATGCCGATGCTGTTCCCACCACGCCAGGCCGCGGGCGTCATCGGCTGGACCGCCGCGATCGCGGCTTACGGTCCCTTCGCCGCCGGCATGCTGATGGGTCTTTCGATCTCCTGGTTCGGCTCGCCGGTCGTGTTCTTCGTCTGGGCGGCCATCTACTATACGGGCTGCATCGCGCTCAACTGGTGGTACTATGCCCGCAAAGGCGCCGAGGCCCCCTGCTGAGCCACCCGCCCTTCTGCCTGTTTCGGCTCATCGCCCCGCGGATCCGCCCGCGGGGCTTTTCCGTCGCCTGCGGTCGCAGATGGGACAGGAAGCGGACCCTGCAGCCGTGCTCGAGCACCCGCCGGGCGCCTCGCCGTCAGCCCCGCGTCGCTCCCGTCATCCCGACCACGTCCAGCCCGCCCTTGCCGTTCTTCGCGATCGTGAAGGTCCGCTCGCTCCAGCCGTTGCAATAGCCGCTCATGCCGCCGGCATGGCGGCGGCCGCCCATGACCGTGTCCTGGCCGGCGTGCCGGGTCTCGTCCCACCAGTAATAGCGGACCTTCATCACGATCCGATCGGTGGTCTCGCTCACGAGCTGCGTTCCGACCGGCGTCATCCGCGGCTGCGTGCAGCTCATGCTCTTCTCGATCGCGTTGTCGGCGTAGAAGCTCGTCACCTTGAATTGCAGCCCGTCGTCGTAGCCGCCGAGCCCCGGCCCCTGCCAGGCACAAGCACCCAATGCCAGCGCCCCGAGCAGCCCTCCGGCATCTCGGGTCGATACCGAGGACCACGCAGCGAGCCGCCACATCGCACGTTCTCCACCCAGCCCGCGAACGAATCGCCGATACGGCCCGTCATTCTATGATCTCATGAGCCCGAGCCTCGACCACGACCGCGTGAGCGCACCGCCTCTCGCCTACTTGAAGCGCTGGCACTGGCCCTCGAACGAGGCGCCCTTGTCGATCTGCAGGGCGGCGCACAGGAGCTCGGCCACGACCTGCGCCGAAGGCGTCAGGTGGATCTCGGTGGCCTCGATCCGGCCGGTGACGATGCCGGCGACGATCACCGTGTCGGCATGGATCTCGCCCACGACCACGCCGGGTTGATCCACCTCGACCACCGGCACGTGGATGCGGCCCTCGATCCGCCCCGATATCTGCAGCTTGCCGCCGGCCTCGACATCGCCCGTGATCTTCATGCCGGGACCGATCGCGGTGAGCGCTACCGGCCGCGACGTCCCCGCCTCCGGCCCGACCAGCATCGGCACGGGTCCGTCGGGCTCCTGGTCATGGGCTCCGCCCTCCTCGACCCAGACCAGAGGCTCCCTCACATCGGAATGCTTCTTGCGGCGCAGGAACATGATCCTCTCCATTATCCTCCGCACGGCCGAAGGCCTCTCCGACCGCGAGGGGGACCCGTCCGCCTTCCGGGGCTGTGGCGTTCCACGCCTGCCCCGGCGCTGCCGGTCCGAGCCGCGCTGCCGGCTCATGGCTCTCCTTCGCTGGCAGCGCTTCGCCGGCGTGCCGCATCGGGGCATGATGGCTGCCCCGCCCGACCAGCACGGGAGCGCGATGCTCAGCTACCGTCACGCCTTCCACGCCGGCAATTTCGCCGACGTGCTCAAGCACGCGGTCTACGTCACCGTGCTACGCTATGTCACCATCAAGGCGAAGCCGCTCTACGTCCTCGACACCCATGCCGGGGCGGGTGTTTACGATCTCGGCTCGCCCGAGGCGGCCAAGACCCGCGAGCACCGGGCCGGGATCGAGCGGGTGCTGGCGGCACCGGGCTCCTGGCCCGATCTCCTCGCCCCCTATCTCGAGCTCGTCCGGGCGTTCAACCCACCGGGCCGGCTCGCCGTCTACCCCGGCTCGCCGGCTCTCGCACGGGCCATCCTGCGGCCGCAGGACCGGCTCGAGCTGGTCGAGCTGCACCCGACCGATCATGCGGCGCTCGCCGCCCGCTTCGCCCGTGCCGAGCGCGCCCGCGTGGTCAGGGCCGACGGTCTCGCCCATCTCGTCGCGCGCATGCCGCCGCCCGAACGGCGCGGGGTCGTGCTGCTCGACCCGAGCTACGAGATCAAGACCGACTACGAGGCGGTGGCGAGGGCGATCGCCAAGGCGCACCGCCGCTTCGCGACCGGCACCTATCTCCTCTGGTATCCGGTGATCGAGCGGACGCGGGTCGAAGCGCTGCTCGCGGCCTTGCGCGCGACTGGTATCCGCGCCCAGTACCGGATCGAGCTCTGCCTGCTTCCCGACAGTCCGGGCAGAGGCATGACCGGTTCGGGCCTCGTCGCGATCAACCCGCCCTGGATGCTGCCCGCCATGGTCGAGGCGGGCCTGCCCTGGTTGAAGCAGCGCCTTTCGGCCGAAGGACCCTGCGAGGCCGGCTGGCTCGTGCCCGAGTAGGCTTCAGCCCGCGCGCTGCGCTTCGAGATAGACGCCGTAGAGCTCGGCCGAGCCCAGCGCCAGGCCGAGCACCACCAGGAACACGACGGCGACGATCAGGGCCGCGCGCCCGAGATCGCGCATGGGCCTGCCGGGCTCGCACAGCGGGACGAGGTTGAACAGGAGCCCGCCGAGCACGACGAGCCCCATGCCGATGCCCGAGGCGAGCTTGCTGAAGGGCTGGAAGATCATGACGAGCGATGCGGCGCACAGGCCGATGATGGCGCGCTCGAATCCCTTGGCCGTGGCCGCCGACATGCCGGGCCTGCCGTTTCGGTTCCGTTGCAGCGTGATGCTCATGCGCCGATCCGCCTCCCGTCCTCGCCGAAGAGATGCACCTGGCCGAGCTTGGGCCTGAGATGCAGCACGCTGCCCTGGCCGATCCTGAGCCGGCGCGGCACCACCACCCGGATGTCGCGCTTCCCGTCGACCGCATGGACCAGCGTCTCGGCACCCATGGGCTCGATCAGGTCGGCCTCGGCCGAGAGCGTGTCGAGCTCGGGCTCGGAGGCGAGGTCGAAGGCGCGCGGCCGGATGCCGAGTGTGACGGGCGCACCCGGTTGCAACCGCTCGGCGAGCCCGTTCAAAGGCAGGCGCAGCTCCTGCTCCGCCGTGCGGAACCGGGCGAGACCGTTCTCGCGGCCGAGGAAATGCGCCTCGAGCAGATTCATCTGCGGCGTGCCGATGAAGCTCGCGACGAACAGGTTCACGGGCCGGGTGAAGATCTCGTGCGGGCTCGCCACCTGCTCGATCCGGCCACCCTGCATGACCGCGATCCGATCCGCCATGGTGAGCGCCTCAAGCTGATCGTGGGTCACGATCACCGTGGCTTTCGAGAGCCCGCCCAGCACGGCCTTGATCTTGCCGCGCATCTGCTGGCGCAGCTCGACGTCGAGGCGCGAGAGCGGCTCGTCGAACAGGAAGCAGTTGGGATCGCGCACGATGGCGCGGCCGACCGCAACGCGCTGCTTCTCGCCTTCGGCGAGGCGACCGGGAATGCGGTCCAGCACATCGGTGAGCTCGAGCGTGCGCGCGACCTCGACCACCCGCCGGTCGATCTCGGTCCGGCTGAGCTTCTCGGCGAGCAGCGGGAAGGCCAGATTCTCGCGCACGGTGAGGCTCGGGTAGAGCGCGTAGAACTGGAACACCATGGCGATGTTGCGCTCGGACGGCGAGAGCTCGTTGACCCGCCGCCCGGCGATCACGACATCGCCCGCGCTCGCCGATTCGAGGCCCGCGATCATCCGCAGCGTCGTGGTCTTGCCGCAGCCCGAGGGCCCGAGCAGGCAGACGACCTCGCCCGCCGCCACGTCGAGATCGACATTGTCCACGGCGCGTAAATTGCCGAAGAGCTTCGTGACACCTTTGAGGCTGATGGTCGACACGTAAGCTCGCTCCTCAGCGCTTGATGGTGCCGAAGGTGACGCCGCGCAGGAGGTGGTTCTGCAGCGCGAACACCACGACGATGACGGGAACCAGGAACAGGGTCTCGATCGCGGCGAGCAGCCCCCAGCGCACGCCGATATCGCCGCCGATGGTCTGTGCCATCGCGACCGGGATGGTGCGGGTCTCGACCCCGGTGAGGAGGAGCGCGAACAGGAACTCGTTCCAGGTGAGGATCAGGCCGAACACGGCGGTGGCGGCGATGCCGGCCCAGACCTGCGGCAGGCAGATCTTGAGGAACACCCTGCGCTCGGAGCTGCCGTCCATCCTGGCCGCGTCCTCCACGTCGGGCGAGAGCTCGTCGAAGAAGCTCTTCATCATCCAGACCGTGAACGGCAGGTTGAAGGCGGTGTAGAGCAGGATGATGCCGGCATAGGTGCCGGCCAGCCCCGTGACCTGGAACATCAGGAAGATCGGGATGATGACCACGATCGCGGGCATCATGCGCGTGCTCAGGATGATGAAGAGGTAGGTGTCGTTGCCTTTGAGCGGGAAGCGCGAGAAGCCGTAGGCGGCGAGCGTGCCGAGCACGAGGGCGATGAGCACGCTCGTCCCGGAGATGAAGATCGAGTTGAAGAAGAAGCGGGCGAAGCCCGTGTCGACCGCCTCGGCCCCGGCGCTGTAGGCGCGGCTGAAGACTTCCCTGAAGTTCTCGAGCGTGGGCGTGAACAGCCAGACCGGCGGCACGGCCAGCGCGTCGTTGTGGGTCTTGAAGGCGGTGAGGATGATCCAAAGGACCGGGAAGAAGTAGATCAGGCTGACGATGCCGGCCCCGATGGTCCAGCCCCAGCCGGCATGGCCGATCGGCCGTCGCATGCCACGGCTCATGGCTCAGGCCTCCTGCGCCCGGCGGTTGACGAAGTAGAGGTAGAGATTGGTCAGCACGATGACGATGAAGAGGAGGATGTAGGCGAGTGCTGCGCTCTGGCTCGTGCGGAAATACTGGAAGGCGAGCCGGTAGACGTAGACCGCGATGGTCTCGGTCGAGGTGCCGGGACCGCCGTTGGTGATCAGGAACACGACGTCGAACAGCTTGAAGGCCTCGATGGTGCGAAAGAGCAGGGCCAGCAGCAGGAGGCCCTTGATGTAGGGAAAGGTGATGGTGCGAAAGCGCCGCCACCAGGTCGCCCGGTCGATCTCGGCCGCCTCGTAGAGATATTTCGGCACCGAAACGAGGCCTGCCAGCACCAGGAGCATCACGAAGGGCGACCACATCCAGGCATCGGCGAACACCACGCCGGCGAGCGCTCCGGTCGGCGTCTGCAGAAGGACGAAGGGCTCGCCCGTGAACATACGGACGAACTGGCTCAGGAGGCCGAAGGTCGGCTCGTAGTAGTAGCGGAAGAAAGCGCCGACCGCGACGAAGGAGAGCATCATCGGCGTCAACACCAGGATCATGAGGAAGCGTCGGCCGGGGAACTGCTTCTCGAACAGGAGGGCCAGGAGAAAGCCGATCACCATCTGCAGCGTCACCGAGAGCACGGCCATGAGCGCCGTCGTCTGCAGCCGCTCCCAGACCGTGGGATCGTTCAGTACCCACTCGTAGTTCTGCAGACCCACGAAGATCGGCGGCGCCATGCGGTTCGCCCGGTAGCTGAAGAAGCTGAGCCCGAACGACCACATCAGCGGAAAGATGTTCATGAGGAACAGCAGGGCCAGGGCCGGCGCTACCAGAAGCCCGCCGGTGTAGCGCCCCCAGGCGTTGACCACGAGGGTCAACGCCACGAGCGCTGCCGCGGCGAGCGAGACCCAGAAGGCGACATGCTGCGGCAGGAGGAGAATCGAGCCTGGAATCAGCACGGCGGCGAGGAGAAGGGCCAGGCGCCAGTTGGCCGGGCTGGGTCTGAGAAAGCCGGGCGGGCGATGCCGGAGCGGCGGGGCGGCGACGGACATGAGAAGGCTCGCTGCCTGGGGTGAGCTGGGGAGAAGAGCGGCCCCGCCCGCACCGTTCGGGCAGGGCCGCGGAGGCAAGCTTGCACCCTACTTGATCAGCCCGGCCTGGGTCAGGAGGTCCTGCTGGAAGGCCGCGATGTTGTCCATCGTGGTCTTCGCGTCCTGCTGGCCGGTGATCGCCTTGACGTACTGCTCCTGCGACTGGACCAGGAGCTCGTAGAAGTCGGGCACGTGCCAGACGTCCTTCTGCCAGTCGAGGCTCGCGGCCCAGGTGCGGTTCCAGGGCCGGAAGGTCACGTACTCGGGCTGGCTGTAGACGCTCTTCAAGGCGCTCTGCCCGCCGCGCCGGGCGAACTCGGTCTGCGTTTCCTTGGACAGCCACCACTTGCAGAAGTCGAGCGACTCCTTCGTCACCTCCTCGCTGTTCCAGGTGGTGAGCACGAAGGGCTGGCCGCCGATGTTCTGCCAGCGGACGATCTTGCCGTCGGGCCCGCGCAGGCCGGGCGCCAAGCCGAACGCCACCTTGTCCGCGACCTTCGAGGTCTGCGGGTTGATCGAGCTCTCGGCGAAGCCGATCCAGTTGACGTTGAGGGCGACCTTGCCCTCGCGGAACAGCTCGTCGGTCTTGAAGATGTCCATGGTTCCGGTCTTGACGACCGGCGGCATGTACTGGAGCAGCGAGAGATAGTGCTCGAAGGCCTTCACGGCCTCGGGCGAGTTGACGACACCTTCGGCCTGTCCGTTCGGGATCCGGGTCTCGTCCCAGATGTTGGCGCCATGCTGCCAGATGAAGCCATTCACCTGCATGATGGCGAAGTCGTAGTCCTTGCCGGCTTGGTAGGAGATCCCGTAGAAGTCGTCGTCGAGCGTCTTGCCGGCCAGCTTCTCGCCCTTGGCGCGCTTGAAGAACTCGCCGATGTTCTTGATCATGTCCCAGTCGGCGTCGTCCATCTCCTCGCCGGTGCAGGGCAGCTTCTTGCCGTACTTGGCCTGGAACGCCTGCTGCTCGCCCGGATCGCAGAACACGTCCTTGCGGTAGTAGGTGACGAGCACGTCCGGCATCTGCGGGAAGCCGTAGTGCTTGTCGGACTTGTAGGGGTAGGTCGAGTAGGCCCAGACGACGTTCGGGTGCAGATCCTCGAAGATCGCCTGCCACTCCGGATCATCCTTGATGAACCTGTCGATCTGCATGTAGTAGCCGCCTTCGACGAAGGCGCCGAGCCACTGGCTGTCGGAGACGGCCATCTGGTACTTTTTCTCGCCCGAGGTCAGCGAGGCAGCGAGACGCTCGTAATAGACCGGCCAGGGAATGAAGTCGGCCTCGAGCTTGACATTGTTGCCGGATTTGGCCTTGTAGCGCTCGTTGGCCAGATCCTGCATGATCCGGGTCGGCGGCCAGTCCGGCACGGCCATCTTGAGCACGATGTCCTTGGCAGAGGCGGGCAGAGGCCCGCTCGAGAGCACCGTGGCGCCCAACAGGCCCGCCACGGCCAAGCACAAGGCACGTTCCGCTCGACGCATTGCTTTTAGCCTCCCTGTCGCAGTCGCGTCTTCTGCTGAAAGCCTCGCCAGCAGCGGGGCAGGAAAACTCGACCCCACTGAAACCGCTACCGAATGGCGGTTCCGGTGTCCATCGCGAACAGATGCGTCTCCTGGATGGCGAGCTCGACCTCGAGCCGGTCGCCCTCGCGGTAGGCGACGGCCCGTTCTTCGGGCAGCACCATCCTCAACAGTACTCCTTGCGCCTCGAGGTCGAGCACGGTGACGTCGCCCAAAGGCTCGGTCAGGTGCACCCGTGCCGGGAAGCGCGGCCCGTGCGCGTGGCCGCCCTCGGCGGGTGCGAGATCGTGCGGCCGGAAACCGAGCAGGATGAGGGTGCCGACCGGGAACTGCCGCAGCGCCGACGCCCAGGGACCGCCGCCGATCTCGATGAAGGGCAGCAGGACCCGCGAGCCGTCGCCGGCGCTCCGGCCTTCGATCAGGTTCATCCGCGGCGAGCCTACGTGCTCGGCCACGAACCGGTCGCGCGGGCTGTCGAACAGCTCGTCGGGCGTGCCCACCTGCACGATGCGGCCGTCGCGGATGACGCCGATGCGCTGGCCCATGCTCAAGGCCTCGAGCTCGTCGGGCGTGGCGTAGAGCATGGTCATGCCGGTCTCGCGGTGCAGCCGCTTGAACTCGGCGCGCGTGTCGTGGCGCAGCTTGGCGTCGAGGTTGGTGAGGGGCTCATCCAGCAGGAGCAGCTTCGGCCGCCGCACCAGCGCGCGCCCGATCGCGATCCGCTGCTGCTCACCGCCCGAGGCGGTGCCGGGCTTGCGCTCGAGCGTGTGGGTGATGCGGAGCATCTCCGCCACCTCGCGCACGCGCCGGTCGATCTCGCCCGGATCGATCCTGGCCTCGTGCAGGGGATAGGCCAGGTTCTCGCGCACGCTGAGGTGCGGGTAGAGGGCGAAGGCCTGAAAGATCATCGCCATGCCGCGGCCCTGCACCGGGGCCTCGGTGATGTCGCGGCCCGCGAAGTGGATCCGCCCCGCGTCCAGCCGCTCCAGCCCGGCGATCGAGCGGAGCGTCGTGGTCTTGCCCGCAGCACTGGGACCCAAGAGGCAGAAGAATTCGCCGGCCTCGACCTGGAACGATAGGCCGTCGAGCGCCGTCACCTTGCCGTAGCGCTTGACGAGGCCCTGTATTCTGAGATCGCTCACCGTCGCCCGCTCCGCTGCCGCTCAGCCGTGCTCGATCCGGGTGCCCAGGACCTCGAGGCAATGGCGCATGAAGGCGGCGAGGCCCGGCCAGCCCTTGGCCGAGACCAGCTTGCCATCGACGCAGGCTCCGGTCGGCTCGACGTCGACATAGATGCCGCCGGCGAGGCGCACCTCGGGCTCGCAATATTGGAGTGCCGCGACCCGCTTGCCCTCGAGGACACCGTCCACGGCCATCAAGACCTGCACGCCGTGGCAGATCGTGAAGATCGGCTTGTCGACCTCGTGGAAATGCCGGACGATGCGCTGCACACGCGGATCGATCCGGATATATTCGGGGCCGCGCCCGCCCGCGACGTAGACGGCGTCGTAATCGGCCGGATCGACCTCGGCGAAGGTCTTGTTGAGCGTGTAGAGATGGCCCGGCTTCTCGGTGTAGGTCTGGTCGCCCTCGAAGTCGTGCAGGCTCGTCTTGATGACCTCGCCCGCTTTTTTGTCGGGGCAGACGACGTGGACGGTGTGACCCACGGCGTGCATCGCCTGCTCGAAGACGAAGATCTCGTACTCCTCGCTGAACTCGCCGGTCAGCATCAGGATCTTCTTGCCCATCGTCCTTGCCTCCCTGGTTTTCGCGCTCTGCTCAGAGCGCGACGCCGGTCTCCTCCCACCGCCCGGAGCGCGCCGAGCGCAGCACGGCCTCGCACACCTTCTGGGTCTCGAGCGCGTTCCTGAAATCGGGCTGCGCCGGCTTCCCGGTCTCGAGCCCCTGGATGAAGTCGGCCACGGCGTGCACGAAGCTGTGCTCGTAGCCGATCACCAGCCCCGGCACCCACCAGTGGCTCATGTAGGGGTGCTCGCCGTTGGTGACGTGGATGCGCCGCCAGCCCGCGGTGTGGCTCGGCACCTTCTGGCCGCTCTCCTTGGAACGATACTCGAAGAAGTCGAGATATTCGGGCTCGTGCAGGTCGAACATGACCGACCCGTCCGCACCGTTGAGCTCGAAGGTCTTGAGCGCCTTGTGGCCGCGGGCGTAGCGCGTGCTCTCGAACACGCCCATGGAGCCATTCTGGAAGCGGCAAATGAAGATGCAGGCATCATCGATGCCGACGGGCTCGACCTTGCCGGTCTCCTGGTGCAGGCGCTGTTTCACGAAGGTCTCGGTCTCGGCCATGACCTTCACGATCGGCCCGTTCAGCCACATGGCGGTGTCGATGTTGTGGGCGAGGAGGTCGCCCGTGACTCCGGAGCCGGCAGCGTTGACGTCGAGCCGCCACAGCGCCGCCCCGCCCTGCGGCAGGTCCGAGGATATGGTCCAGTCCTGCAGAAACCGGGCGCGGTAGTGGTAGGGCCGGCCGATCCGACCCTCGTCCACGAGCTGCTTCGCGAGGCTCACCGAGGGCAGACGGCGGTAGTTGTACCAGACCATGGTCGGCACACCGGCGCGCTCGACCGCCTCCACCATCGCCTCGCCCTCGGCGACGCTCATGGCGAGCGGCTTCTCGCACAGGATCATCTTGCCGTTGGCAGCGGCGGCGAGAGCGATGTCCTTATGGAGGTTGTTCGGCACGCAGATGTCGACGACGTCGATGTCGGGCCGCGCCACCAGCTTGCGCCAGTCGGTCTCGATGTCGGCATAGCCCCAGGTCGAAGCGAAGCGCGCGAGCTTCTCGCGGTCGCGCGCGCAGGCCGCCTGCAGCACGGGTCGATAGCCGAGCTCCGGAAAGAAGTTGCCGATCCGGTTGTAAGCGTTGGAATGCGCCCGGCCCATGAAGCCGTAGCCGACCATCCCGATGCGCAAGGGCTTGGTCATGAGCCGTTTCCTCCGATCCTCAGCCCGTAACCTCGACCCAGGCTCCGTTCTGCTTGCTGCTCTTCACGACCGCCTCGATGAAGGCCACACCGGCCACACCGTCCTGCACCGTCGGCACCAGCAGTGCCCCCGGATCGGGTGCCCGGCTCTCGAGCTTCGCCCAGATCAGCTCGGCGGCGTCGCGGTAGAGGTTGGCGAAGCCCTCGAGATAGCCTTCTGGATGGCCGGCCGGAATACGGGTGACCCGGGCCGCTACCGCATCGGCACCGGCGCCGCCGCGGCGGATCAGGCGGGGCGGCTCGCCGAACGGAGCGTGGTGGAGATAGTTCGGGTCTTCCTGTGCCCAGGTGAGGCCGCCCTTCTCGCCATAGATCCGGATGCGGAGATTGTTCTCGTTGCCCGGCGCCACCTGCGAGGCCCAGAGCATCCCCTTGGCCCCTCCCTTGAAGCGCAGCATGACATGGGTGTTGTCGTCGAGCGGACGGCCCGGCACGAACGTCGTCAGGTCGGCGGCGAGGCTGTCGAGCTCGAGGCCGGTCATGAAGCAGGCGAGGTTCATGGCATGGGTGGCGATGTCGCCCGTGCAACCCGCCGGACCCGAGCGCGCCGGGTCCGTGCGCCATTCCGCCTGCTTCTGGCCAGTGTCCTCGAGCTTGGTGGTGAGCCAGTCTTGCGCGTACTCGGCCTGGACCACGCGGATCTTGCCCAGGACACCATCCTGGATCATCTGGCGTGCCTGCCGGACCATGGGGTAGCCGGTGTAGTTGTGCGTGAGCACGAACACGCAGCCCGAGCGGTTCACCAGCTCGGCGAGCTTCCGCGCGTCCTCCAGATTCGTCGTCAGCGGCTTGTCGCAGATGACGTGGATGCCGCGCTCGAGGAAGGCCTTGGCCGCGGGGTAGTGGACGTGGTTCGGTGTCACGATCGCGACCACGTCGATTCCGTCGGAGCGCCCCTTCTCGGCCGCCGCCATCTCCTCGAAGCTGCCGTAGCAGCGCGCCGCCTCCACGCCGAGCTCGACGCCCGACGCTTTCGACCTCTCGGGCGTGCTCGAGAAGGCGCCGGCCACGAGCTCGTAGCGGTCGTCGAGCCGGGCCGCGATCCGGTGCACGGCACCGATGAACGCACCCTGGCCGCCGCCCACCATGCCGAGCCGGAGCCTGCGCCTCGCACCTGCCTTCGCTGCTCTGCTCCCGCTCACCATCGCAACCGCCCCCTCAGCGATCGAGCCCGAGAGCGCGCCGGTTGGCGGCCTCGTCGGCACCCTGGTCGATGAAGCCCTCGAAGCTCGTCTCGGTCACCCGGATGATGTGCGAGCGGATGAACTCGGCACCTTCGCGCGCTCCGTCCTCGGGATTCTTGAGGCAGCATTCCCACTCCAGCACGGCCCAGCTCCCGTAGTCGTAGGCCGTGAGCTTGCTGAAGATGCCGCCGAAATCGACCTGACCGTCGCCCAGGGACCGGAAGCGTCCGGCCCGGTTCACCCAGTCCTCGAAGCCCGAATAGACACCCTGGCGGCCATCGGGGTTGAGCTCGGCATCCTTGACGTGGAACGCCTTGATCCGCTCGTGGTAGAAATCGATGAACTGGAGATAGTCCAGCCCCTGCAGCACGAAATGGCTCGGATCGTAATTGATGCAGCAGCGGGGATGGTTGCCGACCTTGGCGAGGAACCGCTCGAAGCTTGCCCCGTCCAGAAGATCCTCGCCGGGATGAATCTCGTAGCAGACGTCGACCCCGACCTCGTCGAAGGCATCGAGGATCGGCTGCCAGCGCCGGGCCAGCTCCGTGAACGCCGTGTCGATCAGGCCCTTGGGCCGCGGCGGCCAGGGGTAGAGATAGGGGTAGGCGAGAGCGCCCGAGAAGGTGACGTGCGCATCGAGGCCCAGATTGCGCGAGGCCTTGGCGGCGAGGCGCATCTGCTGCACGGCCCATTCCTGCCGCGCCTTCGGGTTGCCGCGCACGTGCGGCACCGCGAAGGCATCGAAGCCCTCGTCGTAGGCCGGATGCACGGCCACGAGCTGGCCTTGGAGATGCGTGCTGAGCTCGGTAATGGCGAGACCGTGCCGGGCGACGATGCCCTTGACCTCGTCGCAGTAATCCTTGCTGGTGGCAGCCTTCTCGAGATCGAGCAGACGGCCGTCCCAGCTCGGGATCTGCACGCCCTCGTAGCCGAGCGAGGCGGCCCAGCCGCAGATGGCGTCCAAGGAATTGAACGGCGGCGTGTCGCCCGCGAACTGGGCCAAGAAGATGGCCGGGCCCTTGATCGTCTTCATGCCGTGTTCCGTCCGTTGCCTTTGGGGTTCGCTCAAACCTTGGCCCAGGTCTCGCGCAGGAAATCGTGCCCGAAGCGGTAGACCTCTTCCCGGCTCGGAAAGAAGTCCCGCCACACCCTGGTCGCCGCCGCGAGCGCCGGCAGTGCTCGGCCGAACGCCTCGATCACGAACCAGCCCCGATAGCCGCCTTGCTTGAAGGCACGGAGCGTCGGAAGCCACGGGATGTGCCCCTTGCCGGGCGTGCCGCGATCGTTCTCGGAGAGATGGACGTGGCTGATGTGGGCGAGGTTGGGTGCGATCACGCCGACCGGGTCCTTCTCCTCGATGTTGGCGTGGAACGTGTCGTAGAGGAGGCCGTAGTTGGGTGCTTCGACCTCGCGCACGAGCCGGACCGCATCGCTCACCGTGTTCAGGACGTAGCACTCGAACCGGTTCAAGGGCTCGATGCTGAGCGCGATGCCTTGCGCGGCGGCATAGGTCGCGGCCGCCTGGTGCACGTCGACGAGCCGGCCCCGCTCCTCCGCCGTGGGCGGCTCGCCGGTGAAGATGCCGAGCGGCTGGTGGAACGGGCCGCACAGAACCTCGCCGCCTGCGGCCTTCAGGCAGTCCACGGCCCAGCAGATCCGTGTCACCGCACCCTTGCGGACGGCGGGATCGGGGCTCAGCGCGTTGTGGGCCTCGTCGGGCAGCACGGTGACCGCCGTGCAGCGCAGGCCGGCGTCGCGGACTACACGGCCGACACGCGCGAAGTGCTCGGGCGTGCCCTCGAAGATCGGCAGCTCCACCCCGTCGTAGCCGGCGCGCTTGATGGCATCGAGGAGCGGAAAATGCTCCTCCGTAACGTGGGTGGTCCACAAGAGCAGGTTGAAGCCGAGCAGCATGGACCCTCTCCCCGGCTCAGCCGTACTTCCGCACCAGTTCGTCCAGCGCCGCCTTGCACTTCGCGGTGGCGTTCCAGGCGTCGGGCCAGAAGCACAGGTCCACCGTCCACCAGTCGTGCCCGACCTTCTCCCTCGCCAGCGCCGGCACGATCGCGTCGAAGTCGAGGACACCCTCGCCGAAAGGCGGGTGCGCGCTGGTCTCGTCGTTGCCGGCCGCGTCCTTGTGGCAGGTGTTGTCGCTGTCGATGAGGTGAATGTGGTTGATGCGCCCCGAAAGCTTCGAGATCAGCTCGAGCTGCCCGCCCTTCAGCGTCTCCTTCTTCCCTTCCTGCCGCGCTCCTACGACCGCCACCATCTGGCCATGGCAGGTATCGTAGAGCACGCCGAAATTCTCGTGCGGCAGGGCGTCGAGCACGCGCAGGACGTCCGAGGGCTTGTTGAAGGCGAAGCCGGGCTCGAACTCCCAGCACACGTAGAGGCCCTTGTCGGCGGCGTAGCGGATGCAGTGGTCCCAGGTGGAAATCAGCCGCTGCAGCAAGGTGTCGTAGTCGACGCTGCGGTGGATCGTGGGCGGCTGGACGGCATCGACGCGAATGCCCTTGATGCCGAGATCGGCGGCGAAGTCGCAGTTGGCCTCGAAGCTCGCGACATAGTGGGAGGGATCGTCCGTATCGAGCAGATGCTCGCTCCAGAGATCCTGCGCGAAGCCAGAGAAGGCGAGGCCGTGGCCTGCGACCTGCTCCTTCAGCCGGGCCCGGTCCTCCTTGGTCGGATGGTTCTGCGGGTTCGGGTAGCCGTTGAATCCGCCGAGTTCGAGGCCGTCGAAGCCGAGTTCCCGGAGGGTGGCTAGCACGGTGGCGAAAGGAATCGGGTGCTCGCCGTAGGGGCCGACGTTGTAGGCCCAGGTGCCGATCGACGTCCGCTTCAAGATGCGCCTCCCCGAGAAAGACCCGCATCAGCCGGACAGAGAGCCGCACCTCGGCCCGAGTCGGGCCGAGGCGACAGAGGGAGCGGCCCATGGCCGCCGTTCAGCCTCCCTGCGCCGCATCCTGCGTGGGATGCGGCTTTCAGTCGTCACATATGTGCTAGCGGATTTGCGCGCTCAGCGGAACGGGTTTTTTCTGCGCGCGCAACCGGTGCTGTCTGGAACAAGGTAGCGGAGGGAGATGGGCCATGGAGCTGTCCGAGATCGTCGTGCGCGACCCAGAGGCGATGAGGGAGGTCCATGCTTTCGAGGTGCGTGCGTCCCGATCGCCGTCCTGTCCGAGAAGCTCGCTGCCAGCATGACCGTAGCCGAGATCCTGGGGACCTGGCTCGACCCCGACCGTGAGGATGTTCTAGCCGTGCTCGAGCTGGTGGCGCAGGAGGTCGCCCGCCACGCCAAGGCCGTCTGAATGCGGCGGGTTCGGCTCGACGAGGGCGTGCCTCGGCCCGTCCTCGGCGCCTTTTCCGCCGGAATGGCGATCACGGTCGATCGCCTGGGCTGAACAGGGATCAAGAACGGCGCACTGCTGCGAGCGGCCGAGGCGCACGGCTTCGAGGTTCCGGTCACCGCCGGCAAGAACATGCGCCACCAGAACAGTCTTGCCGGTCGCAGACTGGCCATCGTGGTCCTGTCCCACAGGAACTGGCCCGAGCTGCGCCACATGCTGGCCGTCATTGCCGCAACCGCCGCTACGGCACAGCCCGACGCCTTCACCGGGATATCGGCCGCACCGTGAGCGCAGGCGACGATATGCCGGCGGCCGAACAGCACCCTGGGCCGGGCGTGAGACCTCCGCGCATGGACCCGCTTCACCCCGGGAGCCGCTGCCGCTAGCCTGCCCTCTCAGGCAAGAACCGAACACGGGCTTCCGGGAGGCACCGAGCATGTCCACCATCCGGCTCACCATGGCGCAGGCGATCGTCCGCTGGCTCGTGGCGCAGCGCACCATCATCGACGGCCGGGAGCTGCCCCTGTTTCCGGGCGTGTTCGCGATCTTCGGCCACGGCAACGTCACCTGCCTCAGCGAGGCGCTGGAAGCGGTGAAGGACGAGCTGCCGACCTGGCGCGGGCAGAACGAGCAGTCGATGGCGCTGGCCGCCATCGCCTTCGCCAAGGCGAAGAAGCGCCGTCAGATCATGGTGGCGACGAGCTCGATCGGGCCGGGCGCCACCAACATGGTGACCGCCGCCGGTGTCGCCCATACCAACCGCCTGCCCGTGCTGCTGCTCTCGGGCGACTACTATGTCAGCCGCTTCCCCGATCCCGTGCTGCAGCAGGTCGAGCATTTCGGCGATCCCACGATCAGCGTGAACGACGCCTTCAAGGCCGTGACGCGCTATTGGGACCGGATCACGCGGCCCGAGCAGATCATCCAGTCCCTGCCGCAGGCGCTCGCCACCATGCTCGATCCCGCCGACTGCGGCCCGGCTTTCCTGGGCCTGTGCCAGGACGTGCAGGGCGAGGCCTTCGACTACCCCGCCCGGTTCTTCGCGCCCACCGTCCACGAGATTCCGCGGCCCCGCCCCGACCGGCGCCAGGTGGCGGCCGCGGCCGAGCTCCTGCGGACGGCGAAGAACCCGCTCATCATCGCCGGCGGCGGCGTGCGCTACAGCGGGGCCGAGGAGACGCTCGCCGCCTTCGCCGAGCGGCACCGCATCCCGGTGGGCGAGACCATCGCCGGGCGCACCATCCTCGTCCACGAGCACCCCATGAACGCCGGACCGATCGGCATCCAGGGTTCCTCGAGCGCCAACGAGCTCGCGGCCGAAGCCGACGTCGTGCTCGCGATCGGCACGCGTCTTCAGGACTTCACCACCGGCTCCTGGACGCTGTTCGCCGACGACGCCCGCTTCATCGGCATCAACGCCGCCCGCTTCGACGCGGTGAAACACATGAGTCTGCCCGTGGTGGGCGACGCGCTCGAGTGCCTCTCCGAGCTGGGCGAGGCCTTGCGCGACTGGCACGCGCCCGATGACTGGGCGCGCCGCGCGCAAGCGCTCTATGCCGAGTGGAACCGCTTCATCGACCAGCGCAGCGGCCCCACCAACGCCGAGGTGCCGACCTATGCCCACGTCGTGGGTGCCGTGAACCGCCTGTGCGACCCACGCGACCTCGCGCTCACGGCCGCCGGCGGCATGCCGGGCGAGCTTTGCATGAACTGGCGCGCGAAGACACCCGGCACCTTCGACTGCGAGTTCGGCTATTCCTGCATGGGCTACGAGATCGCCGGCGGCTGGGGCGCCAAGCTCGCCGATCCTACGCGCGACGTGCTCGTGATGGTGGGCGACGGCAGCTATCTCATGATGAATTCCGACATCTACAGCTCCGTCCTCACCGGCATGAAGCTCATCGTCGTCGTGTGCGACAATGGCGGGTTCGCGGTGATCGACCGGCTGCAGCGCGCCAAGGGCATCCCGTCCTTCAACAACCAGCTCGAGGACTGCCGCCGTACCGGAACCGAGCTGCCGCGGGTCGACTTCGCCAGGCATGCCGAGGCGATGGGGGCGATCGGCATTCGTGCTAGAGGCATCGGCGAACTCGAGGAGGCGTTCCGCCGCGCCAAGGCCGCCGACCGCACCACCGTGATCCACATCGAGGTCCAGGCCAGGGACTGGACCGAGGGCAACGGCTCCTGGTGGGAGTGCGGCACGCCCGAGGTCAGCCCGCGCGAGACGGTGAGGGCGGCCCGGGAGGCGCATCTCGCCGGCAAGCGCCGGCAACGCCGGGGCGTGTAGGCAGCGGCTCGGGAACGCCCTTGCCGGAATTGCCCCATGTCGTGGCACCCGGCTGGGGTGAGGATCGCCTCCCGTCCATCCGAAGAACGCCTCAGCCCGACGCCCGGACGGTCTTCTCGATCGCCTGGCGCTCGAGCTCGTGCTGTGTGTCGAGCAGACGCTGCGCGCTCTCGAAGGCACGGACCGTCTCCAGCATCGTGGTCATCTCGAGCACGGGCTGCACGTTGGAGCCTTCGAGAGCACCCTGGACGACACGGGCGCCCTGCGCCGGCGCCGGGCTTTCGGCGCTCTCGTAGAGCCCGCTGCCGATGCGGGTGAGCGCCTCCTCGCGGGCGAAGGCATGAATCCCGATGCGTGCGATGGGGCCACCGCGGCCGGAGATCGTGCCGTCGCTCGCGACCGTGATCGGTCGGGCGTCGGCCGGCAGGACGATGGGATTGCCGCTCGCATCGAGCAGAGCATGGCCGTCGACATCGACCAGGCGGCCGCTCGCATCGAGCTCGAGGCGGCCGGCGCGGCCATAGCGCGTGCCCTCGGGTGTGGCGAACGCGAAATAGCCCGGGCCGACCAGAGCGAGGTCGAGCGGATTGCCCGTCTGCGTCACCGGTCCGGGATCGAGATCGCGGATCAGCGCCGCATCCTGGACGAACGCGACCGGCCGTGATCCGCCGGCACGCTCGAGCACCCGGGCGAAACGGGTGTGCTCGGCACGATAGGCCGTGGTGCCGGCATTCGCGAGATTGGTCGCCACCACGGTCATGTGGCGATCGAGCACCATCTGACGGCTCAGGGCAAGATAGCTGGTCAGATCCATTCCATGCGCTCCTTTCGCGCGAGCCCCGCGGTGGGCAGAAGCGACCGTGCGGCACGGCCATTTTCGTGCGGACGAGGAAAGAAACCGTTAACCGGCTGCTGCTATCAGCACGGAGGCATGCGCACGGATCGGGTGAGATGCAGAAGGGGTGCCGACGCGATGGCCAACCGCGGGGATGCGACGACGGCTTCCGACCGGCCGAAGAGCAGAAAGCTCATCTGGCTGCTGGCAGGGATCGCGCTTCTGCTCGTCAGCGGTGGCGCTGCGGCCGCCTATTTCTCGGGCATGCTTCCCGGATCGAGGCCGAGCGAGTCGGCCGATGCGGATCCGCACGGCGGAGACCGTCCGTCGGCCGGCCATGATCCGGGTCATGCGGCAGCACCCCCGATGGCAGCGTTCGTGGATATGCCGGATCTCCTCGTCAACCTGCAGTCCGATGCGCGCCGCATGCGCTTTCTCAAGCTGCGCCTGGCGCTCGAGGTGGAAAGCGCGTCGGCGGCCGATGCCGTTCGGGCGCTCATGCCGCGGATCATGGACGGGTTTCAGGTCTACCTGCGGGCGCTGACCGCGGACGAGCTGAATGGTGCCGCAGGCGTGCAGAGGCTGAAGGAAGGGCTCGTCGCTCGCGCCAATCTCGCCGTCGAGCCCTTGAAGATCGACGATGTGCTCTTGAAGGAGATGCTCGTCCAGTGAGCACGATCGCCAGCCCGACCAAAATACGTCACCTCGATGCTACCGCCGAGCCGCGCGACGTGCCGGGCACATCCGAACCGTCGGCCGGATCCGCTCGTACGGCTCCGGGTGCCAGCATCGTGCTGCTCGATCGCTCGAGAGGGACAGGTCCGGAGCGATGGCCGGCCTTGGAGCTGGTGGTCGACGATCTGGCACGAAGGCTGACGGTGGCGCTGCGGCGCTACACGCTCCGGGCTGGAAGCGTGCAGGCCGCCGGCATCTCCACCCGAAGCCTCGAGATCTGCCTGGAGTCGGTGCCCGCGCGCGCCGTGATCGCCGTGTTCGCAGCCGAGCCTTGGGGTGAGCGGGGTCTCCTCGTCATCGAGAGCTGCCTGATCGACGCGATCGTGGACCTTACGCTCGGCGGCCACGAGGATGCGCCGCCGGCTCCTTGCGAGCAGCGCTCGCTCACCGCCGTCGGGGCGAGGTTCGGCGAGCGTCTGATCGAGCTGACGCTCGAGGCGCTGGGACAGGCGTTCGGCCGGATCGCACGGGTCGTGTTCCGCTACGAGCGGATGGAGACCCGTCCCGAGCTCGCCGTCGTCGCCCACCCGGACGCCCCCTGCCTCTTCTGCAGGTTGCACGTCTGCATCGGCAGGCAAGACGGCATGCTGGCGCTGCTTCTTCCCCATGCGATGCTGGAGCCGGCACGGGATCGGCTGGCACGCAAGCCCGAGAATGGCGGAGCCAAGCGCAGCGCTCTCTGGGCAGAGCATCTCGCCCACGAGGTCTGGCGCGCCAATGTCGAGATCGCGGTGGTGCTGGAGGAGCGGGATGTCCGCCTTCGTGACGTACTCGGCTTGGCAGTCGGCTCCGTTCTCCACCTTCGTGCCCGGACGGACTCGCCTGTCCGTCTGCAGCACGAGGGCCTTACGATGGCAATCGGCAGGATCGGCAGGTCGGGCGACCGGCTGAGCGTGAGGGTCGAAGCGGTGAGCGGACGAGACGAGGAGGACGACCGTGCTTGAGCTGGCGATCGATACGGCGAGCATGGTATTGCTCGCTGCCACCAGCGTGTCTTGCCTCGCGCTCCATCGCCGCCTTCGCCACCTGCAGACGGATCGTGGTGACATCGAGGCCTTCGTCCGGATGCTCGATGCCGCGACACAGCGTGCGGAAGCGACGATTGCAGGCATTCGCGAGGCGGCGGACGATCTTGCGCGACATCGCAGCGAGGCGAAGCAGCAGACCGCGGGGCCGGCGCGGCCGAGCGGCAGTCAGGCTCCACCGCACGACCGCTCGCTCGGGCAGAATCCGCGCGCGGCGGTGGACGGCATGGCGAAGCACGCCTCTCGTGCTCCTGTCGCCTCCGGAGCCGTAGCTGGGCCGGCACGCGGCAGCGGGAAGGATCACCAGGAGCCCGACCACGGGACGGCTGCCGCCACGGGACGACCGACATCCACGATCGATGCCGGCCTGATCCGGACCCTGGAGACCTTGCGTTGAGCCTGGCAGACCGCGAGCGCTGCGAGCCCGTGTCGCCGATCCCGCCCGGCTTGCCGGGCATTCACCCGGAGACGTCGTTGCGCCCATGCGGGCGCAGCGACCACGCGCCAGCAGAGGAGTTCTGACAGGTGCCACTCCTCGCACCGGCGAAGCGGTGGTTGCCGCTGTCTCGGCTGCTGCTCCTCACCGGGCTCACGCTCCTGGCATCGGCCGTCATCCACACAGCGGATCTGCTCCATGCTGTCGCCTCGAAGCCGACCATGGCGCTCGATGCGAGCGGGCCAACCACCAGAGCGGCTTCGGACCCGAACGCACCGGAGAGCCTGTCCTCGATAGAGCCGGCGGCAGGGCCGCAAGAGCCGACATCGATGGCATATCCGGATGGCACGATGGAGGGCGGCGAGACGCCTTGGCGGGTGGAGGCGCTGGAGGCGATCGCCGCGGAGCTGAATCGCCGGCAGGCGGCGCTCGCCGCTCGTGAGCAGGTCGCGACGCTCAGGGAAGCTGCCGTGAAGCTGGCCGAAGAGCGATTGCGCAACGACATCGCGGCGCTCGAAAAGAGCAAGTCCGAGCTCGAGCTGCGCATTCATACGTTGTCTCGACGCAACGCAGACGACATAGCGCAGATGATCAAGGTCTACGAGGCGATGAAAGCGAAGAATGCTGCCGCCATCTTCGAGACGATGGAGCCGGAGATCCTCGTGTCGATCGTAAGGGGCATGCGAGATACGAAGGCAGCGGCCATCATCGCCGAAATGACTCCCGAAAAGGCACGCAAGCTCACGCTCGAGCTCGGCACCGAGCCGACGACTCCGGGCCTTTGCAAAGGCCAGCCCTAGTGGTCTGATACCGGCCCTACGAAGCGGTGACGGACGCGGGCAGCCAGGGGAAATCGGTGGGCGGTGGCTGAGCCGGCGGTCG
>NZ_JBBLZC010000120.1:0-555 GCF_037908215.1 Benzoatithermus flavus | reverse complement strand
ACGACGTTTTATCCGGATGAACAAAAACGAAACTATTCCAACTTAAAAATTCAGTTTGTTGATTTAGATTCTTCCTTTTCTGTCCTTAATCAAACCGGAACGATGATTGATCCTTCTCAATTTACGATTAACGAAAACGGCGTGATTTCGTTTAACCAAGCAAGAACCGATAATTTCATTTTGGTCTCTGGTTTAATCTATCTCGTTAAATCGCTTGTGACGGTTACGAGAGGATTAAGCGGGGAAATTGAATCGGTATCGGTAGAAAAGTTAACGAACTAACGAGAGGAGCGGATGTATGAGCGTTCAAGGGTTGCTTGCGTTTTTGGAAACGAAAATTTTACGAAAAAAAGTGTTTGATTTAGAAAAAGAAAGTTTGAAATATCTCAATATCCGTTATTTTGGAGCAAAAACCGAAGCAGAAGGAAGCTTGGATGCCTCGTTTGAAATTCAAATGGCGTTGGATGTTGCGAAAAGTCAAGGCGGCGGAGTTGTTTATGTTCCGGAAGGGACTTGGCTGCTTGCCAATCCGGTTTTGATTCCGTCCAATGTTAC
>NZ_JBBLZC010000119.1:243-557 GCF_037908215.1 Benzoatithermus flavus | reverse complement strand
GGACTCGCTTCCCGCATTGTGTCGCTTGTCAATGAAGGAAAAGCGAGAGTCGTCGGCTTATGCGGCGGCTACCAAATGCTTGGCGCCGTCATCCGCGATCCGTATGGAGTCGAGACGCCGCTCCCCGAAGTAAAAGGACTTGGTTTGCTGCCGATTGAAACGACGCTTGAGCGGACGAAAATCACGATCCGTACGGAAGGGATGCTTACGTGGGCGGGCGAGCGGTTTTCGGTGCAAGGATACGAGATTCATATGGGCCGCTCGGCGCCGCTTCCTGGCTATGCGCCTCTTATTGAGGCGGACGGCCGCCATGA
>NZ_JBBLZC010000119.1:0-233 GCF_037908215.1 Benzoatithermus flavus | reverse complement strand
GGTGCTGGGCACGTACATGCACGATTTGTTTCATAACGATGCGTTCCGCACCGCGTTTTTCAACAACATTCGCCGCCAAAAAGGAATCGCTCCTTCTGGCGTCCGACTCTTTCGCTCGCTCAAAGAAAAGGCGTTCGACCGGCTTGCCGCTCATGTCCGCCAGCACGTGGCGGTCGAGCGGATCGAACAGATGATGCGTCAATTTGGCTGTCGCGATCACAGTTGAAATCCAA
>NZ_JBBLZC010000038.1:0-43201 GCF_037908215.1 Benzoatithermus flavus | reverse complement strand
TCGTCCACAGCGCCGCCCGCACCAAGCCTATGCCCTATCGGGTCCTCGTCGCTGGATGAGGGTCACGGCTAATCAGGTTTTGCTATCATACCGACAGAATTATTGAAGTAGATGGTCTCGGCACCGCCAAGGTCGACATCGTCCATGGCGGAATGACTTACGCGATGGTCGACGCCGCTGATCTTGGATTTTCGATTGAGCCTTCGGAAGCACGTGAGCTGTGCGAGGTCGGGCAAAAAATCAAATTCGCGGCAGCGCAACAGCTTGCCGTCGAGCATCCGGAGAACCCCGCCATACCGGGCATAACGAACACGCAGTTCATGGGGCCGCTTCGACGGGACAATGGCTAGCTGATCGCAAAGAACTGCGTGGTCGTCTCGCCGGGCCGATGCGATCGATCACCATGCGGCACCGGCTCGTCGGCCAGACTGGCGCTGCTCCATGCCAAGGGTCTCATAACGCCCGGCGCGACCTTCATCCATGAGTCGATCACCGGCAGCCGCTTCACCTGCACCATCGACGGTCTAGCAACCGTCGGGCCGTATAGCGCTGTCATACCGGCAATCGCCGGTCAGGCATGGATCACCGGCTCGTATCAGATGGGCATGGGCCCGACGGACCCTTACCCCGAGGGTTTTACGGTGGCCGACACGTGGATGACCACGGTTTGAACTCTGCATCAAGCGCCAGCCGAGAGCAGGAATTTCGCATCGATGCAAACGACCCCTTCCCAAGCGGGTTCGCCCTTTCGGGCACCTGGAGACTCCAACCCGACCTCCTCGGTTGAGCACGGCTGCTCGCAGATGACGCATTTCGACCAACCGCTTGCCGATCGAGCCATTCTCGTCACCGGTGCATCCGGCGGGATCGGAGCCGCCATCGTCAAGCGGCTCGCGCGCGAAGGCGCGCGGCCGCTCATCCACTCCGGACACGATGCCGCCGGTGCCGATGCCCTCCTGGAGGGCAGCGGCGGGGCTGGCTGGACGGTGCAGGCCGATCTCGCCGACCCGGCCGGCCCGACCGAGCTCTGGGATCGGGCAACGGCGCTGGCCGGCCGGATCCATGGCCTCGTCAACAATGCGGGGATCCGCACGGAGATCGCGATCGATGCCGATCTGGACGTATGGCATGCGGCCTGGCAGCGGGAATTCCAGGTGAACTTCTTCGCCGCCGTGGACCTCTGCCGGGCGGCCGTGCTGCATTTTCGGCAGCATGGCGGCGGGCAGATCGTGAACATGGCGAGCCGGGCGGGCCAGCGCGGCTATGCGGCAGACTTCATGCCCTATGGGGTGACGAAGGCAGCGCTCGTCAACCTCACCAAGTCGATCACCCGGAGCTTCGGCGGTGACGGGGTCACGGCGGTCGCCATAGCGCCGGGTTGGGTGCGCACCGCCATGGCGGAGAACTGCGTCGCACCGTTCGGCACGCAGGCGGCGACGGGCGACATTCCCATCGGTGCGATGGCCGAGCCCAAGGAAATCGCCGAGCTCGTCGCCTTCGTCCTGCGACCGTCGCAGCGGTCGCTCACCGGGGCGACGCTCGACGTCAATGGCGGCAGCTACATCCGCTGATGGCGCATGCCGCGCGGCGAGAGAAAATGAGGAAGCTATGACGCGCTTTCGGGACAAGGTGGCTATGGTGACCGGCGGTGGCGGCGGCATCGGCTCGGCGATCTGCACGCGCCTCGCTGATGAGGGCGCCCATGTGATCGTGACCGACTTCCTGGTCGAGGTGAACCGCAGGAACCGGTACTGCCCGGACGTGAGCGTCGCCCGCGGCGAGACGCGGGACTTCACCGACCGGTCGGTGCTGATCGTCGAGGTGCTCTCGCCCGGCACGCAGCGTGAGGACCTCGGGCCGAAGCTGCAGAACCATCTGCGCACGCCGGGCCTGTGGCACGTGCTCTATCTCTGGCAGGACGAGCCCCGGGCCCGTCTCTACGCGCCGGAGCAGGGGGCAGACGCCGAGCCACGGGAGCTGGCGGGGCTCGATGCCGTGATCGACCTGCCGGGGCCCGGCATCGGCCTCTCCGTGGCCGAGCTCTGTCGGGACGTGGCCATCCCTTAGGAGCCTCCTCCCGCACCGGTGGTTCGTGCGCATCGTCGGCTGCGGTGCGCCGATCGGGTGCCGGAAATCACCGGATTCCAACGGTTCCCGGGGCGAGACCGCGACAGAGTGGCCTGCGCCAATCCTCCGGCTGTCGGGCGGACCCGGTTCCCCGTAGAGTCCGTCACGTAAGGTCGTCCTAAATCCTCGCCGAGACGAGATGGTCGACGACCGAAGAAAAGAAATTTCGTGATTTTGATCACTGCGGGAAAGAGAACGGCTCGTTAAAAGAGCCATAGTCGGCGGCTGCCGGAAAGGCAGCGGGTCACTGCGGGGAGCAATGGTCGGCCACGGCGAACGAGCTGCATGGCCTTGCAGGAAGCAGTGCCTTCACGGTGAGTGGCAGTCATGGACAACATCGTCGAGCAACCGAGAACGGAGATCGTCGATCTGGCCAGTGAGCCGCTTCTGGCTTGTGAATCGCTCCTGATGGCCTCGCTGGTAGCCACGGAGGACGGGTACGCCGTCGAGCTCGGCCGCCGGCCGGTGGACGAAGAGGGCGTGCATCCGGCCTATAAGCCGGTCCGGCTCGATCTCGCCTCCTTGCCGCGGGTGCGGCGCCTGGCCGAGGACGCCGCCATCCTGGTGCCGGGCCTGGTGCTGGCCTGGGGCGACATGATGCTGCTCGCCGAGGACGGCGACATCGACGCCACCGTCTCCTGCGCCAAGGGCGAGCTGCCCTGGTTCTCGCTGGTGCAGGGCGGCGGCGAGGGGCTCGTGACCATGCCGGCGCGCGAAGCCGATGCGCTGGCGCGCCTTCTGCGCGACACCGAGCGCCAGCTCGCCGATCGCGGCCTCGCCGCCCTCGACCGCAGCCTCGCTCACTGAGGAGCAGGCGGTGCTGCCGCGGCCTCGATCGTCCGGGCGCGCTGCCGGGCCGCTTCGGCCGCCTCCGGCCGGCCGAGGGCGGCCAGCAGCTCGGCCCGGTTCCGCAGCGTCACGACGAGCGCCGGGCTGTTCTTGCCCAAGACTTCCTGCTCGATCCGCAAGGCGCGCTGCAGCAAGGATTCCGCCTCGCTCAAGGCACCGCGCTCGGCCGCGAGGAGGGCGAGATCGTTGAGGCCCGCGGCGAGTCGCGGGTCGTTCGCGCCGAACGCCTGCTCCTGGATCGCGACCGCGCGGGTCACGAGCGCCAGCGCCGCCATACGGTCGCCGGCGGCGCGCCGGATACCCGCGAGCACCATCAGGACGGGTGCCAGCTCGGGATGGGACGGCCCCTGCAGCCGCTCGCGCGCGGCGAGGCTCGCTTCGAGGAGGGAGCGGGCGCGCTCGGTCTCGCCCTGGCGGAGCAGAGCCTGGGCCAGCGCCTCGCGGGCAGTTGCCGCCTCGAGCCCGTCCGTGCCGAAAGCGGCGATGCGCAAGGCGAGGACGCGCTCGCGCAAAGCCGCGGCGTCCGCGGCTCTGCCGGCCTGCAGCAGCACGGTGGCGAGATTGCCCGCCGTCACCGCTGTGGCCGGATCGTCCCTGCCGTAGATCTCTTCCTCGATGGCGAGCGCCTGCCGGTAATGCTGCTCGGCCTCGGCGAGCCGTGCCCGCGCGAAGGCGAGGGCGCCGAGATGGCCGAGCGTTTCGGCCACGGCGGGGTGGCGCTGCCCGAAGACGGCAGTGCGGATCGCGAGCGCCTCGCGATAGAGCGGCTCGGCTTCCGCGAAGCGGCCGAGATCGGTGAGGAGCACGCCCAGATCGTTCAGGCTCTGGGCGAGATCGGGATGATTCGCGGGCAGCCTTGCTCGCCGGATTTCGAGCGCGCGCCGTTGCAGCGCCTCGGCTTCGACATGGTTTCCTTGCGCGCGCAGCGCCTCGGCGAGGTTGGCGAGGCTCTGCGCGGTCGCGGGATGAGAGCGGCCGAGGCTCGCTTCCCGTGAACTCAGCGCTTCCCGGTAGAGCGGCAGCGCCGCCGCGACGCGGCCTTGGGCGTAGAGCGCGAAGCCCAGATTGTTGGCGCTGATGGCCCGGCGCGGATCGTCCGGCGGCAGCTTCTGCGCAAGCTCGCGCGCGATGCGGAAATCGGCCTCCGCCTCGGCGAGCCGGCCCTGGCTCGCGGCCGCGACACCCGCCTCGGCGAGGCGCGCCCATGCCTCGCCCGGCTCCTCCGCCGCGATCGGCCCGGCAAGGAGCGCCAGGATCGCGGGCAGGGCGAGGAAACGGGCGAGGCGCACGGGCCGCCCTCAATGGTTGCGGCGTGGCGAGCCGTGCTTCTCGACGATCCGAAGATGCATGACCGCGGGCTCGAGGCAGGCACCCGTCGCGAGCTGGCCCACGAGGCTGCGGTAGATCTCCTGCCAGGGGGTCTGCGAAGGCGGGATCTTCGGCGGGTTGCGCTTCAGCTCCTCCTGCCGGGCGCGAAGTTCGTCCTCCGGGATCAGGACGTCGAGGCGGCGCTTGTGGAGGTCGAAGCGCACACGGTCGTTGGTCTTCAAGATCGCGAGATTGCCGCCGACCGCCGATTCGGGCGAAGCGTTCAGGATCGAGGGGCTCTCCGACGTGCCGCTCTGCCGGCCGTCACCAATGCAAGGGAGGGCCTTGATGCCCTTTTTGATGAGCGCCGCCGGCGGGCGCATGTTGACGACCTCGGGTGCGCCCGGATAGCCGACCGGACCGCAGTTGCGGATGAACAGGAAGCAGTTCTCGTCGATCTCGAGCGAGGGATCGTCGATGCGCTCGTGATAGTCCTCGGGCCCCTCGAACACGATCGCCCGGCCCTCGAAGATGCCGGGATGGTCGGGATGCTCGAGATAACGTTGGCGGAACTGATCGGTGATGACCGAGGTCTTCATCACCGCGCTGTCGAAGATGTTGCCGCTGATGATGAGGAAGCCGGCCTCGGGCTTGAGCGGGTCGTCGTAAGGGCGGATCACCCGGCGGTCGACCTCGATCCTCATCGCGCGGATGTTCTCGCCGTAGGTCTTGCCGGTGACGGTGAGCGCGTCCTCGTGGAAGCGGCCCTTTTCCATCAGCTCCCTGACGACGGCGGGCAGGCCCCCCGCACGGTAATAGTCCTCGCCCAGATACTTGCCGGCGGGCTGCATGTCGACGAGGAGCGGGATGTCGTAGCCCATCTCCCAGTCCTTGACGTCGAGCTCGACTCCCATGTGCCGGGCGATCGCCACCAGGTGCGGCGGACAGTTGGTGGAGGCGCCGATCGCGGCCGCGGCGAAGATCGCGTTCTCGAACGCCTTCCGGGTCATGATCTTGGAAGGCCGCAGGTCCTCCCAGACCATCTCGACGATGCGCTTGCCGGTGGCATAGGCCATCTGGCCGCGCTCGCGGTAGGGAGCAGGGATGGCAGCACAGCCCGGCAGCGACATGCCGAGCGCTTCGGCCATCGCGTTCATCGAGGAGGCGGTGCCCATGGTGTTGCAGTGGCCGACCGAGGGGGCCGAGTCGCACACCATGTCCATGAACTCGTCGTAGTCGATCTCGCCCTTGGCCATGAGCTGGCGGGCGTGCCAGACCACCGTGCCGGAGCCGGCGTACTCCCCTTTATGATAGCCGTTCAGCATCGGTCCGCCCGAGAGCACGATCGCCGGTATGTCGACGGTGGCCGCCCCCATGAGGAGGGCGGGCGTGGTCTTGTCGCAGCCCGTGGTCAGCACCACGCCGTCGATCGGGTAGCCGTAGAGGATCTCGACCAAGGAGAGATATTGCAGGTTGCGGTCGAGATTGGCGGTCGGCCGTTTGCCGGTCTCCTGGATCGGGTGGACCGGAAACTCGATCGGGATGCCGCCGGCATCGCGGATGCCGTCGCGGATGCGGCTGGCGAGGTCGAGGAAATGCCGGTTGCACGGGGCCAGATCGGAGCCGGTCTGGGCGATGCCGATGATCGGCCGGCCGGACTGCAGCTCGGCGCGGGTGAGGCCGAAATTGAGGTAGCGCTCGAGATAGAGCGCCGTCATGTCCGGCTCGAGCGGGTTGTCCCACCAATCCTGGCTGCGCAACCGGCGCTTGCCCTGCTCCGTCATCCCTGACCCCCTTCGCTTGGCCGCCGCCACGCGGGCGGGTTCCGGCGTCGGGTGTTGAAGCCCGCCTGCCTCCGTCCGTCAAGCGGCCGGTCGGCAGGGCTCAGTCGCGTCCGCCCCCCTTGCCGTGGTCGTCGCCGCCATCGTCGCGCCGGCCGCGATCCTCTTGGTCCCGATCGTCGCCACGGCCTCGTCCGCCACGCTCGGGTCCATTCTGGCCAAGGGCATCGTCGCCCCGTCCCGGCTCGTCGCGGCTCTTGCCGTCCTTGGCACCCGCGGTCCGGCCTTCCTTGTCGAGATCGCCCCGATCACGGGTCGCGTGCCGGGTCGGGCTGCGTTGCGCGTCCGGCGGGCTCGATGCGGGGACGGAGGCTGCGGGCGTCGGCTGCTCGCGGACCGGCCCGGCTGCGGGCTCGGGCGGGATGGTAGTCCCCCCGAGACCGGCCCGGGTGGCAGGTGCACCGGTATCGGTCGTGGCGGCTTCGCCGTCGTCGCTCGGGCTCGTGCGGAACAGGGAGGGCGGTTCGCGGTCGCTCTCGCGCAGGCGCAGCCAGAAGGCCGCGAGCGGGCTCCTGGCCGGTCCGGAAGCACGGCTCGCGAGCTGCGGCGCCAGGCGGCCGCTCACCGGGGTCGCGAGTACCAGGCTGTCTCGCGTCGGGCCTGCCGAGCCGAGGCCGATCAGGTTGCCTTCGGCGTCGAACAGGACGGCGCTCTCGGCGCTCGCCGGCAGGACGAGAGTGGTCTCGAGGAAGGGATCGCTGCCCGCGCTGGTGCTGGCGAGGATGCCGCGCGAGAGGGCGAGATCGGCGTTGGTGCGGCTCGTGAGGGCGAACACGGGCTCGCCCGGCCGCAGGTCGGCGAGGCGGCGATAGCCGTGGGCGGGGATAAGAGGTCCCTGCGCCACGCGCAGCGTGCAGATGCTGCGCCCGGCATCGGCTGCCGTGACCCGGGCGATGCGGTATTTGTTGTGACGGACGAGCCCGACGCTGGCACGATCGCCGACCACGCGGCAGCTCGCGAGCAGCGTGTCCGACGCTATCGCGACCGCCGAGCCCTTGATCAGCTCGGGGCGCAGCTCCGCCTTGTGGCGCGGCGCTTCGGGCACGACCCCCCAGATCGAGCGCGAGGCCGTCTCGACGGCGTCGGGCTCGGCCGGAACGGCGAGCCCGACCAGGGATGCGAACCGCTCGCCCAGGCCTGCCGGCTGCTCTCCGGTGGAAGGATCGGCGCAGCCGGCGAGCAGGAAGGCGGGAAGCGCCGTGGCGAGCAGCTTCGCGAGCCTTCCGCCGTCGCGAGGCCGGCTTCGTCGGGGCGTCGTCGTGGGCAAGCTCGTCTCCTGACGCGTCGGCATGGCTCGGGCAGGATAGCATCGGCGCCGACGCATCGGGCAAGCCGGTGTGCCCGCAGCCGGCTCAGAACGCGTCTGCCGGAAGTACCATCAGGCTGTCCTTGCCGGCGGCAAGCGCCGCGAAGTGGGCCGTGGCATGGGGCAGGGTACGCTGCATGTAGAAGTGGGCGGTCTGGAGCTTGGCATCGTAGAAGGAGGCCTCGCCGTTGGCACGCGGCAGTTTCTCTCGTGCCACCACGGCCATGCGCGCCCACATCCAGCCCAGCGCCACGTAGCCGAAGAGCTGGAGATAATCGGAAGCCGCGGCGGCGGCCTCCTCGGGGTCCTTCAGGCCTTTCTGCGCGATCAGGACGGTCGCCTGCTGCAGGCGGCCGAAGGCCCTGGCGAGCGGTGCCAGGAGCTCGGCCAGGGTCGGGTCTTTCCCGTGCTCCTCGAGGAAGGCGGCCATGGGATGGAAGAAGCGGCGCAGGAGGCGGCCCGTGTTCTGGCCGAGCTTGCGGCCGACGAGGTCGAGCGCCTGGATGCCGTTCGCACCCTCGTAGATCTGGGCGATGCGCACGTCGCGCACGTGCTGCTCCACGCCGGTCTCGCGGATATAGCCGTGGCCGCCGAAGACCTGCATGGCGAGGTTGGTGGCGGTGAAGCCCTGGTCGGTAAGGAAGGCCTTGACGATGGGGGTCATGAGCGCGGCGAGATCGTCGGCAGCCGCGCGCTCGGCCGGGTCGGGGTGGCGCGCCTGCAGGTCGAGATGGTAGCCGACCCAGTAGGCCAGCGCCCGCGCACCCTCGACGAAGGCCTTGATGGTGAGCAGATTCCTGCGCACGTCGGGATGGACGATGATGGGATCGGCGGGCTCGCCCGGCATCGCGGCCCCCTTGAGCGAGCGGCCCTGCAGGCGCTCCCGCGCGTAAGCGCGTGCCTTCTGGTAGGCGGCTTCGGCGGCGGCGAGGCCCTGAAGGCCGACGGCGAGCCGCGCGCCGTTCATCATGGTGAACATGGCGCGCATGCCTTTGTGCGGCTCGCCCACGAGCCAGCCGACCGCGTCCTCGAACTGCATCGTGCAGGTGGAGGAGGCCTTGATCCCCATCTTGTGCTCGATGCCGGCACAGCGCACACCGTTGCGCGCGCCCGCCTCCCAGCCGCCGTTCCGCCGCACGGGCAGGAATTTCGGCACGACGAACAGGCTGATGCCGCGAGTACCCGTAGGGGCATCGGGCAGGCGGGCGAGCACCAGATGGACGATGTTCGAGGTCAGATCGTGCTCGCCGGCGCTGATGAAGATCTTGGTGCCGGTGAGGCGATAGCTGCCGTCCTCTGCCGGGACGGCGCGGGTGTGGATCAGGCCGAGATCGGTGCCGCATTGCGGCTCGGTGAGGCACATGGTGCCGGACCAGGAGCCGTCGGCGAGCTTCGGCAGGTAGATCCGCTGCAAGCCCTCTTCGGCGTGGAGCTGAATCGCGTTGTAGGCCCCCTGGCTCAGGCCGGGATAGATCGCGAAGGCGAAGTTGGCGCTCGAGAACATCTCCTCGAGCACGAAGTTGACGAGCTTGGGCAGGCCCTGGCCGCCATGCTCGGGTGCTGCCGACACGCCGGTCCAGCCGCCTTCGCGGAAGCGCGCGTAGGCCTCCTTGAAGCCGCGCGGCGTGCGGACGACGCCGTTCTCGTAAACGCAGCCCTCCTCGTCGCCGGAGCGGTTCAAGGGGGCCAGCACGTTCTCGGCGAGCTTCGCCGCTTCCTCGAGCACGGCGTCGATGGTCTCGGGCGTGGCATCCGCGTAGCCGGGAAGCCCGCTCAAGCGCTCGGCACCCAGGAGCTCGTGGAGGACGAAGCGCATGTCGCGCAGAGGGGTGCTATAGCCGTGCATGGGCCTGCTCCCGGGTTCGTTCAGTTGCGCAAGGGCTTGCCGGTCTCGAGCATGTGCTCGATGCGGGCGATGCTGGCCGGGTGGCGCACGAGCCGCGCGAAGGCGCGGCGCTCGAGGGCGAGGAGGTCGGCCTCGGCGAGGGGCTCGGTGATATCGGTATCGCCGCCGGAGAGAACTTCGGCCAAGGCGCCCGCCACCACCCGGTCGTGCGGCGTGGCCTTGCCGAGGCGGACATAGCCGTTCAGGACGAGCTCGAGCGCGGTGCGTGCGGTCGGGCCGGGCAGGTGGATCCCGGCCGGCGGCGCGGGCGGGCGCCAGCCGGCTTCGACCATGGCGAGCGCTCTGGCCTTGGCATCGGCGAGGAGCCGGTCGCGGTTCATGGTGATGCCGTCCTCGGGACGGAGATAGAGATGCTGTTTCGCCTCGGCCGCGGATTTCGCGACGGTGGCGAGCCCGATCAGCTCGAACACCCTGGCGATCGGCGGCATCGGCCCGCCCGGACGATGGGGGTTCGTCATGTGCCGGAGCAGCATCTCCTTGCAGCCACCCCAGGCCGGAACGATGCCCACCCCCGTCTCGACGAGGCCGAGATAGCTCTCGGCGTGGGCCTGGACGGCGGCGCAGTGCAGGAGGATCTCGCAGCCGCCGCCCAGCGCCAGGCCCGAGGGTGCGCCGACCACCGGGAAGGAGGCGTATTTCAGCGCCCGGTAGGTCTCCTGGCCCTTCTGCACGAGTGCTTCGATCTCGGACCACAAGCCCACGTTGAGCGCGAACAGGGCAAGGCCGAGATTGGCGCCGACCGAGAAGTTCGTGCCCTCGTTGTAGATCACCATCGCCCGGTAGCGCTCGGCCACGAGCGGGATCGCGCGGGCGAGGAGGTCGAGCGTGTCGCCGTCGAGCGCGTTCATCTTCGACGTGAACTCGAAGCAGGCGACACCGTCGCCGATGTCCCACAAGGCGGCGGAGCCGTTCTTCAGGATCGGTTCCGTGGTGCGCTTGATGTCGGCGAGAAGCAACACGCCCTCGGGCCGGGTCACCGGATGGTAGGCGCCGTCGGGCCCCAGCTGCTCGAGACCGCCGGCTTCGCTGCGGTAGAACGGGCGGCCGGCGGCGAGCGCCAGGAGCGGCGGGACGGGCCGGCCGGCGGCCTGGAGCTGCTCCGCGAGCCAGCCCGTACCCAGCCGGTCGATCAGCTCGAACGGGCCGTACTTCCAGTTGTAGCCGAGGCGCATCGCCTCATCGACACCCTGGATCGTATCGCTGATGGCGGGCACCAGTTCCGCGGCATAGGCCAGGGTCTCGGACAGGACCGCCCAGGCATAGCGGCCGGTGCGGTCGGGGTAGGTCAGGAGCGCACGCAGGCCCTGGGTTTTGGCTGCCTCGATGCTCTCGGGCCGGGCACGCTCGCTGCGGCGATATCGGCCGGTCGCGAGGTCGATCGCCTCCTTCACCTTCCGACCGCCCTCCTCGCGCAGGCGGTAGAAGCCGCCCTTGCCTTTGCGGCCGGTACGGCCCTCGGCGATCATGCGCTCGATCAGCGGCAGATCGAAGGCCTGCTCGCGGTAGCGGTCGCCCGGCGGCAGGAGGCGGCCCATGCTGGCCGCGACCTTGGGGACGAGGTCGATGCCGACGAGATCCAAGAGCCCGAACACGCCGGTCTTCGGGATGCCGACCGGCCCGCTCATCACCGCATCCGCCTCCTCGACCGTGAGGCCGAGCCGCGCCGCCTCGTGGATCGCCGTGCGCAGCCAGAAGCCGCCGATCCGATTGGCGATGAAGCCCGGCGTGTCCTTGGCGAGGACCACGCCCTTGCCGAGCCGGCGGTCGGCGAAGTCGCGTAAAACTGCGGCCGCTTCGGGCCGGGTGAGCGGGCCGGCGACGAGCTCCAGAAGGCGCATGTAGCGTGGCGGGTTGAAGAAGTGGGTGATCAGGAAGTCGCGCGCGAAGCTCTCGGGCAGGCCCTCGACGAGATAAGCGAGCGGGATGGTCGAGGTGTTGGAGGAGACGATCGAGCCCTTGCGGCGCACGGCCTCCAGCCGGTGGTAGAGCTGCCGTTTGGCCTCGGGCTCCTCGACGATGGCTTCCACGATCCAGTCGGCGGCTTCGAGCCGGTCGAGATCGTCCTCGAGATTGCCGGGTGCCACGAGCTTCGCCGCCTCGGGCGACATGAACGGCGCCGGATCGGCCTTGCCCATGCGCTCCAGGGCCGTGCGCGCGAGCACGCTGCGGTCCTTGGCACCCTCGGGCACGATGTCGAGCAACAGCACCGGAATGCCGGCGTTGGCGAGATGCGCAGCGATGCCGCTGCCCATGACGCCGGCACCGATCACGGCGGCCTGCCTGATCTCCATGACGGCGGCTCCCTTCGCTCAGGCCGCTTCCAGCACCGTGGCGATGCCCTGGCCGCCGCCGATGCACATGGTGGCGAGCGCGAGATCCTTGCCCTCGCGTTTCAGGAGACTCGCGGCCTTGCCGGTGATGCGCGCCCCGCTGGCGCCCAGAGGATGACCGAGCGCCAGGGCGCCACCGTCGAGGTTGAGCTTCGCCTCGTCGATGCCGAGCCGCTGGACGACGGCGAGCGCCTGGGCGGCGAAGGCCTCGTTGAGCTCGATGACGTCGATGTCGGCGAGCGTGAGACCGGCCCGCTCCAGGGCCTTCTGCGTCGCCGGCACCGGACCGAGCCCCATGAGCCCGGGCGCGCAGCCGGCAACCGCGATGCTCCGGATCCGGGCCAGGACCGGGAGGCCGTGCGCGCGGGCGAAGTCGCCCGAGGTGACGAGGACGGCGGCGGCCCCGTCGGTGAGCGGCGAGCTCGTGCCGGCCGTGACCGTGCCTTGGGCATCGAAGGCGGGCTTCAGGCCGGCGAGCTGCTCCGCCGTGGTGTCGGGGCGGATGCCGCCGTCGCGCTCGACCGTGCCGGCCTTGGTCGCGATCGGCACGAGCTCGGCCGCGAGCCGGCCTTCGGCCTCGGCGGCGGCGGCCTTGCGGTGGCTCCGGACTGCGAAGGCTTCCTGCGCTGCGCGCGGGATCTGGTGCAGGCGGGCGAGGTTCTCGGCGGTCTCGCCCATCGAGACGTAAGCTTCCGGGTACTCCTTCGCGAGCCTCGGGTTGGGCATGGGGTTGAAGCCCATGATCGGCACGCGGGTCATCGATTCCACGCCCGCGCAGACGAAGGCCTCGCCGGCATTCATGGCGATCGCCCCCGCGGCCATGTGGATCGCCTGCATCGAGGAGCCGCAGAAGCGGTTCACCGTGGTGGCCGCAGCGCTCTCGGGCAGGTGCGCCAGGAAGCCGATCAGGCGGGCGACGTTGAGGCCCTGCTCGCCCTCGGGGAAGGCGCAGCCGACGATCACGTCCTCGATCGTCGCCGGATCGACGCCGGTGCGCTCGATCAGGGCTGCCACGACCTGGGCCGCGAGCTCGTCGGGACGCACCTTGGCGAGAGCGCCCCTGGTGGCCGGCTGGAACGGAGAGCGGGCATAGCCCGCGATCACGATGTCCTTCACGAAGGCTCTCCCGTGGCGCCGCGGGCCTGGTGCTCGGCGAGCAGGTCCTTTCTGGACAGCTTGCCGATCAGGGTCTTGGGCAGCGGCGTGTCGCGGAACTCGATCTGGCGCGGCATCTCGATGTGGCTCAGCTTGTCCTCGAGGAAGGCGCGCAGGCTTTTCTCGTCGAGCTGCTGGCCGGGTGCCAGCTTGATCCAGGCCTTCACGGTCTGGCCGCGATAGGGATCGGGCACGCCGGCGACGATGCACTCCTCGACCGCCGGGTGGAGATAGATCGCCTCCTCGACGTTCCGGGGATAGACGTTGAAGCCGCCGGCCAGGATCACGTCCTTGATCCGGTCGACGATGAAGACGTAGCCGTCCGCGTCGCGATAGGCGACGTCGCCCGTGTGCAGGTGCCCGCCCGCGAGCGCCTGCCTGGTCTCCTCGGGCCTGCCGGCATAGCCGCGCATCACCTGCGGGCCCTTCACGCACAGCTCGCCGCGCTCGCCGGGGCCCAGGAGAGTGCGCCCGTCGGCGAGCGAGACGATCTCGACCTCGGTGAGCGGGAGCGGCAGGCCGATCGAGCCCGTCTTGTGCACGCCGCCCACGGGGTTGATGCACACCACGGGCGAAGCCTCGGTGAGCCCGTAGCCCTCGACGATGACGCAGCCCGTGATCCGCTCGAAGCTCTCCTTGACCTCGGCCGGCAGCGGCGCCCCGCCCGAGACGCAGACGTTGATCGAGGAGAGATCGTAGCGCTCGAGCTGGTCGTAGCGCATGATCGCCGTGAACATGGTGGGCACGGCCGGGAAGATCGTCGGACGTTTTTTATGGATCACCTGCATGAGCTGGCCGATCTCGAAGCGCGGCAGGAGGACGATCTCGGCCCCGATCAGAAGCCCCACGTTCATCACCGTCGCCATGCCGAAGACGTGGAACAGCGGTAGGACGCCCAGGATGCGCTCCTGACCGGGCGTTATCCGATGCTGGAACCAGCGGCCGGTCTGGACGGTGTTGACGTAGAGGTTGGCATGGGTGAGTTCCGCTCCCTTGGGTGTGCCGGTGGTGCCGCCGGTATATTGCAGCAGCGCGATGTCCCGGGTGGGATCGATGCTGACCTTGGGCGGCCGGCCATCGTTGTCGATCAGGCGCTGGAAGGGGACGTGGCGCTCGTCGGCCGGGATGTGCGCCACCTCCTTGCGCCGCATCACGGCGAAGAGCTGGCGGGTCGGCATCGGCAGGATGTCGCGCATCCGGCAGACCAGGACGTGGCGCACGGGCCGGTGCTCGAGAACGCGCGCGAGCTTGCCGTAGAGGGCGGCGAGATCGAGGGTGGCGATGATCTCGACCGCGCTGTCCGCGAGCTGCTGCTCGATTTCGCGTTCGGCGAGCAGCGGGTTGACGTTGACCACGATTCCGCCGGCCTCGAGCACCGCATAATAGAGAATGACGAAGTAGGGGCAGTTGGGCAGGAACAGGCCCACACGCGTGCCCTTGGTGACGCCGAGCCCGTGCAGCCCTTTGGCGGCATGGGCGACGAGGTCGGCCACGTCGCGGTAGCGGTAGCGGCGGCCGAGAAAGTCGAGGCACGGCCGGTCGGGGAACCGTGCGACCGAAGCGTGGAGGAGCGTCGTGACCGGCCTGGGCTCGATCGCGCTCACGAGGTCGACTTCGGGATCCGGCCGCGGCAGAGCCGGCTCCGGCTCAACGACACGCGCACGCATCGCCATGTCCCGCCCTCCTGATCGTGGGCGCGCCCCGACGGGCCGGCCCGTCTCGCCCGAGCCTCGCGCCGATCCGGGCGGCACGGGGCTGCGTTTCCTGGTTATCGCTTACCTTTACGTAAACGTCAATTTGGCCGCACGCTCACGAGCCCGCGCGTATGTCGGCCGGGCTTGGCCCGCGGCCTCGCCCGGCGCTATAGGGGCGCCAGCCAAGTAACCTCCCTCGAGGTGAGTCCATGACCAGCGACCTGCGCCCCGCCATGGTCGAAGCCCTGACCTTCGACGATGTCCTGCTGGAGCCCAGCTATTCCGAGATCCTGCCGGCCCAGGTCGACGTGCGGACCCGGCTCACGCGCGCGATCGAGCTCGGAATCCCCCTGATCTCGGCGGCCATGGACACGGTGACCGAAGCACCCATGGCGATCGCCATGGCGCAGCACGGCGGGCTCGGCATCATCCACAAGAATCTCGGCATCGAGGAGCAGGCGAACCAGGTCCTGCAGGTCAAGAAGTTCGAGGCCGGCATGGTCGTGAACCCGCTCACGATCCGGCCCGAGACGCCGCTCTCCGAGGCGCTCGACCTCATGGACCGGCACGGCATCTCGGGTCTGCCGGTAGTCGAAGGGCCGAGCGGGCGGCTGGCCGGGATTCTCACCAACCGCGACGTGCGCTTCGTGCCGAGGAGCGACCGGCCCGTGCGCGAGCTCATGACTGCGGACGGCCTGGTCACGGCGCGGGAAGGTGTGGGCCGGACCGAGGCCATGCGGCTCCTGCACGAGCACCGGATCGAAAAGCTCCTCGTCGTCGACGAGGGCTACCGCCTGGTCGGACTCATCACCGTCAAGGACATCGAGAAGTCGCAGCGCTATCCCAACGCCTGCAAGGACGAGCAGGGGCGCCTTCGGGTGGGTGCCGCGACCGGCACCGGCCCCGCCGGGCTCGAACGCGCCGAAGCGCTGATCACGGCCGGGGCCGACGTGATCGTGGTCGACACGGCGCACGGGCACTCGAAGGGGGTGATCGACGGTGTGGCCGCGATCCGGCGGCTCTCGAACGCGGTGCAGATCATCGCCGGCAACGTCGCCACGGGTGCTGCGGCGCAGGCGCTGGTCGAAGCCGGGGCGGACGCGATCAAGGTCGGCATCGGCCCGGGCTCGATCTGCACCACGCGCGTCGTGGCGGGCGTGGGCGTGCCGCAGCTCACCGCGATCTGGAACGTGGTCGCGGCGTGCCGGACGAAGGGGGTGCCGGTGATCGCCGACGGCGGCATTCGCTCCTCGGGCGACCTCGCCAAGGCGGTGGCGGCGGGAGCGGACTGCGCCATGCTGGGCTCGATGTTCGCAGGGACCGACGAAGCGCCGGGCGAGGTGTTCCTCTACCAGGGCCGCTCCTACAAGGCCTATCGCGGCATGGGCTCGCTCGGTGCCATGGCGCGCGGCTCGGCCGACCGCTATTTCCAGCAGGAGGTGCGCGACGCCCTGAAGCTGGTACCCGAGGGGATCGAGGGCCGGGTGCCCTATCGCGGCCCGGTCGCCAACATCATCCACCAGCTCGTGGGTGGGCTCAGGGCCGCCATGGGCTATACCGGCAACGCCGACATCCGCGCCATGCAGACGGGCTGCCGTTTCTTGCGGGTGAGCCAGGCCGGCTGGCGCGAGGGCCACGTGCACGACGTCTCGATCACGCGGGAAGCGCCGAACTACCGCCAGGAGCTCTGAGGGCGGGCCGCGGGCGGCTCAGGCCACCCGGCCGAGAGCGGCCACGACGTTGGCGCGGGTGGCGGGCTCGAGCGGGAGGCCTTTGCGCGCCGCGGCATCGACCGCATCGGCCAGGACGTCCTCGAACCGGTCGAGCGCGGAGGTGATCACGAGGCGCTTGCTGCCACCGCGCAGCTCGAGCTCGAGCCAGCCGCCGTTGCCGCCCGCGCGGCGCGGGCCGAACCAGCGCAGCCGCAGATGGTCGAGCTCCTGCCACGTCACCTGCTGCCGCGGCCGACCCACGCGTGCGATGCCTTCGGGCGTCAGGCGCAGCCGCGTCTGGTGGCGCTGCCGGGTTTGGACGAGAAACGCCGTGAACAGCGCCGCCAGGGCCACGAGGCCGAGCCGCACCGGCCAGGGCGGGTCGAACAGCGCCAGCGGCAGGAGCGTCAGGACGAGCCCGCCGATCGCGCGCAGGTAATCGGCGAGCAGCGACGGCTTGCGGTAGGCGAGCTCGACGGCATCCTTCGGTAAGGCGAGCGGCGCGGAATCCGGCCGTTGCCGGGCACGATCGATCGACATTTACGCCTCGCCAAGCTTGGTCGGGCAAGGTCGCCCCACGGCGTCGCGAGAATAGTGCCCGTCCCGCTGGCAGCGGGCAATCGGGGAGCGTGCCGGCCGGCGGCCCGCCTCGTCCATGGGCGTTTCGCTGCCGTGAGGAGGAGCCGTGAGGAGGAGAGGAGCCGCTCCTTGAGCCGCGAGACCACTGCCGACCGACAGCAGCACCTGCCGCCGATCCTGTCGCCGGAGGAGGATCCCGGCCGGCTGCTGCGGCTGCTCGTGCACGAGATCAGGACGCCGCTTCATGCCATCCAGGGCTTCTCCGAGCTGCTGCTGACAGGGGGAGCCTGCCCGTTGAGCACAGAGGCGCTGGGCCATGTGCGCGAGATCGCCCGCGCCGGCCGTGCTCTGGAGCAGGTCTGCCGGCTGCTGCTGGAGCTCGCGGCGCCGGAGGCGGCCGGCAGCGTCGAGGCGGTCGATCTCGGCAGGTTGCTGCGCGGGCTCGGGTTCGAGCTGCGAGGAGCAGGGGGTGCGCCGCCGGTCGTGCTCGGCCGGCCCGCGGCCTGGCGGCAGGTGGGAGCGCTCTGCCGGACCTATCTGATCTGGCCCGATGCCGTCGCGGCACGGCCGCTCGCGGCCGCCGCGCGTCCCGCCGACGGGGGGCTTGAACTCGAGCTGGGGCATGATGACATGAGGGGAGCCGATGGCGTCGGCCTGCTCGCGATCGAGCTGGCCCAGCGCATGGCGGCTCGCCAGGGAGGCGAGCTGCGCCTGAGGGAACCGGGAATCGTCGCGATCCGTTGGTCCCGCGCGTGGGTCGTGACAGGAGCCGGGGAGGCATAGGCTTCCAGGATGGGATCAGATCGCCTTTCGCGCGAGACGTTCGGCGGGATCCCGGGTCGGATCGCCCGCCGGACGAGGTCTGTGAAACTTTTTTGTTGATTTTCCGGCGTTCAACGGTACTCCTGCTACAACAACGAGCAACTGCCGTGCACATTCGTCGCACTGCCGCTGGCCTGCAATCGGGACGGCTCGGGGCGGCGGCCAGGTCGATGCCGGGTCGACGTAGCGGTCTGAACCACCTTTTGTTCCCGCGGGGTTGGGCAGTCGCGTGAGCGAGCGACATCCGCCGTTCAGCCTGCTTGTGGCGCACCCCGTGCGGGCGCTGCATCCGATCATGCGTGTCGCGCCGACGTCGCCGTGAGGTCTAGCTGCTGGATGAAGAACCAATCGATGTTTCCCTATCGCCGCAACGGTCCGAAGAAGCGTGGCAAGGGCGGTGGTGGCAGACGCCACCACGAGGGAGGCGGCAACGGCGCCGGCCGTCGCGTGCCGGGCTCGGCCGCCGAGCTCCTGCCGATGCTGCAGCCGACCACCAAGGCCCTGGCTCAGGTGCTCGCCGGCAACACCAAGATGTCGGGCCAGCTCGTCCATGCCCGCAACATCCTCGCCCAGGCCAACCGTCTCGTGGACGAGCGCATGGTCGACCGGCTGCCGCCGGCGCAGCGCGAGGAGTTCTTCGAGCAGCTCGCCCGCCTGAAGCTCACGATCGCCGATGCCGAGGAGGCCGGTCTCTCGCCCGAGCCGCGCACTGAGGTGCAGGTGAAGCCGGTCGAGGTCGTGGGCGTCGACCGGCTGCGCGAGGTGGCGCTCCGGCTTGCGGCCGCCTCCGCCACGCCGGAGCCGGGTCCGCTGCCGCCACCGCCGCTCCAGGTGGCGCAGATCATGGAGCAGGAGCAGGAGGAGCAGCGTGCGGCCGCGCGGGCGTCCCTTGCCGACGAAGGCGCCGAGGAACGCGAGAACGGCGCGCGTCCGCGCCTGCGGCTTCGCGTCTCGCGGTCCGCTGACGAGCCGGCCATGGCCGGCGGCACGACCCCTGCGGCCGGCACGGGACCCCGCCGCGAGCGACTGCGGCTGAAGCCACTGCGTCAGGTGGCCTCCGACGCGGACGGCTGAGCCGTCGACGGACGCAACAGGCTCCGCGGGACGGCCCGATGTTGAAGAGTCTTCTTCTGGCGCTCGATGGCATCAGCGATCATCGGGCGGCGGTCGTCAGCGCGATCATGCTGGCCGAGCGGCATGGTTGTGCGGTGAAGGTGCTGCTCACGGTCGACGCCGCGCGGGTGGCCGAGCCCGAGGCGGTCGGGGTCGGTGGCGTCGCCCATCATGCCCATCTCGAGGAGGCGCTGCTCGGAAAGCTGCGGGGTGCGCTCGCGGCGATCCGCCCGGAGGTGGAGCAGGCTTTCGCTGCCGCCGGCATCGTGTGCGAGCTCGACGTGCGCGAAGGTGATGCCGAGCAGGAGGTGGCGCTCGAGGCGCAGCAGCACGATCTGCTCGTTTTGTCCTCCGCCCTCAGGCGACGGCGCGACGAGGACGCGGTCGAGCTCGACTACGCCTTGCGTCTCGATCACCTGATCGAGACCGTGCCCGGCCCGATCCTGCTCGCCGACAGCGAGCCCTTGCGTCCGACGGGGGCCGTGGCCGTCGCCTACGATGCGAGTCCCGGTGCCGCGCGGGCTCTGCACGCGCTGCTCGAGCTCGGCCTCGCCCAGGACCGGCCGCTGCACGTGGTGAGCGTGGCGGCGAGCGAGGAGGAGGCCTCGCGCACGGCCGGGATCGCGGTCGCGCTCGCGGCCCGCTATGGCGTCGCCGCCGAGGCGCACGGCCTCGTGGCCGGCGTGGCGGAGGTCGGCGAGGCGCTGCTGCAGGCGTTCGCGACGCTGGAGCCTGCGCTCGTCGTGATGGGCGCCTACGGGCGCCGCTCCTGGCGCGACTGGCTGTTCGGCGCCACGACGACGCTCCTGCTCGACCGGGTGAAAGCACCCGTCCTGGTCTCGCACTGAAAGGTGGCCGGATCAGCGGAAGAACATCCAGGTCACGAGCAGGAAGATCGGGATCAACACCGCGCCCGACCATGCCATGTAGCCGAAGAAGTGCGGCATGCGCACGCCCGATTCCTCGGCGATGGCGCGCACCATGAAGTTCGGTGCGTTGCCGATGTAGGTGTTGGCCCCCATGAACACCGCACCAGTCGAGATCGCCGCGAGCGTCGTGGCGAGTGGGTCGGTGAGCACGGCGGGATCGCCCCCGGCCATGCTGAAGAACACGAGGTAGGTGGGCGCGTTGTCGAGGAAGCTCGAGAGGATGCCCGTCGCCCAGAAATACATGGCGTTCAAGGGGGTGCCGTCCGGTGCCGTGACGAGATCGACCACGGCCGCGAGGGCGCCTCGCGACCCGGCCCGGAGGATGGCGATGGCGGGCGCTATCGTGACGAAGATCGCGGCGAAGACCTTCGCCACCTCGACGATAGGGCCCCAGCCGAACCCGTTGGCGCGCCGCGTCGCCACGGGCGTCAGCAGCCAGGAGAGGAGCGTTATCGCGAGGAGGAGCAGGTCGCGGACGAGATCCTCGAGCGGCAGAGCGGCGTGGAAGAGTTCGAGGCTCACGCCGGGGTGCCAGATCCCGCTCGCGAGCACGACCGCCACGATCCCGGCGAGAAGAAGAATGTTGACCGCGCCCGTGATGTGCGGCTCGCCGCTGCGCTCCCGTGCCGCCGGTGCCGGCCCCGGCTCCTTGCGGTAGATGAAGCTGTCGACGACGAAGAAGGCGGCGAGGACCAGCCCTGCCGTCAGCGCCGTCGGCAGCAGCAGGTGCCGTGTCGGCCAGAAGAACGGGACGCCCTTGAGGAAGCCCAGGAACAGAGGCGGATCGCCGAGCGGGGTCAAGGCACCGCCGATGTTGGCGACGAGGAAGATGAAGAACACGACGACGTGGGCGCGCCGCCGCCGCCAGGCATTGGCGCGGAGCAAGGGGCGGATCAAGACCATGGCGGCACCCGTGGTGCCCATCCAGCTCGCGAGCAGCGTGCCGGTGGCGAGGAGCCCGGTGTTGAAGGCGGGCGTGGCCGGGCGGTCCAGCGCCACCGCGAGGCCGCCCGTGACCGTGAACAATGCCAGCAGGAGGACGATGAAGGGCAGGTATTCGAGGAGGACGGTGTGGGCCACCTGGTAGAGAGCGGCCTCGAAGCCGTGCAGGGCCGCGAGCGGCAGGAGGTAGCAGGCGGCCCAGCCGGCGCAGATCTTGCCGTAGTGGCGGTGCCACAGGGCGGGGACAGCGAGCGGGCCCACGGCGATCGAGAGCAGGACGGCTGCGAACGGCAGCACCCAGCCGAGGCCGAGGGCGGCACCGTCGAGATGATAACCCGGCTCGGCGGCCTGCGCCGGCGCGGCGACGACGATCGGTGCCAGCGAGAAGGCAAGGATCCGTTCGAGGCGCATTCTGTTGATCTTCCGAGCAGTGGGCGAGCCCGGTTATGGTGCAGAAGGGCATCTTTGGATACGCGTCTTTGTCGCCGAGGGCGAGCGGTCGGCCGGCGATACGGTTGCCGAGCCTTGCGGGGACGGCCCGATCGGGTGGTCGCACGGCCGTGCGGCGCGGGAATTTGGGATTTGTTCAGATGCCCGATTGCACTATGATTCCGGATATCGGTGAGATGTCGGGGTTGCGTGGGTTGCACATGAGTGACAAGCCGACCTTCCGGGGCGACGCGCCGAAAGGCGAGGTGGTCACGAAGACCCGGACGAAAACGCAGCGACCTTCATTGTACAAGGTCCTGCTGCTCAACGACGACTACACACCGATGGAATTCGTGGTCACGGTGCTCCAGCGGTTCTTCAACAAGAATCACGAGGATGCCGTTCGGATCATGCTCCACGTGCATCACACCGGGGTCGGCGTCTGCGGCGTCTACACGTTCGAGGTCGCCGAGACCAAGGTGGCGCAGGTGATCGAGTTCGCCCGCCAGCACCAGCACCCGCTGCAATGCATGATGGAGAAGGAGTGACCGGCCGCACGCCGATGGCAGGGACCACGAGCTTGGCTTCTCTCGAGGACGACAGGTGATGCCGATGCTTTCGAGGACACTCGAGAAGACGCTGCGCCGGGCCTTGGCGCTCGCCAATGCCCGCCAGCATGAGTACGCGACCCTCGAGCATCTGCTCATGGCGCTGACCGAGGATCAGGACGCTCTAGCCGTGCTCAAAGCCTGCGCGGTCGACGTCGAGCGGCTGCGAACGAGCCTCATGGACTTCCTCGACCACGACCTCTCCGGGCTCGCGGTCGAGGGCGCGGTCGACGCCAAGCCCACCGCCGGCTTCCAGCGCGTGATCCAGCGCGCTGCGATCCACGTCCAGTCGAGCGGCCGGCAGGAGGTCACCGGCGCCAACGTCCTCGTCGCCCTGTTCTCCGAGCGCGAATCGCACGCCGTGTTCTTCCTGCAGGAGCAGAACATGACGCGGCTCGATGCGGTCAACTACATCGCGCACGGGATCGCCAAGAAGCCCGGTATGAGTGAGGAGCGTCGCGTGCGCGGTGCGGACGAGCCCGAAGGGCAGGAGAAGCGCGAGGGCACGGAGGCGCTCTCGGCCTACTGCACGAACCTGAACCAGAAGGCGCGCGACGGCCGGATCGACGTCCTGGTCGGCCGCGAGGCCGAGATCGAGCGCACGATCCAGATCCTCTGCCGGCGCTCGAAGAACAATCCTCTGTTCGTGGGCGATCCCGGGGTCGGCAAGACCGCGATCGCCGAGGGGCTGGCCCTGCGCATCGTCCAGGGCGAGGTGCCCGACATCCTGAAGAACGCCGTCATCTACGCGCTCGACATGGGTGCTCTTCTCGCCGGCACGCGCTATCGCGGCGATTTCGAGGAGCGCCTCAAGGCCGTGCTCTCCGAACTGGAGGCCAACAAGAACGCGATCCTCTTCATCGACGAGATCCATACCGTGATCGGCGCGGGCGCGACGAGCGGCGGCTCGCTCGATGCCTCGAACATCCTCAAGCCGGCGCTCGCCAGCGGCGATCTCCGCTGCATCGGCTCGACAACCTACAAGGAGTTCCGCAACTACTTCGAGAAGGACCGGGCGCTCGTCCGCCGCTTCCAGAAGATCGACATCCCCGAGCCCACCGAGGACGAGGCGATCAAGATCCTGGAGGGCCTGCGCCCCAGCTTCGAGGCGCACCATCAGGTCCGCTATACGGGCGGTGCTCTGGAAGCCGCGGTCAAGCTCTCGACCCGCTACATCCACGACCGCAAGCTGCCGGACAAGGCGATCGACGTGATCGACGAGGTGGGTGCGGCGCAGATGCTGCGGCCGGTCCATCTCCGCAAGAAGACGATCAAGGCCAAGGACATCGAGGAGATCGTCGCCAAGATGACCCGTGTGCCGATCAAGACCGTGACGGCGCGGGACAAGGAGGCGCTCCGGACTCTCGACGAGGACCTGAAAGCGGTCGTGTTCGGCCAGGACGCGGCGATCGACGCCCTGGCCTCGGCGATCAAGCTCAGCCGGGCGGGCCTGCGCGACCCGCAGAAGCCGATCGGCTGCTATCTCTTCTCCGGCCCCACCGGTGTCGGCAAGACCGAGGTCGCGAAGCAGCTCGCCAAGGTGATGGGGGTGGAGCTGATCCGCTTCGACATGTCGGAGTACATGGAGCGGCACGCCGTCTCCCGCCTGATCGGCGCACCCCCGGGTTATGTCGGCTTCGACCAGGGCGGCCTTCTGACCGATGCGATCGATCAGCACCGCCACTGCGTGCTCCTGCTCGACGAGATCGAGAAGGCGCATCCCGACGTGTTCAACATCCTGCTCCAGGTGATGGACTACGGGAAGCTCACCGACAACAACGGCAAGACGGTCGATTTCCGGAACGTCGTCCTGATCATGACCACGAACGCCGGTGCGTCGGACATGAGCAGGCCCGTCATGGGCTTCGGCAAGGCCGTGCAGCGGGAGGGGGACGATTCGGAGGCGATCAAGCGCCTGTTCACGCCGGAGTTCCGCAACCGGCTCGACGCCGTCATCGCCTTCCGCGGGCTCACGCCCGAGATCATCCGCAACGTGGTCGACAAGTTCATCAAGGAGCTGGGCGCGCAGCTCGCCGACAAGCGGGTCTCGATCGAGCTCGACGAGGAGGCGAAGCTGTGGCTCGCCGAGAAGGGTTACGACCCGCTCTACGGCGCCCGCCCGCTCGCCCGGGTGATTCAGGAGGAGATCAAGCGGCCGCTCGCCGACGAGCTCCTGTTCGGCCGGCTCGCCAAGGGCGGCAAGGTTTACGTCACGATCGCCGACGGCAAGCCCGCCTTCCACATTGCCCCGGTGGGCGACACGCCGCTGCTGGCGGCACCGGACGAGCTCTCGGACGAGGATTCCGGCGAGGAGCAGATGCTCGAGCCGGTCGGCTGAGCATCGGCCGCCGAGCCGTTGTCGCCAGGAAGCGCCGGAGGGGAGATCCGTCCCTCCGGCGCTTCTTGCTTTCGGGCCGATGAAAGCGCCGGTGCGACGGACTGCCACACCTCGCGTGCGGCTCGATACTTGCACGAAACCTAAATAAGATATAACTAATAAAAGAGGCGGGAGATGCAGGTTGCGGTATGCTGGTTGCCCTCGGACAGCCTCGTCCCAGAGAACCCAGCCATTCGGAGGAGGTGTCGTGCAGAAGCCCGAGGTGACCGCGTTCTTCGACGAGCCGACCAACACGGTGAGCTATGTCGTGGCCGATCCGGCTACCCGCAAATGTGCGCTCGTCGATTCCGTGCTCGACTTCGACCCCGCATCCGGCCGCACCGACCGGCACTCGGCCGACCGGATGATCGCCTTCGTCCAGGAGCACGGACTCGAGGTCGAATGGATTCTCGAGACCCATGTCCATGCCGATCACCTCTCCGCCGCGCCCTATCTCAAGGAGCGGCTCGGCGGGAAGCTCGGCATCGGCAGGAACATCACCATCGTGCAGAACGTGTTCGGCAAGATCTTCAACGCCGGCACCGAGTTCCAGCGCGACGGCAGCCAGTTCGACCACCTGTTCGAGGATGGCGAGACCTTCCGTCTCGGCTCGATCGAGGCCAGGGCGCTGCACACGCCGGGCCATACCCCGGCCTGCATGACCTACGTCATCGGCGATGCCGCCTTCGTCGGCGACACGCTGTTCATGCCGGACTACGGCACGGCGCGTTGCGACTTCCCGGGCGGCGATGCCCGTCAGCTCTACCGCTCGATCCGAAAGATCTTCGCCCTTCCCGACGAGACCCGTCTGTTCATGTGCCACGACTACAAAGCACCGGGCCGTGACGAGTATCGCTGGGAGACCACGGTCGGCGAGGAGAAGCGTTACAACGTGCACGTGCACGAGGGTGTCAGCGAAGACGCGTTCGTCGCCATGCGCACGGCACGCGACAGGACGCTCGGCATGCCGCGCCTGATCCTGCCCTCGGTGCAGGTCAACATGCGCGCGGGCCAGATGCCGCCGCCCGAGGACAACGGCCAGCGCTACCTCAAGATCCCGCTCGACATGCTCTGAGCGAGGGCGCCTCACGGCGCCTCGTGCTCGCGCCGCAGGGCGCCACGGTCCCGCACGTCCTGGAGACGAGCCCGATGCAGATCAGGAAGCTCACCCCGTTCCTTCACGTCTCACCGCAGATCAGCGAGGCCGATCTCGGCGTGCTGGCGGCGCAGGGCTTCAAGTCGGTCGTCAACAACCGCCCGGACGGCGAGGGCGAGGGTCAGCCCACGAGCGAGGCGCTCGCGGCCGCGGCCGCCCGGCTGGGCCTCGCCTACCGCCACCTGCCGGTGATCTCGGGCAGGGTGACCGACGAGGACGTGGCGGCGTTCGCCAAAGAATTGAGCGAGCTCAAGGGGCCCGTGCTCGCCTTCTGCCGCACCGGCACCCGCTCGACCACGCTCTGGGCACTGAGCGAGGCCTGGCACCTCGATCCCGATGCCATCCTGCGCACCGCGGCCGAGGCGGGCTACGATCTCGCCGCACTCCGGCCCCGGCTGGAGGCGAGCAGCCGTGCCGCCGAGCCCGTGAGCGCCAGGGTCGGCGGCGAGGTGCGAGAGAGATACGGTGTCGTCTTCGACGTGGTCGTCGTCGGCGGCGGGGCGGGCGGGCTCGCCACGGCGGCGAGCCTCCTGAAGCGGCGCCCCGGCCTCGGGATCGCGGTGATCGAGCCGCGTGAGGCGCACTACTACCAGCCCGGCTGGACGCTGGTGGGCGGCGGCGTGTTCCGCCGCGCCGATACCGAGCGGCCGATGGCGCAGGTGATGCCGAAGGGTGTCAAGTGGGTGAAGACGGCCGTGGCCGGCTTCGAGCCCGAGCACAACCAGGTCGTGCTCGAGGACGGCGAGCGGCTCGGCTACCGCTGCCTCGTCGTCAGCCCCGGCATCGAGTTGAACTGGGCCGGCGTCGAGGGCTTGCGCGAGACCCTGGGCAAGAACGGCGTCACCTCGAACTATCTCTTCGAGATGGCGCCCTATACCTGGGAGCTCGTGCAGAGCCTGCGCGGTGGTGGCCGGGCGCTGTTCACCCAGCCGCCCATGCCGATCAAGTGCGCCGGCGCGCCGCAGAAGGCCATGTATCTCGCCTGCGACCACTGGCTGCGGCGCGGGGTCCTGCCCGGCATCGAGGTCGAGTTCCTGACCGCCGGCGCTGTTCTCTTCGGCGTCAAGGATTATGTGCCGGCGCTGATGGCGTACGTCGAGAAGTACGGGACGAAGCTCGCCTTCACCACCAACCTGAAAGCGGTGGACGGACCGGCAAGGAAGGCCTGGTTCGAGGTGAAAGGGGCGGATGGTGCGGTGAGCATCGTCGAGCGCTCGTTCGACATGCTCCACGTCTGCCCGCCGCAGCGGGCACCCCGCTTCGTCCGCGAGAGTCCGCTCGCCGATGCGGCGGGCTGGGTCGAGGTCGGCCCGGAAACGCTGCAGCACGTCCGCTTCGGCAACATCTTCGGCCTCGGCGACGCCTGCTCGGCGCCCAACGCCAAGACCGCGGCCGCCGTGCGCAAGCAGGCGCCGGTGGTGGCCACGAACGTGCTCGCCATCCTCGACGGCGAGGCGCCGCGGGCGATCTACGACGGCTACGGCTCGTGCCCCTTGACGGTCGAGCGCGGCAAGATCGGGCTGGCCGAGTTCGGCTATGGCGGCAAACTCCTGCCGACCTTCCCGTTCCTGGACGGGACCAGGCCCAGCCGGCTCGCCTGGCTGCTCAAGGAGAAGCTCCTGCCGACGATCTACTTCGAGCTCATGCTGAAGGGCCACGAGTGGCTGGCCGGCCCGCAACTCCTGCCGCATGCACCGGGTACCCACGAGGCGCAGGCGGCCTGCGCGTTCGATCCGTCCCGCCCCCCTGGCGTGTCGGCCCGTTGAGGCTCGGACATGGCAGCCATGGATCTCGCCCTTCATGCCCAGAACGCCCTGGCCGTGCTCTCCGGCAGCTTCGTCGGCTTCTCGCTGGCGCTGATCGGCGGCGGCGGCTCGATCCTGGCCGTGCCGCTCCTGCTCTACGTCGTGGGCGTGAAGAGCCCGCATCTCGCGATCGGGACGAGCGCCCTTTCGGTCGCGGTCAACGCGTTCGCGAACCTCGTCCCGCACAGCCGGGCCGGCAACGTGCGCTGGGGGCAGGCCGTGGTGTTCGCCGCCGCGGGCGTGATCGGCGCCCTCCTGGGCTCCACCGCCGGCAAGCTGGTCGACGGACAGCGCCTGCTGAGCCTGTTCGCGCTCTTGATGCTGGTGGTAGCGTTCTTGATGGTGCGGCCGAAGCGGCCCGCGGCCGGACCGGTCTGCGAGGGCAGGGTGTGCCTGATCCGTCTGGCGCTGATCGGCTGCGCTGCCGGGCTTCTGGCCGGGTTCTTCGGGATCGGCGGCGGCTTCCTGATCGTGCCGGGGCTGATCCTCGCCACCGGCATGGACATCCTCCACGCGATCGGCACGTCCCTGGTCTCGGTCGGCTCGTTCGGGCTCGCGACCGCGCTCAACTACGCGGCCTCGGGCCTGGTCGAATGGCGGATAGCGCTGCTCTTCATCGGCGGCGGGGTGGCCGGCGGCTGGATCGGGGCGGCGGTCGCCCAGCGTCTCGCCAGGCGGCGTGCCGCCTTGAACTGGGTCTTCGCCGCCGCCATCGTCGCCGTCGCCGTCTTCATGCTGGCGAAGAACGCAGGCGCAGCGGCCTGATCCATGGCCTCGGGGTGCCGCGGGCCCGGTCCTCGGCCGCCCTGCTCTGTTGTGTCGCAGCATCAGCGAGGCCGCACACGGCCATGCCGGCGCTGCCGGGTCTCGACACCCGGCCATGGCGACACTAGCTCTAGCTTGTTCCGCAGCCCGACGGCGCTCTTCCATGTCGCCCGGCGTTACACGCCGATGGGGCGGGCGGGCTCCAGGTCGAACGCTCAGCCGGTTCGCACTTTCGGGGAAACCATCGCATGCTGGCATCGATCCGCTCCTGGTCCGGACGCGAATACCGCCTGGACCGGATGACCTTGCGGGAGCTCGTGATCGCCTATTTCACGCACTATTCGATCATGGTCTATCTGGCGTTGGCCGTGATCGCGATCGTGCTCGCGGTGCGGGTGGCGCCGAACTGGTGGCAGCCGCTCCTGGGCGTGGGCCTCGTCTTCCTGGTCTACCCGTTCGCGGAGTACGCGCTCCACCGATGGGTGCTGCACGCCCGCTTCCTCTACAAGAACCCGCTCACGGCCAAGGTCTGGAAGCGGATCCACTACGACCACCACCAGAATCCGCACGATCTCTCCGTGCTGTTCGGGGCGCTCTACACCACGCTGCCGCCGATCTTCCTCTTGAGCCTGCCGCTCGGCTGGCTCGTGGGTGGTGCTTCCGCCGCCTTCGCGGCGCTCGCCACGGCCCTTCTCGCCTTCGCCGGCTACGAGTTCTGCCACTGCGTCCAGCACCTGCCGTTCACGCCGCAGAATCGCTGGCTGCGCGAGATCAAGCGGCGGCACCTTGCGCACCATTTCCACAGCGAGCAGGGCAATTACGGCATCACCACCAATCTCTGGGACCGCATTCTGGGCACGCTCTACGACCGGCAGCGCGACGTGCCGCGCAGCCCGACGACCCACAATCTGGGCTACACGCCCGAGGAGCGCGCGCGCTATCCCTGGGTCGGCGAGCTCTCGGCCTCCGACGAGGAATACGCGTTCAAGCGCACGCGCCGCATGAGCTGAGCCGGAGCAGAGAATGCCGGGCCGCCACGGCTCGCCCGGGTTCCGAACGAGATGCTCGGCCGTGCGCTCGCCGCGGTGGCGGAGCGGCGCAGCGGGGGCGGGATCGTGCGCCTCGACGTGCTCGAGCTGGCCGACCGTCCGCTTGCGGATCCGGCCGCCGGTTTTCGCGACATCGTGGATCCCTGCCTCGGCGCTCCCTGCTGCGACGGGGCGCCGTTCTGGGATCGTCTCCATCCCGTGACCGCGGCGCATGCGCATCGGGTCGCTGCCGCGAGCACGGCCCTCGGGCGGTGCTCCGACGATCGCTCGCTTCAGGGCGCGTGGCGGTAGGGGAGAAGGGAGCGGTATTCCTCCATCTCCAGCTCCTGCTGACGGCGCTCGGCGGCAAGGAAGCGGGCGACCGCATCGCGGAACGCCGGATCCGGGAGGTAATGGGCGCTATGCGTCCAGACCGGGGCGTAGCCGCGATGCAGCTTGTGGATGCCCTGAGCACCCGCCTCGACGCGGGAGAGGCCGTGGCGGATCGCGAACGCGATCGCCTGGTAGTAGCAGGCCTCGAAATGGAGGAAGGCGAATTCCTCGAGGCAGCCCCACTGCCGCCCGTAGAGGGTCTCCTGGCCGATCAGGTTGAGAGCGCCCGCCACCATCCTGCCCCGGTGCCGGGCCACGACCAGCACCACGCGCTCCTTGAGCTCCGTGCCCAAGCGGCGGAAGAAGTCGCGGGTGAGATAGGCGTTGCCCCAGCGTTTGTCGACCGTGGCGCGATAGAACGGGTAGAAGGCATCGAGCAGTGCCGGGTCGAGATCGGCGCCGTGATGCGTCTCGATCGTGATCCCCGCGGCGCATACCTGCTCGCGCTCCTTCCTGACCATCTTGCGCTTGGCGCTCCTGAGGCGCCCGAGCCAGTCTTCGAAGCTGCCATAGCCATCGTTGTGCCAGTGGAACTGGATGCCGCGACGCTCGAGGAAGCCGGCCTCGCGCAAGCTGGCGGCATCCTTCTCGGTGCAGAACGTGACGTGCAGCGAGGACAGGCCGAGCTGGTCGGTGAGCGCCGCGAGGCTCCGGACGAGGACGATGCGCGCAGCGTCGTCGCGGGCGAGGAGGCGAGGACCCGGCACCGGCGTGAACGGCACGGCCACCTGCAGCTTCGGGTAGTAGCGCCCGCCGGCGCGGCGATAACCCTCGGCCCAGCCATGGTCGAACACGTACTCGCCGTAGGAATGGCTCTTGGCATAGAGCGGGGCCGCGGCCACGAGCCCGCCCTCGTCCTCGACGACGAGATGGCAGGGCTGCCAGCCGGTCCTGGCGCTGGCGGAGTTGCTCGCCTCGAGGATGCGCAGGAAGGCATGCGACAGGAACGGATTGTCGGGCGGAACCAGCCGGTCCCAGTCGTCGGCCGCGATCTCGCCGATGCTGCGGACGGTCCGCGCCTGCAGCGTGCGCTCGCAGGATGGCTTCACCGCAGCTCGAACATGGCTTCGACCTCGACCGACGCATCGAACGGCAGGCTCGGCACGCCGACGGCGGCACGGGCGTGCCGGCCGGCCTCGCCCAGGACCTCGACCATGAGGTCGGAAGCGCCGTTCACCACCTTCGGGTGGTCGGTGAAGTCGGGCGTGCAGGCGACGAAACCGCCGAGCCGCACGCAGGAAACGATCCGATCGAGGTCGCCGCCGCAATGTGCCTTGACCTGGGCCAGGATGTTGATGGCGCAGAGCCGGGCCGCGGCCTGTCCTTCCTCGAGGCTGACGCCGCCGCCGAGCTTGCCCTTGTAGCGGACCTGCCCGCCCTCCATCGGTAGCTGGCCCGAGACCACGAGCAGGTTCTCGCTCCGGCGCACCGGCACGTAGTTGGCCGCCGCCGCCGGAGGGGTCGGCAGTTCGATCCCGAGCTCGGCGAGACGTTCGGCGATCGACGTGGCCATGATGGGCTTCTCCCGCTGCTTCTCCTGGATGGGGCGAAGATAGGGCAGGGATCGACGAAGGACCAGCACCGTTGCCGCCCACGCCATGCGGCGATGACAGGTTGCCTCGGGCTGTCGATTCGCGCACCCTGATGCTACCGGGCGACGTGGCCCATCGCCCGCAACCGGCTCCACGACACGAGGAACGGCCCTTGAGCACACCGCGCGACGACGGCTTCGCGGCAACGCCCGAGTGGGCGCCCCACGCACGCTGCTGGATGGCTTGGCCGTGTCGTGCGGCGGCGGGCGTCGGGCTGGAAGGGCTGCGCCGGATCTATGCGGAGGTGGCGCAGGCGATTGTCCGCTTCGAGCCGGTGACCGTGATCGCCCGGCCCGAGCTCGTCGCCACGGCCTCGCTGCAGTGCGGGCCGGGCATCACCGTGCGGCCCATGCCGCAGGACGATGGCCGGATCCGGGACGTCGGCCCGAGCTTTCTGACCGACGGCAGAGGCGCTCTCGCCGGTGTGGCCTGGAAGTTCAACGGCTGGGGCGAGCTCCATCCCGACCACGGTCAGGACGCGCAGCTGGCGCGGCGGCTGCTCGAGCATGTCGGAGCGCGCTGCTACGATGGGCCCATCGTGCTCGAAGGCGGTGCGGTGGCGGTCGACGGCGAGGGGACCTGCCTCGCCGGCGCTGCCGTGGTGCTGGATCCCCGGCGCAATCCCGGCCTGACCCGTGAGGAAGCCGAGCGCGCGCTGCAGCAGATGCTGGGCGTCGAGCGCGTGATCTGGATTCCGCACGGTCTCGCCGATGCCGAGGCCGGCGGGCAGCTCGCGAGCGTCGTCCGCTTCGCGAGGCCCGGCACGGTGCTGGCGCTCGCGACGGACGACCGAAGCGATGCCAACTTCGACCGGCTGGCCGAGAACCTGGACGTGCTGCGGGCCGCCACCGACGCGCGATCGCGGCAGCTCGAGGTGATCACGCTGGCGCAGCCTAGACCGCAGAAGGGCCGCGACGGCCGCCGCCTCGTGGCCTCGCATCTCGACTGCTGCCTCGTCAACGGTGCCGTGATCGTGCCCGGCTTCGGCGATGCGACCGACGGCGCTGCCTGCCGCATGCTCGCCCAGGTCTGGCCGGAGCGCGAGATCGTCCAGATCGACGCGCTCGAGCTCGCCGAGGCCGGTATCGGCCTCCACGCCGTCACCCTCCCGCAGCCCGTGACCTGAGCGCCATGACGGCGCCCGTCCTCGAGGTCACCGAGGCGCCGGCACCAGCCGATGTCGAGACCCTCCTGCGCGGCCTCGTCGCGTTCAACGAGCCGTTCCTCGGACGGCCCGACTTCCGGCAGCTCGCCGTGCTCGCCCGCCGCGAGGGTGATCTCGTCGGCGGCCTGATCGGCGAGACGGGGCGCGGCTTCCTGTTCGTGGACCTGTTCTGGCTCGACGCGGGCTGGCGGAGACAGGGGCTGGGCTCGCGGCTGCTCGCGGCCGCCGAGGCGGAAGCCGTGGCCCGCGGCTGCCATTCGGCGTGGCTCGATACCTACGACTTTCAGGCCCGGCCGTTCTACGAGCGGCACGGCTTCGAGCTGTTCGGCGAGCTCACCGGTTTTCCGAACGGCCACCGGCGTTACTTTCTGGTGAAGAGGCTCGCCGGCGCAGCGGGTAGCGGCGGCTGAAAGCGGCCGCTGCCGATCAGTCGACCGCGGCCGGATCGCGGGAGAGGAAGGCCTTGAACGACGGCCAGATATCCTCGCGGCGCTCGATCAGCACCGACTGGAAGTTCTCGGCGTCGATGCGACGGAAGCGCTCGAGCATCGAGCTCTCGTAGTAGTGCGAGCCCATCGGCTTGATCTCGCCATAGCCGAACAGATTGCAGATCTCGCACAGCTCGCGCGCCGCCTTGATCGCCTCCTCGTTGTCGGATTCGAAATTGTCGCCGTCGGAGCAATGGAAGGCGTAGATGTTCCAGTGCTCGGGGTGGTAGCGGGCCTGGATCACCTCGAGCGCCTTCTTGTAGCCCGAGGAGATCAAGGTGCCGCCCGACTCGCCTTTGTGGAAGAACTCCTCTTCGGTCACCTCCTTCGCCTGCGTATGGTGGGCGATGAAGACGATCTCGACCGCTTTGTACTTCGTGCACAGGAATTGGTAGAGCAGGAAGAAGAAGCTGCGCGCGAGGTACTTCTTCAGCCGGTCCATGGACCCCGAGGTGTCCATGATGCAGATCACGACCGCGTTGCTCTCCTCCTTCTCGTCGAGGACGAGACGCTTGTAGGTCAGGTCCTCCTTACGGAAGGGAAACTTCGGCCGCTCGTCCTCGCCCTCGCCGGGCTCCTCCGCGAGCGTCGAGAGCGGCACGCCCGAGGCGATCTTGCGGCGCAGCTTGGCCTTCACGGTGCGCCGCCGGTCGAGGTGGACGCGGATCCCGGCCTTGCGATAGCCCTGCCGCTTGGCTACCCGCTCCGCAGTGGCCTGCTTCAGGATCTTCCGCTCGAGGTCCGGCAGCTCCAGGTCCTCGAACATGATGTCGATCAGTTCGTCGAGCGTGATCTCGGTCTCGTAATAGTCCATGCCGGGGTCGCTGCCGGCGGGACCCTGGCCGCGCTCGCCGCGTCCGCGCGCCGAGCCCACGACCTGGCCGGGCTCGGTGCTGCCGTCGCCCGTGCCGACCCCGCCGGCATTGTCGCCGAAGATGAACCGATACTCCTTGACGCCCCGGATCGGCACCTTGATCACGCGGTCGCGGTCGCGGCCGATGATGCTCTCCTCGGCGATCACGTCGGCGATGTTCTCGCGGATCGAGCGCCGGAGCTTCTCCCGGTGCCGCTTGCGGTCCCCGGCGCTGCGGTCCGACCGCAGCGCCTCCTGCTCGGAATAGGGTCGAAAGATCGTGCTCATGCCCAGGCGGGAAGGGCGGCCCCGAGACGGGCCGCCATCCCCTCAGTCCTTCCAGAGGTGGTTGGCGGCATACTTCAGGATCGTGTCGATGCTGTCCTCATTATAGCCCTGCCCCAGCAGGTTCTCCACCATGGCATCGTACTTCTGACGCTGCTCGTCGTCACGGGTGCGTGCCTTGGTGATGATTCGGCTGATGTCGCGGACCGAGTTCATCAGCTTCTTCTCGATCGCTTCCTTCAGAGGCTCGTAGGACGCGTAGCTGACCTTCTCGCCGCGCCGCGTCGCGGCCCAGAGATAGGCGATCACCTCCTGGCGGAAACCGTCGGCGGCAGGGCCGATGATGGCGATCTGCTCCTCGATCGACTTCAAGAACGCCTCGTCGGGCTGCATCTCGTCGCGGGTGACCGGGTCCTTCACCTTGGTCTTGGTGACGTAGGCCTCGGCGTGGTCGAGATAGTTGTGGAACAGCGTCTCGGCCTGACCCTGGAAGCTGTAGACGAACGCCTTGGTGATGTCCTTCTCGAGCATCTCGAGATAGACCTTGTGCAGCGTGTCCTGCAGGAACTCGAGATACTGCTTCTTCGTGTCCTCGGCGATGTCGGCTTCCTTGACCATCCCGATCAGGGCCTCACGGACGTTGATCGGGTGGATCGAGCCGTTGTTCCGGGTGAGCGCCGTATCGAGCGCCTTCATGATGAAGCGCGTGCTGATGCCGAACAGGCCCTCGCGCTTGGCATCCTCGCGCAGCTCGTGCACGGTGAGCTTCTTGGGCCGGCCCTTCTCGAGCACCTCCTCGCCATTGTAGATCTTGAGCTTGGTCATGAGATCGCACTTCGGCGTGGGCTCGAGGCGCGAGAGCACGGCGAACATGGAGGCGACCTCGAGCGTGTGCGGGGCGATCCTGGCGTTGAACTTCGAGCGCTCGAGGAACTTCCTGTAGATCTTCACCTCCTCCGACAGGCGGAGGTTGTAGGGCACCTTCACCACGACGATGCGATCCAGGATCGCCTCGTTGGTGTGGTCGGCCTTGAACTTCTGCCACTCCGCCTCGTTGCTGTGCGCGATGATGCAGGTGTCGACGTAGACCGTGCCGTGGCGCCCGGGGGCGGGGACGAACTTCTCCTGGGTCGCGGTGATCATGGTGTGGAGATACTCGGTCTCGTTCTTGAAGACCTCGATGAACTCCACCATGCCGCGGTTGCCGACGTTGAAGGCGCCGTTGAGCTCGAGCACGCGCGGATCCCCCTCGCTGTAGCGGTCGAGCTTGCTGATGTCCTCCGAGCCGATCAGGACCGAGGTGTCCTGGTTGTTGGGGTCGACCGGCGGCACCACGCCGATACCGCGCCGCGCCCGCTTGCTGAAGCTCATGGTACGGACGGGCACGTTCTCGTACTTGCCGGCGTGCTCGTTGATGAGACGCCAGCGGCAGACCGGGCACAGGTCGCCCTCGATCCTGACGCCCAGCATGTCCTCGAAGGCCTTGCGCAGGTGCCGGGGGATCAGGTGCAGGGGCTGCTCGAAGATCGGGCAGCCCTCGATCACGTAGATCGGGTCGAGCTCCTCGAGGCCCCGCTTCAGGCGCTCGACCAGCGAGCTCTTGCCCGAGCCCACGGGGCCCATGAGGTAGAGGACCTGGCGCGCTTCCTCGCCGCCCATCGCCGCCGAGTGGAAGTAGCGCACGATCTTCTCGAGCGTGCGCTCCATTCCGAAGAACTCGTCCTTGAAGAAGTTGTAGATCTTCACCGACTCGTCGCCGAACACGCGCTTGGCGCGCGGGTCGGCTTCGACGTCGATCTCGGTGAAGCCCGGCGCCACCAGCATGTCGTACATGCGCTTGTGGGCGAGGTCGGCGAGCTGCGGCCGCTCCTTCACGAGATCGAGATACTGCAGGAACGTCCCCTGCCATTCGAGCTTCTGCCGCTCCGTGCGGTCCTGCTCGATGATGGAGGCAAAATCGATCGGGTCACCCGGCATGCGCACAAACCTCGCTGGCTAGCGTGGACGTCAGCAGCACTTCCCTTGGCCTTGGACTACCGCATCTTCGGCGCGACCTACTAATTCGCCGTTAACCTCGAGGAACAAATCCGACCCGAGGGCCTGCGCCGCCTTCGGCCTGCGGCACCTGTCCCGGATCCAACCATTTGTTACAAGAAAGAACGTCGAGGGGTGAACGAAGGTTCATGAGGCTGAAGCCACAAACCAAGGTTCGCGCACAGCCCCGATAGAGGGAAAACAGGCAGGAGCAGCGAATGCCGATATCCTCGTTGCCCAACAGCACACACCGGGGCGGCCGCTTGGAGCTCCGCGACCGGCGCATGCTCATCCCCTTCATGCCTTGCTGTAGTCTAGAAAAGTTGGATAAGCCGTCAATAAGCGATTGCTCGGATTCACGGCATGGTCAACATTCCGGTAACCTGCCGTGCGCTGTACGGCGGCGCACGTGCGACATAAGAATTACCATAAAAAAATCGCTAAAATTTATCGACCACACACGAATCCATCGTCCGAACGAGTCCTGCAACGTCCAGGCGACCGGGCCGAGGCGGCGTCACCGTTCTCTTCCGCACCCAGGCCGATCGGGCAAGGCGGCCTGCCCGCTCTTCTTTCTGGCCATCCGGCAAGAAAACGGCCCTCTGCGTGGAGAGTTCCGACAAGTTCCCGGTGTCCGCAGCTTTCCCGACCATCGTGACCGGTGGGGCGACCCGGATGGTGTCTGCCCGCTTGTCGAGGTGCTGGCGGACGGGTATGCCGCTTCGGGCACGACGTCAGGGAGGAACAGCATGACGGGTTGGGCGATCTATCCGAGCCTCAAAGGGCGATCCGTGTTCGTCACCGGCGGCGGGTCGGGCATCGGCGCCCAGATCGTGCGCCGGTTCTGCGAGCAGGGCAGCAAGGTGGCGTTCGTCGACATCGACCGTAGTGCCAGCGAGGCGCTGGTGCACGCGGTCGCCGGCGAGGGGATGACGGCGCCCTTGTTCATCCCGTGCGATCTGCGCGACATCGAGCGCCTGCGCGCCGCGATCCGCGAGGCCGCCGACGCCAACGGTCCGATCACCGTGCTCGTCAACAATGCCGCGCGCGACGACCGCCACGCGGCCGAGACCGTGACGCCGGAATACTGGGACGAGCGATTCGCCGTGAATCTGAGGCACCAGTTCTTCGCTGCCCAGGCGGTCCACGCCATGATGAAGCAGGCGGGCGGCGGGTCGATCATCAACATGGGCTCGACCTCCTGGATGATCGGCCAAGGCGGGATGGCGGCCTACACCGCCGCCAAGTCGGCCGTTCTGGGCCTCACCCGCAGCCTCGCCCGCGACTGGGGGCCGGACAACATCCGGGTCACCTCGATCGCGCCCGGCTGGATCATGACCGAGCGCCAGCAGCAGCTATGGCTGACGCCGGAGGGTGAGAAGGAGCTGATGGCGCGCCAGTGCCTGAAGCGCAAACTCTACCCCGACGACATCGCACGGGTCGTGCTGTTTCTCGCCGCCGACGACAGCAGCGCCATGACCAACCAGAGCTACATCGTCGACGGCGGCTGGGTGTGAGGCCGTCCGTCAGGGGGTCCTGAAGCGGGTGAACACCTCGCCGTCGCGCACCACGAACGCACGGCTGAGCACGACGTCCAGCCGCTCGACGCGGGCGATCTCCCGCTCCGGCGGCGGCTCGATGCAGAAGAACATCGCCTCGGCGATGGCGAGCCTCCCCGGCGAGGTGTGGTAGACCGGGAGCAGGCTCGGCGGCAACACCTCCTGCGCGGTCTCGAACGGGCCGCAGATCCGGGCCGGGACCGGCAGGAGACCGAGCCGGTCGTAGAGGTGCGGCAGCTTCGCCTCGACCAGACGGCCGAGCTCGCCGAACGAGGTGCCCCAGTAGTCGAGCTCGAACCGTCCTTCGGCCGCCTTCACCCCGCCCGACAGGTCGTTGAAGTAGACGTACTCGTAAGGGTGGAGCTGGACGATCCGCGCCACGGGCAGGAGAAGGCCCGCTGCTATGGCTGCACCCGCGAGTCGGCGCCGGCCGTGCGGCAGGAGGCTCGTGACCCGGTCGAGGCCGAGCGCTGCCAGCACCAGGAGCGGCGGCAGGACGAAGATGAAGTGGCGGATGTTGTTGTAGCCCGTGGGCCGCGCCAGGACGGCATAGAGCAGCGGAAACAGGCCGGCGATCGCGATCAGGAGCAGCACGAGAGGGCGGCGCCCCCCCTGCTCCCGTGCCGCCGCCGGCAGCAGGAGGAAGGCCGCGAGCAGGCCGGCGAGCGCCACCTCGCTGAGCTGCAGGACGAGAAGGGTCGGCCAGTAGAGGGCCGGCAGGGCCTCGGCGGGATAGAGCCGTCCGGCGAAGATGGTGTCGGCGCCATAGGGAAAGTGACCGAGATAGGCGAGCGCGGCGAAGAAGTTGCGCCAGTCCAGCATCACCCAGGGCCAGGCCGGCAGGAGGACGAGCAGCGTCACCGGCACGGCCGGCAGGAGCCGGACCACGCCGCCGCCGAGCCGGCGTGCCGCAGCTCCCGGCCCGAGCCGACGCGCATCCACGGCGGTCAGGATCAGGAACGGCAAGGCGAAATAGGCGCCGAGCAGCACGCCGCCCACCCTGATCCCCATGGTGAGGCCGACGGCGAGGCCGAGCAGGAGGGCGGTGCGCAGGCGCGGCCGCGGCCATTCCTCGAGGCAACGTGCCCAGGCCAGCACCGAGGCCAGCATCCCGACCGCGAACGGCACATCCTTCGAGTTGAAGAACATGTGCCCCCACCAGCCGGGAAGCGTGGCGAGCAGGAGGAGCGCCAGGAGCCCGGCCCGCGGCCCGCCCAGCCGGCGGGCGAGCCGCCAGGTGAGGGCAAGGCCCAAAAGCCCGATCAGTCCGCCCAGGAGATGGCGGAGCTGGTAGGGCCCGAGCGGTGTCACGGGCTCGAGCAGGGTCGCGACGATGTCGAAGGCGCCACCATAATAGCGCAGGTTGGCGAACTCGAAGGCACGCTGGTCGGTGAAGCCGGATGCGTACCAGTCGACCAGCATCCGCCCGTAGGTGCGCAGGCCCGGCTCGTCCCAGGTGACGCCGTAGTCACGAAAGGTGAGCACGACGAGGCCGAGCCCCAGAAGGAGGAGAAGCCGCGCCAGGCGGTCGTAGACCGCCGCCTCGGTGGCTCGCCGCTCGATGAGCGGCGGTCGCGCACCCTTGCCCTGCCGCACGGCAGGGTGCTTCGGCGAGCGGTCCGGCCTGTGCCGTTCCGATCCGACGATGTCGAACGCCATGGTCTTCGTCCCGAAGCGCGACCAGCGGCAACGGGACGATCCTCGCTCTTCGGGATGTCGGGAGCAAGCCGACTGCGCACGGCACGACCGCGTGTATCCGGCCTGCCGTCAGGCGGCCTTGCAGGCGGAGAGGCGGTAGCTCGCGAGCCGGGTGCGCCAGTTGCCGCCGGCGGCCACGTAGATCGTCGTGAGCCAGAACGTGCAGCCGTCGGCCGGGTCCACCGTCATGGCGGCATAATCGCCCCAGCGGCTGCTGCCGGTCTGGGCGGAGAGGCTGCGCGTCTGGACGAGCTCGGCCCGCATCCGGCCGAGGGGATCGCCGGGTAGCCGCCCGGTGATCCTGATCGACGGCAGCTCGGTCGCGCCCGAGCCGTTGAAGCCCAAGGCGATGCCGCCCATGCGATCGATGGCGATGGCGCCGAGCCACCGGCTCAGCGCATCCGGGGCATGGATGCCGCTCTGGTGCAGGCGCCAGCCGCCGGTGCCGGCGCGGCGCAGCTCGAACCAGGCGATGCCGGCACGATCCTTGCCGTCGGCATCGACCTGAAAGCTGCCGACGATCGCTTCGTGATCGGCGAAGCGGCGATAGTGCAGCGGGAACATGACCATCTCGCGCAAGGGGTCGAGGCGCGTCGTCGTGCCCTTCTGCGGGATGCAGGCGAACGATTCGAGCCCGCAGAGCGCCGAGTCGAAGTCGGGCACGGGAATCGGCGCGAGCGGCTGCAGGCTCGACCGAGCCGGCCGCGAGAAGTCCGGTGCTAGCGCCCAGAGCTCGAGCAGATCCTTGCCGGGGGCGTCAGCCCCGCCGAGCACCTCGGTGTCGCGCTGGCGCATCAGAAAGGCCGGGCTGCCGACGGGCGGCGCCGTCGTTCCGGAGAGGCCTGCCGGGGTGAGGGTCTGGAACGAGAAGCCGCTCAGCCGGGGCACGGTGAAGCGCTGCAGGCCGGCGGTCTTTCCCTGCAGCATCCGCGCCCGGTCGAGAGCGTAAACGGTGGGCGCCGCCTCGTTCGTGGTCACGACGTAGGCCGAGGGCCAGACCGCGAGCTTCGCGAAGTCCGGGAATTCCGGCATCGCGAACGCGTAAGCGTGCCACCCGCCCGTGATCGGGTCGCCCGTCCGCGAGACATAGATGCACAAGGCGCCACCGGGCCGGCGTTCGGCGGCCTCGCTCAGCACCCAGCGGTCGGCGAGCCCATCGTAGGCGACCACCGGGTCGCCGATCGTCGCGGTGGCGCAGGCCGCCGAGCGGTCCGGGAACAGCTCCGACAGCAGGAAAGGCCCGGCCAGACGGCGGCCTTTCTTGTCGTGGACGGCGATCAGCGCTCCGTGCCGGGCATTGACGGCGTGCACGACGTGGTTCCGGCCCACCGCGCTCACCGGATCGGCCGGGGTGACACCGGTATAGGAGAACCCGTCGACCTGCACGCCGGCCCGCAAGGCCGAAGGACCCAGCGGCAGCCGGCCGGACGCGGCAGCCTCCGACGGAGGCGATGAAGCCGGCTGCGCCGGCGCCGTGGCAGCACTTTTCGGCCCGATACGGCGCAGGATCTCGACCGGCGGTGTGTCCGGCCGGACGGTGGACGGAACGGGTAGCCGGCGCAGATCGACGGTGACACTCTCGGGCGAGGCGGAGGATGCGAGATCGGGAGTGCTCGTCTCCCCGGCCGAGGCTCCGGTCGCGAGGAGGAGCATCACGGCGAGCACCGACCCGCCGCGCCGGACCGCTCCGGCACGATGATGAGGCATTTCCTGGACCCTTCTCACCCCGGCGGTGACGGGCCTCTCGAGCTCGACGATCCGGGATGTTACTTCTGGTTGAACGACATACCCGGTATCCGAAGCGAAGGGAAGATTGCGCTCAACGATAGAAACTGCGCGCGTGATTCATCCGATGAGTAGCGGATTCCAGCTTTTGCGCAGGGGCACGAAGCGGATCAGACCGCTCATGGTCTCGCCGGGGGCCAGGATCCGCACGCCCGTGTCCGGAAATCCGGCAGCCATCAGGTTGAAGCCGTCGGCGACGTGGCTCACGGGCTCGATGCAGAAGAACGAAGCCGCGGGCGGCACGTAGACGACGAGGTGGCGGAAGAGGCCGCTGGCCTCGATCTCGAGCGCGCGGCCGGCATCGGGCCAGTCGATCCGGGCCGTGCCGCTCCAGCCCTCGAACTCGTGATCGAGCGCGAGCTCGGCCACGGGGCGGCGCAGGCGGAAGCCCCAGGGGACCGGCACGGGCTCGCGCCGGCGCGGCAGGTTGTCGGCATCGGGCTGCCACACGCCGCCGACCTCGGCCGAGAGCAGGGTGCCGGGCCGCCGGTCGAACCAGGGATGAAGACCCAGCCCGAACGGCATCGGCGCTTCCGCCCGGTTGGTGACCGAAAGCCCGACCTCGAGCCGGCCCGCGAGGAGGGCGAAGCGCTGCTCGGCACGGTAGCGGAAGGCGGAGCCCGGCCGATCCCGGACGAGCTCGATCACGGCACGGTCGGCGCCTGCCGCGACGAGGCGCCAGGGCGAGGTCCAGCCGTCGCCGTGGATCGCATGCGGGCGGTGCGCCGGGTCCGGCTCGAGCTCGTGGCAGCGCCCGGCGAAGGTGAAGCGGGCATGGTCCACGAGCCCGGAGAACGGGACGAGGGGGAAGCAGGCATAGGCGAGGGGGCTGTCCGTCACCCCGTCCCAGGCGCGCATCAGGTCGAAGTCTTCGTCGCGCAAGCGCATGATCGAGCCGCCCCGCTCGGCGTCGATCACGAGCTCGAGCGCGCCAGCGCGCAAGGTCCGTGGCGCCACCGGTCGTCCTCCAAAGAAGACGCCTCCGGGGCGACCCCGGAGGCGTCGGGCGAAGAAGCTGAAAAGCGGGCGCTCAGCCGCCGATGCAGGTGTCGGCGGTCTCGGGCGTGCAGACGTCGAGGCCGGTATAGGTCGGATCGGCCGGCATCTTCTTGTCGTGCACGATCTCGTAGAGGAAGTTCATGCTCTTGTAGCCCATCTCGAACGGCCGCTGGCCGACCTGGCCCAGAGACAGGCCCTTCTTCATGAGATCCATCTGCACGGGCAGCGTGTCGGCCACCACCAGCGCCAGCGACTTGTCCTCGATCCGCGCCTTGTGCTTCTCGGCCACCTTGGCGTAGGCCTGCGGGATGAACTGCGGGAAGCCGCCGGTCGGCACGAAGGCGTCGAGCTTGGGGTACTTGCCGAGAATGTCCTCCATCTGCTGCACCGCGCGCGGGAAGTCGTCGTCGGTGTAGAGCGGGCAGCCGTCCACCTCGGTCCAGCCGTTCTGGCCGGTGAGCCGCTCGCCCGGCGCCTTGTCGCTCTTCTTGCCCGAGAGCGTGTCGCGAATACCCTGCATGCGCTCGTTGTGGTTCGCGGCCGCCGCACCGCCGGACTGGATGCAAATGGTGCCGCCGTTCGGCTTGATCTGCTGCACCAGCTTGGCGAGGTTGACGCCGATGTCGTAGTTCTTGGTGCCGACATAGGCGATCCGCAGGCCCTTGTCCTTGTCGAGAAGATCCGAGTCCCAGGTCAGCACCGGGATGCCGGCGGCCTTGGCCTTCTCGAGGGCCTTGCCCATCGCGGCCGCGTTGGAGGGCGAGACGGCGATGCCGTCGACCTTCTTGGCGATCAGGTCGTTGACGACCTGGACCTGCTCCTCGCCGCCGCCGTGCTCGCCGGGGCCGATGTAGAGGCACTTGAACTTGCCGGCGGCCTCCTTCTCCGCTTTCATGCAGCCGTCGCGCGCCTGGTCGAAGAACGGGTTGTTCATGTTCTTCGGCACCAGCGCGAAGGTGTACTCCTTGGCCTGGAGCGAAGGCGCGCCGCCGCAGGCGACGAGCAGCGCCACGGCAGCGCCACCCCAGAACAGCTTCCTCATTCCCTTGACCTCCCTTCATGCACCTGACGATGTGGCGGCCGTTCGCGTCTCGCTCAGCCCGACCGCCTGCCACGGACCCGCTCGAGCAGGACCGCGAGAACGATGAACACGCCGACGAACGTGCCCTGCCAGTTGGCATCGACGCCGGCCATCAGGAGACTGTTGCGGATCACCTCGATCAGTGCGGCGCCGATGAAGGCGCCGTAGGCCCCGCCCTCGCCGCCGATCAGATTGGCGCCGCCGATCACGGTCGAGGCGATCACCCGCAGCTCGTAGCCCTGGCCCAGCGCGTTGATCGCCGAGCCCTGCCAGCCCACGATCATGATCGCGGCGATCGCCGCCGTGAGGCCGGAGACGAGGTAGGCCTGGAGCTTGATCCGGTCGACCGGCACGCCGGTGAGCCGCGCCGCGTTCTCGTTGCCGCCGATGGCGTAGAGGTGGCGGCCCCAGGGCGAGAAGTTGAAGATCAGCCCGAACAGCGCCGTGAGCAGGACGAGCATCCAGACCGGGTTGGCGATGCCCAGGAT
>NZ_JBBLZC010000118.1:0-561 GCF_037908215.1 Benzoatithermus flavus | reverse complement strand
GGAGAATGAAACGAATGAAATCGTCATCGGGCCGCTTGTCATCCGTCCAGATGCGTACGTCGTGCAAAAACGGGGGGAGACGATCGCGTTGACCCATCGCGAATTTGAACTGCTCCACTATTTGGCGAAACATATCGGCCAAGTGATGACGCGCGAACACTTGCTGCAAACGGTTTGGGGCTACGACTATTACGGCGATGTGCGCACGGTCGATGTGACGGTAAGAAGGCTGCGTGAAAAAATCGAAGACAACCCTTCCCATCCGTCGTGGATCGTCACAAGACGGGGCGTCGGCTATTATTTGCGCAACCCGGAACAGGAGTCATGAGTCGGCATGAAAAAAGTAGGGCCATTTCGTTCGATCCGCTTTAAGTTTGTTATTATTTATGTGCTGCTCATTCTTGTTGCCATGCAAATCATCGGCGTGTATTTTGTCCGTAAGTTGGAAACGGAGCTTGTGCAAAATTTCAAAAACTCACTGAACGAACGGGTGACGCTGCTCGCCTATAACGTCGAGCAGGCAATGAATCGGGAGCGCGATGAAAAAAGCCCGACATTGGA
>NZ_JBBLZC010000117.1:0-562 GCF_037908215.1 Benzoatithermus flavus | reverse complement strand
AAGCTTTTCCAGCCGCGAAGGGTTTCTGTTTGACAACGAACAGCGCGTGTTAAACCCACAGTTGCGCACATACCGGCCAATTCGCTTCGGCGAACATCTAGAGTACATCGTTGAGTTTGTTGAAACGCCGCAAATCGATGCCCCGTACGGCGCTCGCGGCATCGGCGAACATGGCTTGATCGGCATGCCCGCCGCCTTGGCAAACGCCTTGTCTCTCGCTGCCGGCGTGCCGCTCAATGAACTGCCGCTTGTGCCTGAACTCATTTGGCGGACACAGAAAGGGGACTCCTATGGTTCCGTTTGACTTTGCCTACTACCGGCCGCAGTCGATCGCCGAAGCGACAGCGCTGTTTGCGGCGCTCGAGCGGGATGGAAAACGAACGCTCTACTACGGCGGCGGCACGGAAATCATCACGTTGTCTCGGTTGAACCTTGTCCGCACCGCGGCCGTCATTGACATAAAATCGATCCCTGAATGTCGGTCGCTTGATGTCGACAATGGTTCTCTCGTGCTCGGAGCGGCGCTCTCCCTCGGCGAGCTCGAAGAAGCAAATCCGTTCCC
>NZ_JBBLZC010000037.1:0-43733 GCF_037908215.1 Benzoatithermus flavus | reverse complement strand
TCGTCCACAGCGCCGCCCGCACCAAGCCTATGCCCTATCGGGTCCTCGTCGCTGGATGAGGGTCACGGCTAATCAGGATTTCCATTGCCATCAATAATTAGGTGATCAGCCATTAGTGTAATATCAGCAGCATTTCCTAGGCCGAAACTGGAACTGCTGATATAGCTTCCGTTTCTTATTCTTACTGTTCTAGCTCGAAGTTCTACCCGACCCGCATTTCCTATGCCCAAAACGTCCGAGGTAACAGCAGAGTCATTATTCAGATCCAAAGTGTCAGCGGTAACAGTGATCCCGCCCCTGGCGTTCGTCCCACCAACGTTATCGGCCAAGATGGACGAGCGGTCCTCGACCACGAGCCGCCCGGCCCGGATTCGGATCGTGCCGCCACCATCGCCGCTCGCAGTCACCACAGCTTCGCCGCTCAGGTGCACCGCCCCGGAAACCGCACCGGTGGCCCGGCCCGTCGCGACGGCAACCGCGCCGGGACCGCCCAGCGCCGCCAGCGTGACCCGGCCGGCCTCTGCCTGCAGGATGCCGGCCAAGTTCCCGCTGGCTGCACCTTGGTTCCGGGCCGTGACGGTGACATTGCCGCCCGTGAGCGAGAGCGCCTTGCCTTCTGGCACGGCGAGCACGCTCCGGTCGACCGTGACCGGCGCCGGCCTCGCACCCAGAAACCCGAACGCCTGTGGCGCCGCCACCGAGAGCACGCTCCCGCCCGGCGCACGCGCGCTGAACACCGCCCCGTCGGCAAAGCGCAGCTCGTCGGCGGTGCTGGCATGGAACGAGCCCTGCACCGCCAGCCGGGCATCGGGGCCGAACAGGATGCCCGCGGGATTGAGCAGCCAGAGATCGGCGCCGGGGACCTTCGAGCGCAGGGTGCCGTCGATGGTGGATGGCGCGCCGCCGGTGACCCGGCCGATGATGTTCCTGAGCCCCGAAGGCCCGGTGAAGGTGACCCGCTGCCCCTCTTCGACCCCGAAGCGGGCGAAGCTGTGGAACAGGTTTTTGCCGCGGGTCTGGCCGAGCCGGGCGGGGATCGTCACCTCCGGACCGGCAAGGCGCAGCCTGGGCCCGAGCGTGCCGTCGGTCGCCACCTCGGCATGACCCAGGGCCGGCCCCAGCAAAGCTATGCCCAGCGCCAGCCCAAGAGGCCTGCTGCAGTCTCTGCGCCGTGCCACGGTGCCCGTCCCTGCCGTCCCGACCGGTTGGGCATCTTCTTATACGCAGGCATGCACCGCAAGCCAGGAGGCTGGATCCCGAAGCTCGATGACCGCAGCGAACGAGAACGGTCAGCGCAGCGCCGCGAGTTCGAGGGATTGAACATAGCTTCTGTATCTCGTCATGACGCCCTCTCCGGTCCGGGGTCGGGCATCTTCCTTACTTTGATACGCCGGGACAGTTCTGGCATGGCCTATGAAGCGGTTAACAGCGGACGGTCCCAACCCACGGCTATATCTGAGGGCGCATCGCGCCGTCTTGGCGCCATAGACGAGAAACAGAAGATGAAGACAAGTGCACGGCTCGATCAGCGCAACTCCTGTCGTGGAGAAAAGGCAACCTATGCTTCTTAAGAAATCACCTGTACTGCTATCTAGATTAATCTTTTTGTTTGCCAGTATGAATAGTTCATGCTGATGATGCGACTGAAAATATGCAAATCAAGTAAAAGAAACACCATACATCCAATCAACATTTGAACAAAATAGTACTCAATTCTAAAGAATTGGATACAATCACTGCTGGATCAATCTGGACTTAGGCTGCAGGCAGAAATCTACCGATATGTATTACTATGATGGTCCTGTTTCTGGCAGCGGCAGGCTAGTTGGCAGGACCAATCCCGCGTGTCGCTGTTCATACCTGGTGCGCTAGTCGCGGTAGGGGCGAGTCGTAAGGCCCGCCCCACACGCAGATACCGGCGCGCCCGATTCGGGCACCGGGCTTCATTGTAGGCTCCTTTGCTTCTCCTTCATGGCGTGTATTGCTCGAACATGGCTTCCTTTTACGGGAATCGGCGGCGATCCTTGATCGCGGCCAGGGTCGTGGCCTCGTCCGCCCCGATCAGGCGCGCATGGCCGACGATGTCGACGGCCAGAATCGCCGCCAGCCGGCGCTCCACATGGACGGTCGCCATGGCGTTCTCCGAGCCGAAGCCGGGAGAATACCACAATAGTAAATCGACGGAACGGGCCAAGTGCCCGGCAGCAACTGCTGCCGCCGGGCCGCGGGAGCCGCTCCGGCCTCAGTGCGCCACCATGACGTGGCGTGCCACCGTGTAGTCCTCGAGCGCGTAAAGCGACATGTCCTTGCCGTAGCCCGAGCGCTTGAAGCCGCCGTGGGGCATCTCGTTGCAGAGCATGAAGTGGGTGTTGATCCAGGTGCAGCCATATTGCAACGCAGCGGCCACCTGCATGGCCTTGCTGACGTCCTTCGTCCAGACACTGGAAGCGAGGCCGTACTCGCTGTCGTTGGCGAACCGGATCGCCTCCTCCGCGTCCTTGAAGCGGGTGACGGAGACGACGGGGCCGAACACCTCCTTCCTGACGATCTCGTCCTCCTGCCGCGCGCCCGCGACCAGGGTCGGCTCGTAGAAAAAGCCGCTGCCCTGCCCGGCCCGGCCGCCGGTCACGATCTCCATGTGGCCGGCCTGCTTCGCGCGCTCGACGAAGCCCGCGACCCGCTCGCGCTGGCGGCTGCTGATGAGGGGGCCGATGTCCATGCCCTCGCCCGAGGGCTCGCCCCATTGGATCGAGGACACGGCCGCGGCGAGGTCGGCCACGAGCCGGTCGTGGATCTTGCCACCGGCATAGACCCGGCAGGCGGCGGTGCAGTCCTGGCCGGCATTGTAGTAGCCGAACACCTTGATGCCGTTCACCACGGCCTCGAGGTCGGCATCGTCGAAGACGATGACGGGCGCCTTGCCGCCGAGCTCGAGGTGGGTGCGCTTGGTGGTGGCGGCCGCCGCCTGCAGTACCTTGGTGCCGGCCTCGGGGCTGCCGGTGAGCGAGACCATGCGCACGCGCGGATGGGAGACGAGCGGAGCACCCACGCTGTCGCCGCGGCCGGTGACGACGTTGACGACCCCGGCGGGGTAGATGGCGGCCAGGATCTCGGCGAGCTTCAGGGTGGTGAGCGGAGTCTGCTCGGAGGGCTTGAGGACGACCGTGTTGCCGGCGGCAAGGGCGGGAGCGAGCTTCCAGGCCGCCATCATCAGGGGGTAGTTCCAGGGTGCGACCGAGGCCACGACGCCCACCGGATCGCGGCGAATCATGCTGGTGAGGCCCGGCAGGTACTCGCCGGCGGCAAGACCCGGCGCGCAGCGGGCGGCACCGGCAAAGAAACGGAAGCAGTCGATGATGGCGGGCAGCTCGTCGCCGAGTGCCTTCGCGGGCGGCTTGCCGCAGTTTCTGGATTCGAGCGCCGCGAACGCCTCGGCCTCGCGCTCGATCGCGTCCGCCACCTTGAGCAGCATGAGCGAGCGCTCCTGCGGTGTCGTGCGGGCGAAGCGCGGGAAGGCGGCGTCGGCCGCGGCCACGGCCTCCTCGATCTGGGAGAGCGAAGCCTCGGGCACCGTGGCGATGGTCTCGCCCGTGGCGGGATCGAGGATCGCCTCCTCCGCCCCCTCGCCCTTCACGAAGCTGCCGTTGATGAGCAGATCGGTCTGCATGGGTTGTCCTCTCCCTGATGTCGCTGGCACCGGTTTTGGGGCGGCGGCACCGAGCTGGCAAGCGGCGGCGCTCGCGGTATGCCGGTATCGGGGCCGAAGGAAGGAGACGGGCGAATCGCCGATCCGGCGGTTCGCCAGCCCGAGCGGCCGAGGACGCTCGACGCGTTCCTCGTCCGGGATGCGCAGCCGCGTGCGGACGACACGCTCTACGAGCTGTTCGATAGCCATCCGGTGGCCATGGCCGAAGCCGCTCTCGTTTCGCCCGCAGCCGGTGCGACCCGGGCCTGCTGGAATATCATTGTACCTCGGGGCGGCAGGAGAGACGGCGGCAAGGGAAAACAGGCATCCAGATCGAGACGGACGGCGAGCGGATCGGCCGAGACGCATGCAGCCGGCCGGGCCATCCGCACCCGCTCGTGGCTGTCCGGAGCATCTGCCTACCTCCCGCCGCCCGCCACGCTCTCCGTCCCACGGGTGAGCCAGTAGGCGCCGAGGATCGGGAGGAAGGTCACGGCGATGACGAAGACGGCGACCACGTTAGTCACGGGGCGCTGGCGCGGGCGGACGAGTTCGCTGAGCATCCAGATCGGCAGCGTGGTCTGCTGGCCGGCGGTGAAGGTGGTGACGATGACCTCGTCGAAGGAGAGGGCGAAGGCGAGCATGCCGCCGGCGAGGAGTGCCGTGGCGATGTTGGGAAGGATGACGTAGCGGAAGGTCTGGAAACCGTCGGCTCCCAGATCCATCGAGGCCTCGATCAGGGAGGGCGCGGTGCGGCGCAGCCGCGCGATGACGTTGTTGTAGACCACGACGATGCAGAAGGTCGCGTGGCCGACGACGATGGTCCAGAAGCCGAACGGCACGTCCAGCACGCCGATGGTGGAGCGGAGCGCGATGCCGGTGACGATACCCGGCAGGGCGATAGGCAGAACCAGGAGCAGGTTGACGGCGTCGCGGCCGAAGAAGCGGGAGCGCCACAAGGCGGCGGCCGCGAGCGTGCCCAGGATCAGGGCGAGGAGGGTCGCCATCAGGCCGACGCGGACCGAGAGCAGGAGCGCGTTCCAGATGTCCTGCCGCTCCCAGGCGACGGCGAACCAGCGCAGCGTGAGGCCCGGCGGCGGGAACTGGTAGCTCTTGTCCTCGGTGGTGAAGGCGTAGAGCAGGATGAAGGCCATGGGCACGTGAAGGAACAGGAGCCCGGCCGCGGCGGCGAGCTTCAAACCCAGGCCGGCTTCAGAGCGCATCGAACGCTCCCAGGCGCTTCGCGGCCCATAAATAGACGGCCATGATCGCGATCGGCACGATCGAGAAGGCGGCGGCGAGCGGGATGTTCCCGGCCGTGCCCTGCTGGATGTAGACGGCCTGGCCGATGAACAGGCTCGACGTGCCGACGATGTAGGGGACGATGTAGTCGCCGAGTGTCAGCGAGAAGGTGAAGATCGAGCCGGCGGCGATGCCGGGCAGGGCCAGAGGCAGGATCACGGTGCGGAAGGTCTGGCGGGGCTTGGCACCCAGGTCGGCCGAGGCCTCGATCAGGGAAGGCGGCACGCGCTCGAGTGCTGCCTGCACCGGCAGGATCATGTAGGGCAGCCAGATATAGGTGAAGACCAGGAACATGCCGAGATAGGAGACCGAGAGCGACGGGCCGCCGATGACGGGCAGGGCCAGGACGGCGTCGAGGAGCCAGGCGAGGCCGGTCGTCTGCGCCGCCCAGTTGACGATGCCCTCCTTGGCCAGGATCAGCTTCCAGGCATAGACGCGCACGAGATAGCTCGACCAGAGCGGCAGCATCACGGCGAGGTAGAACAGGGCCTTGAGCTTTTGGCCCGCGAAGCGGGCGGCCATGTAGGCGATCGGGAAGGCGATCACGGCGCAGGCGAGCGTCACGGCAGCCGCCATGGCGACCGTGCGCAGGATGATGTCGAGATTGGCGCGCTGGGTCAGAAGCTCGATATAGGCCGTCACACCGAGTTCGTGGACGACCTGGCCCGAGAATTCGTCGAGGCGGAAGAAGCTGTGGGCGAGAAGGGCGATGAGCGAGCCCAGATAGACCACGCCGAGCCACAGGAGCGGCGGGAGCAGGAGGAGGAGCGTGAGCCAGGCGCCGTGCCGCCAGAGCCAGGTGGACAGGCGGCGGCGGGCGAGGCCCCGGCGCTGCGGCGCCGGCAGGGCAGCGGAGGCGATGGCGCTCACGCCACGGGCCCTTCCCGAAGCGGCTGCATGGCGGCGGCAGACCAACCCAGACGCACGCGGCTGCCGCGCTCCGGGCGGCTCAGGGCGCCGTCGTTGCGGCGCTCGACGACGAGGACCGGGCCGCCGTCGAGCACCACGTCGAGGCGGGTGCTCGCACCGTGGTACTGGGTCTCGACCACGGTGCCTTCCACCGTGATCTCGGCCGCATCGGTGAGGGCTATCCGCTCGGGGCGGAGCGAGAAGGCCTGGCGGCGGCCGAACAGGCGCTCGGCCGTCGCCGGATCGAGGATGTTGGCGCTGCCGACGAAGCCGGCGACGAAGGCCGTGGCTGGACGCTCGTAGACCTCCTCCGGTGTTCCAACCTGCTCGATCCGGCCCCGGTTGAACACGGCGACGCGGTCGGCCATGCCGAGCGCCTCGCCCTGGTCGTGGGTGACGAAGACGAAGGTGATGCCCACCTTGCGCTGCAAGGCCTTGAGCTCGGTCTGCATCTGCTGGCGGAGCTTGAGGTCGAGCGCACCCAAGGGCTCGTCGAGCAGCAGGACCTCGGGCTCGAGCACGAGGGCGCGCGCCAGCGCCACGCGCTGGCGCTGGCCGCCCGAGAGCTGCGAGGGGCGACGCCGGCCGTGCTCGCCGAGCGCCACGACCTCGAGCATGGCCTGGGCGCGGCGGTAGCGTTCGGCCTTGGGCACGCCCTTGACCATGAGGCCGTAGGCGACGTTGTCGAGCACGTTCAGGTGCGGGAACAGGGCGTAATCCTGGAAGACCGTGTTCACCGGCCGCTCGTAGGGTGGGACGCCCTGCATCGGCTTGCCGTGGAGCAGGATCTCGCCGGCATCGGGCTGCTCGAAGCCGGCGATCAGGCGCAGGCACGTCGTCTTGCCGGAGCCCGAAGGCCCGAGCATGGCGAAGAACGTGCCGTCCTCGATCTCGAGGCTGACGCCGTCCACCGCGCGCACCTCGCCGAAGGTACGGCTCACCTGCCGGAGCTGAACCGCGACGGTCATGAAGCCGTGCGCTCCGTCAGCGGCCGCCCAGGATGGCGATGTAGTCGGTGACCCAGCGATAATAGGGGACGCAGCCCTCGCTCTGGGTGGCGCACTTCGCGACCGGCGTGCGCCAGAAGTGGATCTTGTCGAAATCCTCGATGCCGTTGGTCCTGCAGCCCTCGGGGCCCAAGAGTTCGTTGCCCTCGCAGGCGGCGGGCACGGCCGGGACCGAGCCGAACCAGGCGGCGAGGTCGCCCTGGAGCTTCTTCGAGAGCGAGTGCTCGAGCCACATATAGGCGCAATTCGGGTGCTCGGCCTCGGCATGCATCATGGTGGTGTCGGCCCAGCCCGTGGCACCCTCCATAGGAATCGTGCTGGCGACGGGCTGCCCCTTGCTCTTCAGCAGGTTGACCTGGAACGGCCAGGAGCCCGAGGCGACGACACCCTCGTTGGTGAAGTCGTCCACCTGCACCATCGCGTCGTGCCAGTAGCGCTGGACGAGGCCGTGCTGCTGGCGCAGGAGGTCCAAGGCCGCCTTGTACTGCGCCTCGGTGAGCTCGTAAGGGTCCTTGATGCCGAGCTCGGGCTTGCGGTGCATGAGGTAGAGGGCGGCATCGGCGATGTGGATCGGCCCGTCGAACGCCTGCACCCGGCCCTTGTTGGACTTGCCGTCGGGCAGCGTCTGCTCCTCGAACACCACGCTCCAGGACCTGGGCGGCTCCTTGAACACCTGCGTGCTGTACATCAGCACGTTCGGACCCCACTGGTAGGGCACGCCGTAGTGCCTGCCGTTCACCGTGTGCCAGGGGGCGTTCTGCAGGCGCGGATCGATCGTCTTCCAGGACGGGATCAGGTCGATGTTGATCTCCTGCACCTTCTTGCCGGCGACGAGCCGCAAGGAGGCGTCGCCCGAGGCGGTGACGAGGTCGAAGCCGCCCTCGTTCATGAGCGCCACCATCTCGTCCGAGGTGCCGGCGGTCTTGACGCTGACCTTGCAGCCGGTCGCCTTCTCGAAGCCCGTGACCCAGTCATAGGCCTTGTCGGTATCGCCCCGCTCGATGTAGCCGGGCCAGGCCACGATGTTGACCTGCCCCTCGCCTTTGCCGATCTCCTTCACCATCGCGAAGCCGGGGGTCGTCGCCAGGGCCACGCTGCCGGCGAGGCTCACGGCCGCCACGAGACGCCGCGTCATGCTTGTCCGCTCCCTGCGTTTGCTGCCGCCGCGCTCGAACGGCGCCGGCGTGCCGTCGCCGACAATGGCGCGCCAAAGAGCTGAAAGCAAACGGGAAGTGGAGCAGTCCCGCGCGCCTCGGGCTACCAGAGCGTCGCCACCCCATAGGCCTGGAACATGCCATCGTCGCTGATGATGGTAGCGCCCGGGCGCAGCGGCTGGGCGATGAGCATCCGATCCATCGGATCCTTATGGATCGGCGGCAGGGCATTGGCCGTTTCGGCATCCTGCCGGATGAGCGGCACCGGAACGAAGCCCCGTGCCTGCAGATAGCCGCCGAGGCTCCCGCCCGCCACGGGCAAGGGCAGCAGCTTGCCGAATGCTACCTTGCGCGTGAGCTCCCAAACGGTGATGGCAGAGACGGCGATGCTCTCGTCCCGCATCGCGGCCATCCCGCGGGGGGCGGGCCGGTGCCGGTGAAGAGCGCGACGAGCGCGCAGGCGTTGTAGCCCAGAGGGCGGCGGTTGACCGCCACCCGGCGCCGGCGCAGGCTCCGGCGTATCCGGGGCAAGAACGAGCGGGGACGATCATGCCGGTCCGCCTCACCTTTCACGGCGCCGCCTCGACGGTGACCGGCAGCTGCTGCCTCGTCGAGCACGCGGCCGGGCGGTTCCTCGTCGATTGCGGGCTGTTCCAGGGCACGAAGACGGTGCGCGAGCTGAACTACGGCAAGTTCCCGTTCGCACCGCCCGGCGTCGACTACGTGCTCCTCACCCACGCCCACATCGACCATGCCGGGCTGCTGCCGAAGCTGCGCAAGCACGGGTTCAAGGGGCCGATCATCGCGACCGAGCCCACGATCGATCTCTTGCGCTTCATGCTGCCGGACAGCGGCCACATCCAGGAGAGCGAGGTGGAGCGGCTCAACCAGCGCAACCGGCAGCGCGGGCGGCCCCTGGTCGAGCCGATCTACACCGAGCGCGACGCCGAGCGCTGCCTCGAGCAGACCCGCGCTTGCGACTACGATCGCTGGCTCGAGCCGGGACCGGGCGTGCGGGCGCGCTACCGGGATGCCGGCCATATCCTGGGCTCGGCCTCGATCGAAGTCGAGGTCGGGGACGACGACGGGACGCCCGTGCGGCTCCTGTTCTCGGGCGATCTCGGACCCGACGAGACCACGTTCCACACCGCCCCGCGCGGGGTCGCCGGCATGGACTTCGTCATCGTCGAGAGCACCTACGGCGATCGCGACCGCGAGGACGTCACGGTCGAGCAGCGGCGCGCCCGGCTGGCGCGCGAGATCCGGGACGCGCTGGCCGCGGGCGGCAATCTTCTGATCCCGGCCTTCGCCGTCGAGCGCAGCCAGGAGCTGATCTACACGATCCTGGAGCTGATGCGCGCAGGCGAGATCCCTGAAGCCAGGGTATTCCTCGATTCGCCGCTGGCCGTGCGGGCGAGCGAGGTGTTCGCGCGGCATCGCGATTCGCTGGCCGAAGGCCAGGACCTGCATATGGTGTTCGCCGATCCGCGGCTGACCTTCACCGAGACCACCGAGGCCAGCAAGGCGCTCAACGCGATCACCTCGGGCGCGATCATCCTCGCCGCGAGCGGCATGTGCGAGGCCGGGCGCATCCGCCACCACCTGAAGCACCATCTCTGGCGCGCGGAATCGACCGTCCTGTTCGTGGGCTACCAGGCGCCGGGGACGCTGGGCCAGCTCATCCTCGCGGGCGAGCCTTCGGTCCGGGTCGAGGGCGAGGAGGTGGTGGTGCGGGCACGCATCCGCGCCATCGATGCCTTCTCCGCCCATGCCGACCAGAAGGAACTCCGGCGCTGGGTGGAAAGCTGCCTGCCGGTGAAGGGCGGGCTGTTCCTGATCCATGGCGAGCCCGGGGCCATGACCGCGTTCAGGACGCAGCTCGCCGGGATCGGGGTCGATCCCACGCTCGTGCACCTGCCGGCCCTCGATGCCGCATTCGCGCTCGCAGCCGGCGCACCGCCGCGGCTCCTGCCGGGCCCGTCGCGCCTGCCACCGGAGGCGGCGGCGCTCCCGGCCGACTGGCACAACGCCTATGCCCGGCTGCTCCTCGATCTCGGCCGCCGGCTCAAGGGGCTCGGGGACGATGCGGCGCGCATGGCGCTGCTCGAGCGGCTGCGGCGCGAGCTGGACGCTTCCTGATGCTCAGGCAGCGGTGCGCAGGCCGATGCGGGAGGCGAGGAGGCCCATGAGACGGGCCGGATCGACGGGCTTGGCGAGGCAGTCGTCCATCCCGGCCTCGCTGCAGGCCGCGACCTCCTCGGCGAGGACGGCCGCCGTGAGCGCCACGATCGGCGTTGCGGCATTGGGACCGTCGCTCGCACGGATGGCGCGGGTCGCGGCGAGCCCGTCCTGGCGCGGCATGTGCACGTCCATGAGGATCAGGTCGAAGGACTCGCGCGCGGCGAGCTCGACCGCCTCGACTCCGTCCGCGGCCAGCACCACCTCCTGGCCCTGGCCACGCAGGAGAGCGTCGAGCAGCAGCCGGTTGGTGGCGATGTCGTCGACCACGAGGATGCGGCCACGGCGCAGGGGTGCGCCGCCGGCGGCCGGACGGACCGGCTCGGCCTCGGCACGCGCCGGCGCGAGCACACGCGCGAACGGCAGCTCGACCCAGAACGTGCTGCCCACGCCGGGCGTGCTCCGCGCCCCGATCCGTCCGCCCATGAGATCGGCGAGACGCTTGCAGATCGCGAGGCCGAGACCGGTGCCGCCGAAGCGCCGGGTGATCGACTGATCGGCCTGCTCGAACATGACGAACAGCTTGGGCAGGCGCTCGGGCGCTATGCCGATGCCGGTATCCTCGATCTCGAACCGGAGCCGCAGCTTGTCTTCCTCCTCGCCGATCAGGGTGGCGCGCAGCGTGATCCCGCCCCTCTCGGTGAACTTGGCGGCATTGCCCAAAAGGTTCGTCAGGATCTGCTTGAGGCGGATCGCATCGCCCGCGACCCGGTCCGGCACCCCGTCGCCGATCTCGAGGCGAAAGGCGAGCCCGCGCTCGGCGCCCAGGAGCCGTGCCGTCTCGAACGTGCCCGAGATCAGCTCGCGCAGCGCGAACGGCGCGATCTCGAGGCTGGCCTTGCCGGCCTCGAGCTTGGAGAAATCGAGAATGTCGTTGATGATGGCGAGCAGCATCCGGCCGGTGTCGCGGATGATCGCGACCTGGTGGCGCTGCCCCTCCCCGAGATCGGTATCCGCGAGCAGGTCGGCGAAGCCCAGGATGGCGGTGAGCGGGGTCCTGATCTCGTGGCTCATCGTGGCGAGGAAGGCCGATTTCGCCCGCTCGGCCGCCTCCGCCCGCTTGCGCTGGGTGACATCCTCGACGACGGCGCCTACGGCGATCGTGGTCCCGCTCGGGTCCTTGATGGGGAAATAGCTCGCGACGAACGTCTGCTGGACGCCGGGAGCCGCCGGGGTCTCGAACGTGAGCTCGAGCGCCCGGCTGGCGTTGCCGGTATCGAGAACCCGGCGCAGCAACGGCTCCAGGGCCGGCCACCCGTCCGGCAGGATTTCCTCGACCGTCCGGCCGATATGGTCCCGCGGCGCGCGACCGTTGATGCGGGCGAGGTGCGGGTTGATCCGCAGGTAGCGGAATTGCGGGTCCAGCACGGCCAGGCCGATCGGTGCCTGGTCGTAGAGGGCCTGCAGCTCGCTCAGCTGCAGCGTTGCCCGCGCCTCGCTCTCGCGCAGGCGCTGCTCGATGGCCTTGTGCTCGTCGATATCGACCACGGTGCCGGCCAGCCGCAGGGCCCTGCCCTCGCTGTCCTGTTCCAGGACGAGCGCATGATCCTCGACCCAGCGATAGTTGCCGTCCTTCGCCAGCATCCGGTATTGCAGGATGATGCGATCGTCGCCCGAGGCGATGAACCCGGCCATCGCCGCCTCGACCCAGGTGCGGCCGTCGGCATGGACGAAGGCGAGCCAGTCGGAGCCGGTGCCCTCGTCGAGCTCGGCTGCGGTCCAGCCCAGCCACGTCCCCTCGAGCCCCTCGATCCGGGTGCGGCCCCGGGGGACGTCGTATTCCCAGGCGATCTGGCGCCCCGCCGCGAGCGCCTGCACGAGCAGCCCCTGGCGCCGCTGCAGAACCGCCACCAGCGCCTGCAACGCGTGGGCCAGCCGGCCGACCTCGGGCGGGCACCTCGCCACAGGCAGCGCGGGCACGGAGCGTCCGGCCGCATAGGCCTCGGCCGCATCGACCAGAACGTCGATCGGCCGCGTGATGGCGGTCGCCACCGGCAGGGTGAACAGCAGCGTGATCAGGACGGCCAGCCCGCCGATCACGATCAGGAACGTCTCCAGCCGCCGGAGCGGCCCCGCGACCGCTGCGAGATCGCTCTCGAGGACGACGGTCCAGCCCAGATCGATGCCCTGGATGGCAGGTACCGGCACGCGCAGCACCGCATGATCACGGCCTGTGGGATCGCTGTCCACGGCATCGTCGTCCCGGCTGCCGGCCATCGTGCTCTGCAGCCAGGACGGGAGCGGCTCGCCGAAGCGGGTGCGGCCGCTCCGATCGATCACCGACAGCCTGGCTCCGACCTCGGTCTCGACCCGGGTCGTGAGATCCCGGACCAGATCCTCGAGGTGAGCGTCATCGAGATAGGCCAGAAGCACGCCGCGAAGGCGGCCCTGCGGGTCGAGAACGGGAGCGGACAATCTCAAGAGCTGCAGCGGCTTGCCATCTTGCGCCTTCGGCAGCGCATCGAGGATGGCGGCTTCCGGCACGTCGTCGATCTCGGGCGCCCGTACCGCGCGCTCGAACCAACCGCCCCCTTCGAGTCTGCGCCCTTCCATCAGTCCCGTGGTGTCGAGCCGGACCGTACCGTCCGGCCCGGCGACGCCCAGCCAGACATAGCCGTTCCGGCCGGCCATGAAGCTCGCGAGCCAACGGCGCTGGATCGTCCGGTCGTCCGCGGTCTCCAGCACCGGCGCGGATCGGGCGATGCGGACGATGTCGGCCAGTTTGTCCTCGACGCCGCGGGCGAGATCGAGGGCAGCGTAATGCATGGCGTCCCGCAGCCGCTGGTCCGCCTGACGGCGGACCTCTGGCAGGAGCCCGAGATGCACGAGCATGAGCAGCGCCATGGTCAGGCCGCATACGATCCCGGTCACGAGCAGCGCGATCCGGTTGCGGATGCAGAGGGAAGGCAGGCGCATCGGGCTTTTCTCAAGGCGTAGGCCGGCGGGCCGACCGCCGGTATAACGCCAAGCAAGGCAACCGTCGCAAGGCGAAAATTGCCTCACCTCTCGGCATGGAAGTCCGGGGCGCTCCGGTGCGAAGCGGCGGCTCTACTCCTTCACAGCGCCCGTGAGGCTCGAGACGTAGTACTCGACGAAGAAGGAATAGAAGACGGCGACCGGGATCGAGCCCAGGAGCGCGCCGGCCATGAGCGAGCCCCAGTGATAGACGTCGCCCTCGACGAGCTGGGTCAGCACGGCCACAGGGACCGTCTTCTTCTCGGCCGACTGGATGAAGGCGAGCGCATAGATGAACTCGTTCCAGGAGAGCGTGAAGGCGAAGATCCCGGCCGAGATCAGCCCCGGCACGGCCAGGGGCAGCGTGATCCGCCACAGGATCTGGAGCCGCGAGGCGCCGTCGATAAGGGCGCACTCCTCGAGCTCGTAGGGGATCGACTTGAAGTAGCCGATCAGAAGCCAGGTGCAGAACGGGATCAGGAAGGTGGGATAGGTCAGGATCAGGGCGATCGGGCTGTCGTAGAGGCCGAGCTTGAAGACGATCGTGGCGAGCGGAATGAACAGGATCGAAGGCGGGACGAGATAGGCGAGATAGATCGCGAGCCCCAGATAGTTGCTGCCCCTGAAGCGCAGGCGCTGGATGGCGTAGGCTGCGAGCACCGAGGCCGCGATGGAGAGCAGCGTGGCCACCACCGCCACGGTCATGGTGATCGTGAGCCAGCGCGGATAATCGGTCTCGAACAGGAGGCGGTTGATGTTGGCGAGTGTCGGCGAGTGGACCCAGAACGGGTTGTAATCCTTGTAGTTGTAGAGCTCCTCGTTCGACTTCAGCGCCGTGACCGCCATCCAGTAGAATGGGAACAGGAGCACGATCACGAAGCAGGAGAGCGGCAGCCAGATCGTGACGATTCGGCGCGGGATCGACTCCCACTGGATCACGCCGGTGCGCTCGGGGACAACGACGGCGGGCGACGCGTCGTCGGCGGGCATGGTGCGGTCAGTCATCGCGGGCTCCCTGCTGCCACTTCCGGTGCGCCAGCGCGAAGTAGCTGAAGACGGTGGCGGCGATCAGGAACGGGATCATGGCAACGGCAATGGCAGCCCCTTCGGCGAGCTGGCCACCCGGGATCGCGCGCTGGTAGGCGAGGGTCGCCATGAGGTGGGTCGCGTTGACGGGGCCACCGCGGGTGATGGCGTAGACGAGCTGGAAGTCGGTGAAGGTGAAGATCACCGAGAAGGTGAGCACCACGGCCAGGATCGGCATCAGCATCGGGAAGGTGACGTGCCGGAAGCGCTGCCAGGGCGAGGCGCCGTCGATCATCGCCGCCTCGTAGAGCGAGGGCGAGATGGTCTGGAGGCCCGCCAAGAGGCAGATCGCGACGAAGGGGATGCCGCGCCAGATGTTGGCGGCGATCAGCGAGAAGCGCGCATTCCAGGGCTCGCCCAGGAAGTTGATGTAGCTGTCGCGCCAGTGCAGCACATCCACGAGGATGTAGGAGATGATCGAGAACTGAGGGTCGTAGATCCACCAGAAGGCAATGGCCGAGAGCACGGTCGGCACGATCCAGGGGATCAGGAGGATCGCACGCAGGAACGACTTGAACGGCAGGTTGTGGTTGAGGATGAGCGCCAGCCATAAGCCCAGCGCGAACTTGCCGATGGTGGCGACCACCGTGTAGAGCAGCGTGTTGCCGACCGCGAGCCAGAAGACCGGGTCTTCCGCGAGATAGCGATAATTGTCGAGCCCGACGAACTCGCCGTCCGTGCCGATGGTGGTGTCGGTGAAGGCGAGCCACAAGCCCAGGCCCAGGGGATAGGTGAGGAACAGGATCAGGATGCCCAGGGCCGGGGTCAGGCACAGGACGATGAGGAACGTCTTGTTGTCGAACAGCCGGGCGAGCCAGCCGGCCTGCCGTCGAGGAATCAGGGTATCGGCGGTTGCCGCCATGGCCGCCTCCGGAATGCGAGGGTGAAACGATGGCCGCCGGCCGTCGGACCGGCCGGCGGCCTCATGGGCGGACGTTCAGGACTTATAATAGCGCTTGGCGCGGCGCTCGGCTTCCCTCGCAGCGTCCTCGGGTGTCGCCTGCCCGGTCGCCACCGCGGCCACCATCTGGACGATGACGAAGTCGGCGAGCACGGCGGCCGAGGCCTCGCCGAGGGTGCCCTTGTAGGAGTCCCACAAGGCGTCGGCGAGCACGTGCTTGTAGGGCTCGTGCTTGGGATCGACGCTCCAGATCGCGGCCCCGTCATAAGCCTTGAGCGGGTGGTTCCAGTAGCCGATCGAGGCCGTGAGCCAGGGCTCGTACTGCTCCTTCTCCATCATGAAGCGGAGATATTCCTTGGCCGCGTTCGGGTACTTGGTGTGCTGGAACACCATCGAGTTGACGATGAGCGCCCGCTCGGTCGGCCGGCCCACGGGGCCGATCGGCATGGCGGCGTGGTAGATGTCCTCGGCCATGGCCTTGACGGCCGGATCCTGCGAATTCTTGGCGGCATAGTAGATCGAGATGCCGTTGCCGGTACCCGAGATCTCGCCGGCGAGGAACGCCTTGTTGTTCGAGGGATCGAGCCAGGAGGCGGCACCGGCCACGAAGGTCTCGGCGAGTGCCTTGCCGTATTTCAAGGCCTCGATCGTCTCCTTGCTGTTGATCGTGACCTTGTTGTCCTCGTCGGTGAGCGCCCCGCCGAAGGTCCAGATCAGCCAGTGGCACCAGGAATTGGCATCCCCCACGGCGTTGCCGAGCGCGAAGCCGATCGGATGTCCCTTCGCCTTCAGCTTCCGGCACATGTCGAGGAAGCCGTCGAGATCGCGCGGCGGCTGCTCGTAGCCCGCCTCGTTGACCCACGACTTCCGGTAGACGAAGCGGTTGCCGGAGCCGCCGATCGGCATCGCGATCCATTTGCCGGTCTTCGGGTCCTGGCCGTATTTCTCGACGATCGGCCACCAGCCGCCGTACTTCTCGCCGAGATAGGTCGCAAGGTCGGTGAGGTCGAGGCAGCGGCTCGCGAACTTGTGCGGATCGTCCGACCAGGCCAGCACGATGTCGGGACCGCTGCCGATGGCGGCCGCGGTCGCGGTCTTGGGGCGAAGATCCTCCCAGCTCTCGCTGTCGACCTTCACCTCCACGCCGTATTGCTGGCTGAACTTCTTGGTGTTCTCGAGGAACAGCGTCTCGTCGCCCTGCACGAACTTGGCGGGGCGCAGCACCCGCAAGGAAGCGCCCTTCTCGACCGCGTATTGCGGGGCGGGCACGTCCTTCACCGCCACCTCGGCGCGCAAGTTCCCCGATCCGAGGAGCGTAGCGCCGGCCAGAGCGCCGAGGCTCGTCTGCAACGCGTCGCGGCGCGTGAACAACGTCATGTCGTGCTCCCTGATGGCGCGGCCCGGCAACAGGGCCGCCTGCTCTTGGTCTGGCGGCATCCTGCAACAGCCACAATGGTCGCGCAACCGCATGCGCTCCTTAGACGGCGTCTCGGCGAGGCCGTCGGATGGCAGCTCCGGCGCCTCTCAGCGCGGAGCCGTGAGGACGAAGGCGCCGGAGCTACCGGTGAAGAGGCCGGGACCAGGCTTCATGTCGCTGTTCGTGGGCACTTCCATCGGCCGCCAGCCGCTGCAGGCGGCGAGGCTCACGAGGAGGCCGGCGAGGAACGCCAGGCGACGCATCAGAACTTCACCCTGGTGCCGGCGGTACCGACATAGATCGTCTGCGTGCCGGGTCCACCACCGGGATCGAGATCGTAGAGGCGAAAGCCCGCGAACAGCTCCGTGCCGTACCGCTCGATGTTCTGCAGCGCGACGAGGCCGATCGTGGTGCCGTCGTCGCCGTTGCCGGGCGTGTCCTCGTCGAGACCGTAATCGATGCTGAAAGCGGTGGTACCGAAGTCGAAGAACCGGTGCTGCCAGCCGCCCTTGACGTAGTAGAGCCGGCCGGTGCCGTCGTCCTGGTCGCGCGAGGCCGAGGCGGCGGTGAGGTTGAGGCCGGTCGCCGCGTGCAGGATCGAGGCCGAGCCGGCATAGACGAGGTCGATGTCCTCGGCGCTCGGGTCCTGCACGCCGATGCCGGCCGCGGCCTCGACGCCGTGGCCCGTGCCCGCCCAGCGCACGGCCGCTCCCCAGCGCTGGTCGGAACCGTAGGAGAAGGCACCGGTGAGGCCGGCCAGAATCGGCGTGTCATAGCGGATGCGGTCCTGACGGCCGGAATCGAAGTCGGTGAAGACGTTGTTGACCGTGGTCCCGGTGAGATCGTCGTCGTTGTCGCGGAACAGAAGGCCGCCCACGATGTCGCCGGTGGCGGGGTAGGCGAGCACGTCGGTGCCGGAGAGATCGATGCGGGTGATGTCCTTGGTGGCGGGATCGCCCTTGCCGAAGAAGATCGTGCCGTAGTCGGTGTGCTTGAAGATGCCTTCGGTCTTGCGGAACTCGCTCCGCTGGCCGCCCGCCTCGTCGATCTGGCTGACCTCGGCCGAGTTGTTGGGCGAGATCGCGAGCTCGAGGTTGGTGCCGATGCTGGCCTTGTCGCTGAGCTCGGCCGTACCGGTGACGCGCAGGCGCGAGACCGAGACGTTGTTGTCGACGAAATAAGCCTTGGTCTGCTTGCCGTCGTCGGCGAGGTTCAAGAGCCGGTCGATCTGGCCGGTGACCGCGACCCTGACCCTGGGGCTGCCGGACTGGACGAGCGGCTGGTCGACGACGTTGCGGCGCGCCTGCTCGGCCCCCTCCTCCACCTTCGCCCTGGTCCGGGTCTGCTCGCCCTGCAGCTCCTCGAGCCGGCGCTGCAGCTCGCCGATCGTCTGCTGCTGGCGCAGGATCTGCTGGCGCAGCTCCTCGATCTGCCGCTGCACGTCCCGGCTCTGCTGTGCCGTGGCCGACCCGCCCGGAACGGCCGCCAAGGCCGCACCGGCCAGAAGAACGGTCGCGAGCCCCTTTCCCGCCATCCACACCTCTCCATCGCGACGATCATGGGCCCCGCTCCACGGAGCCGCATCCTCGAACGTGCAATGGAACGGTGAGGGTGTCATGACACGACGCCAGGTCGGCTGGCGCTGCCGGCGCCGGCGTTGCCGTCGTGCCACAGAAGGAGAAGGGAGGTCAGCCGCGCCGGCGGCGGCGCTCGGCGCGCGGCTCGGCCTCGCCGGCGGCGGCACCGGGCACCACCACGGGGCCGAGCGCTGCGGCGATGGTGGAGATGTCGGGTACTGGGCCGGCCTCGCCCTCGTCGAGGGCCTTGCGCATCGCCGCGACGTGAGCGGCGGTGGTGCCGCAGCAGCCGCCGACGATCCGCGCGCCGCAAGCGCGCGCGAGCCTGGCATAGTCGGCCATGATCTCGGGCGTGCCGCTGTAGTGGATGTGGCCGTCCTTGTATTCGGGGATGCCGCAGTTGCCCTTGGCGACCACGACGTCGTTCGGGCCGGCGGCGGCCTTGAGGCCGAGCACGGTGGCGAGGAGCTGGCCCGGCCCGGTGCCACAATTGGCGCCGAACGCGACCGGCTGCTGCGGCAGGCGATGCGCCAGCGCCACCGCCGCCTCGGGGGTGACGCCCATCATGGTGCGGCCGTTGGTGTCGAAGCTCAATGTCGTGACGATGGGCAGGCCCGTGCGCGCTGCCCCCTTGACCGCGGCCTCGACCTCTTCGGCGGAGGACATGGTCTCGATCCAGAGCACGTCCACCCCACCTTCGGCCAGGGCCCGTGCCTGCTCGGCAAAGGCCTCTTCCGCCTCGTCGGCGCCGAGGGAGCCAAGAGGCGCGATCAGCTCGCCCGTGGGTCCCATCGAACCCGCGACCACGACCGGCCGCCCGGCCACATCCGCGACCGCGCGCGCGACGCGCGCGGCGGCGCGGTTGAGCTCGCCCACCCGGTCCTGCAGCTCATGCAGCTTGAGGCGGAGGCGATTGCCACCGAAGCTGTTGGTGAGGATGATGTCCGAGCCGGCATCCACGAAGCCCTTGTGGACCGCGGCCACCCGCTCGGGGTGCTCGACGTTCCAGAGCTCCGGGCTGTCGCCGGTGGTGAGGCCCAGCGCGAACAGGCCCGTTCCCATGCCACCGTCGGCCAGAAGGACGGGGCGGGTCTCGAGCAGGGTCTTGAGGCGATCCGACATGCTTCAGGCAACGCTCGCTCTGGCACGGCGCCGCGGGCGGCTGTCCGCCTCGCTGGTCCGGCCGGCGGCACGGCGCCGCTCGCGCAGGCGCTGCACGATCTCGAGCCGCTCGGTCGTGTCGGCGGACGGCCAGCGCGCGATCTCGTGCGTGGTCCGCAGGCACCCTTCGCACATGGCGCGACTGGCGTCGAGGCGGCAAACCCCCACACAAGGCGACGGCACGTAAACGGCTGTCACGGGCGCAAGATCCTCGGGCTCGGGCAGGTCGGCATCCCATCCCTAGCCGAGGCCGGGATCAGGCGGCTGCGTATTTGCGACAGGGCCTGTCCGATCCCCGTCGCAAACGCGACAGGCTACGGCCGCAGCGGCAGTCGTTGACAGCCCGCACGAGCACCCTCAGTCTCTCGGCCACGAGAACCGGCGGGAACGCCGGCCGGGCGCCCGGCAACGCGCGGGCACCGCATCGCTGCTCGGAGGCTGAGCCAGTGCTGAAGTCGATCGATCCGCTCCTGAACGCGGACGTGCTCTATGCGCTTCGTGCCATGGGCCACGGCGACGACGTGGTCTTGTGCGACACCAACTTTCCCGCCGATTCGGTGGCGCGTCAGACCGTCCTGGGCCGCCTTTTGCGGATCGACAACGTGACGGCGGCACGGGCCGCGCGCGCCGTGCTCTCGGTCATGCCGCTCGACGCCTTCGTCGAGACGCCGGTCCTGCGGATGGAGATCGTCGGCCGCCCGGACGAGATCCCGGACGTGCAGCGCGAGGTGCAGGCCGAGATCGATGCCGCCGAGGGCAGGAGCTGGCCCATGGGCTCCATCGAACGGTTCGCGTTCTACGAGCGGGCCAGGAAGGCCTATGCGGTGATCGCCACCGGCGAGCGGCGCTTCTACGGCTGCTTCATCTTCAAGAAGGGCGTCATCGCCCCGGACTGACGACGGACAAGATCCTCCCTCCAGCCCTGCAGCCGGAACCGCATCGCCATGAGCCGCCAGCAAGGTGTGACCATCCTCGGGATCTTCGTCGTCGACCTCGCCTTCCGCGCCGGCCGCCTGCCGGTCATGGGCGAGACGATCTTGGGCGACGGCTTCAAGATGGGGCCGGGCGGCAAGGGCTCGAACCAGGCCGTGGCGGCGGCGCGCGCCGGGGCCGGGGTGACCTTCCTCACGCGTGTCGGGGCCGACGAGTTCGGATCGCTCGGGCGGCGGACCTGGGAGGCGGAAGGCATCGACACGAGCCGGTTGATCACGAGCGAGCGGGAGCCTACGGGTGCCGCCTTCATCTTCGTGAGCAGCGAGAGCGGCGACAACGCGATCATCGTCGAGCCGGGCGCTGCCGCCGAGCTGTCGGCCGCGGACGTCGAGGCCGCGGCGGATGCGATCCGACATGCCGCCGTGTTCGTGACCCAGCTCGAGCAGCCGGTCGCGACGGCCTCCCGGGCGCTCGGGATCGCGAGAGCGGCCGGTGTCGTGACGGTGCTGAACCCGGCCCCGGCCGCCCATCTTCCGGACGCGATCTTCGCGCTCTGCGACTACGTCACGCCCAACGAGACCGAGGCCGCAGCGCTCACCGGCATCACGGTGGCGAGCGTGGACGATGCCAGACGAGCCGCGGACGTGCTGCTCGCCAAGGGTGCGGGTGCCACGGTCCTCACGCTCGGCGAGCGCGGGGCGCTTTTTCATGATCGCGAGCGATCGGTGCTGGTGCCGGCCTTCGCGGCCGGGCCTGTGGTGGAGACCACGGGTGCGGGCGATGCCTTCAACGGCGCCTTCGCCGCCGCGCTCGCCGAGGGTATGGACCCGGTCTCGGCGGTGCGCTTCGGCTGCGCCGCCGCCGGGATCTCGGTGACACGGCCGGGCACGGCACCTTCCATGCCCACGCGGGCCGAGATCGAGGCCCTGCTCGAGCGCGGACCCGGACGATGAGTGACAGCCATCTCGAGTCCGCCCGCGCGCGTGATCCGATCAGGCACGTCTTCATATGGCCGGCGGTGCTGGTGGTGCTGATCGTCTCGATCTTCCCACTCGTCTACTCGCTCACCACGAGCTTCATGAGCTTCCGGCTGATCCCGCCCACACCGCCGCGCTTCGTGGGCTTCGACAATTATCTGAACCTCCTGCAGCAGCCCCGTTTCTGGCGCGTGATCGGCACGACCTCGCTGATCGCGTTCACGGCCGTGGCCCTGCAGTACGTGATCGGCTTCGCCGTGGCGCTGGCGCTCCATGCCAAGGTGCCGGGCGAGCGGCTGTTCCGCGTGGGCTTCCTTCTGCCGATGCTGCTCGCGCCCGTGGCGGTGGCGCTGGTGGCGCGGATGATCTTCAATCCCACCATGGGGCCGCTCAACCAGCTCATGACGCATCTGGGCTTCCCGAACCTGCCGTTCCTCACCGAGACGCGCTGGGCGCTCGGGGCCATCATCGCGGTCGAGGTCTGGCAGTGGACCCCCTTCGTGATCCTCCTGATGCTGGCCGGCCTGCAGACGCTTCCCGACGAGGTCTACGAGGCGGCCGAGATCGAGGGGGCGACCCCCTGGCAGCAGTTCAAGGACATCACTTTTCCGATGATGCTGCCGATCTCGGCCGCGGTCGTGTTCATCCGCCTGATCGAGAGCTACAAGATCATCGACACCGTGTTCGTCATGACCGGCGGCGGCCCCGGCATCTCGACCGAGACGCTGACGCTGTTCGCCTATCAGGAGGGCTTCAAGAAGTTCAACCTCGGCTACACCTCGGCCCTGAGCTTTCTCTTCCTCATCGTCATCACGGTGATCGGCACGGTCTATCTCGCCCTCCTGCGGCCGCACCTGGAGAAGCGGCGATGAGCCCTTCCCGCCCCGCCACCGGCCTCGGACCGATCGGCCGGGCCATCGTCACGGCCTTGTGCTTCTTCTGGGCCTTCCTCACGCTGTTCCCGCTCTACTGGGTCGTGGTGACGGCCTTCAAGACGCCTCCTGCGGTCGTGGGCGGACCGACCTACATCCCCTTCGTCGACTTCGAGCCGTCGCTGCAGGCTTGGTACGACATCGTGGCCGGCATTCGCGGCGAGTTCGTCGAGACCTTCTGGCACTCGACCGCGGTCGGCCTGACCTCGGCCTCGATCGCCACCCTGCTGGGTGCCATGGCGGCCTACGCGCTCGTGCGCTTCCCGTTCCGGGTGCGACTGCTCTCGGGCATCGTCTTCTTCGCCGCCGCCCTCGGCGGTTATCTCCTACTCACGGGCTGGCTCGGGCTGTCCCGTGCGCAGGCGCTGCTTGCGGCCTTTCCGGTGGCGCTCCTCGCCTCGCTCGTCGTGAACCGGCTGCCCGTGCCAGGGCCGGTGCTCGGCAACGAGGACATCATCTTCTGGTTCGTGAGCCAGCGCATGTTCCCGCCGATCGTGACGGCGTTCGCGCTCTACCTCATGTACACCGAGATCGGCCGCATGGGCTTCAAGCTCATCGACACGTTCTGGGGGCTGACACTCTGCTATACGGCGTTCTCGCTGCCGATCGTGGTCTGGCTCATGCGCGACTTCTTCCAGGCGCTGCCGGTCGAGGTCGAGGAGGCGGCCATGGTCGACAACGTGCCGAGCTGGCGGATCTTCGCCGAGATCGTGCTGCCGATGTCGCTGCCGGGACTGGTGGCCACCTTCCTGATCACGCTGAGCTTCGTCTGGAACGAGTTCCTGTTCGCGCTCTTCCTCACCACCTCGGACTGGCAGACCCTGCCGATCCTGGTCGCGGGCCAGAACAGCCAGCGCGGCGACGAGTGGTGGGCGATCTCGGCCGCGGCTCTCATCGCCATCGTGCCGATGATGGTGATGGCGGCGCTCCTCAGCCGGCTGATGCGGTCCGGCCTGCTGCTCGGAGCCATCAAGTAGCGACCGCGTGCATGAACGAACGACTTCAGGGAGACGATAGGATGAGAAAGCTTCTGCTCGCTGCCGCGAGCGCGCTGGCGCTGGCCGCGACGGTCACGGTTGCCGAGGCCGCGTGCAACCCCGACTACTCCAAGGTCAAGATCACGATCGGAACCCAGACCGGCCCCTACATCGCCTCGGCCTTGACCCAGGCGGCGGCGGTGTGGAAGGAGAAGACCTGCGGCACGGTGAATGTGGTCGAGTTCCCGTGGTCGGAGCTCTACCCCAAGATCGCGACGGCGCTCTCGGGCGGGGAGGCCACCTTCGACGCCATCACCTTCGCTCCGGCCTGGACGCCGGACTTCACGCCGTTCCTGACCGAGATGCCGGCCGCGATGCGGCAGGGCAAGGACTGGGAGGACATCCACCCGGTCTACCGCGAGCGGCTGATGGTGTGGGACGGCAAGGTGCTCTCCCAGACCATGGACGGTGACCTGCACGCCACCACCTACCGGATCGACCTGTTCGAGGATCCGAAAGAGAAGGCGAACTTCAAGGCCAAGTACGGCTACGATCTGGCGCCGCCCAAGACCTGGAAGCAGTATCTCGACATCGCCGAGTTCTTCACCCGGCCCGAGCAGAATCTGTGGGGCACGGCCGAGGCGTTCCGGCGTGGCGGGCAGCAGTTCTGGTTCTTCTTCAGCCACGCCGCGGCCTACACCAACCATCCCGACCATCCGGGCTCGATGTTCTTCGATCCCGAGACGATGGACGCGCAAATCAACAATCCGGGCTGGGTACGCGGCCTCGAGGAGTACATCCGCGCCTCGAAGCTCGCCCCACCCAACGCGCTCAACTTCTCGTTCGGCGAGGTGAACGCCGCCATGGCGGGTGGTCAGGTCGCGGAATCGATCGGCTGGGGCGATACGGGCGTGATCGCGGCCGATCCCAAGCAGTCGAAGATTCCGGGCAAGGTCGGCTCGTCGGTGCTGCCGAGCTCGGACGAGGTGTGGAACTACAAGGCCAAGAAGTGGGACAAGTTCCCGGAGCCCGTCCAGACTTCCTTCATGGCGTTCGGCGGCTGGCAGATCGCCGTGCCACAGGCCTCCAAGAACCAGGAGGCGGCCTGGAACTTCATCCAGACGCTGACGAGTCCCGAGGTCTCGGGCAAGGCGGCGGTCACGGGCGGTACCGGCGTCAATCCCTACCGCTACAGCCACGTGCAGAACCTGGACCGGTGGAAGGGGCTGTTCACCGAACGCGAGGCCAAGGAATATCTGGGCGCTCAGCTGGACTCCATGAATGCCAAGAACGTGGCGCTCGATATGCGCTTGCCCGGCTACTTCAGCTACACCGAGGTGCTCGAGATCGAGCTCTCGAAGGCTCTCGCCGGTGAGGTGACGCCGCAGCAGGCGCTCGACAACGTGGCCAAGGAGTGGAACCGGCTGACCGACGAGTTCGGCCGCAAGACCCAGCTCGCCGCCTATCGCGCGTCGATGGGCCTGCCGCCGCTCTGACGATGTCCTGCCGCCGGATGGTTCCCGCCCGGCGGTGCTCTTCTCACGATGAAAAGAACACCATGGCGCAGGTAAGCCTCTCGCGGGTCACGAAGCGGTTCGGCGAGATCACGGTCATTCCCGAGCTCGATCTCGAGATCGCGGACAAGGAGTTCGTGGTGCTGGTCGGGCCTTCGGGCTGCGGCAAGACTACGACCTTGCGGATGATCGCCGGGCTCGAGCTCGCGAGCTCGGGAACGATCCGGATCGGCGAGCGCGACGTCACGACCTTGCGGGCAGGCCTGCGCAACTGCGCCATGGTGTTCCAGAACTACGCGCTCTACCCGCACATGACCGTGCGCCAGAACATCGCCTACGGCATGAAGGTGCGCGGCGTGCCGAAGGAGGAGCGGGAGCGGGCGGTCGAGGAGGCGGCACGCATCCTGGGACTGCAGCCGCTGCTCGACCGCCGGCCGAAGCAGCTCTCGGGCGGGCAGCGCCAGCGGGTCGCGATCGGCCGCGCCATCGTGCGCCGGCCCGACGTGTTCCTGTTCGACGAGCCGCTCTCGAACCTCGATGCCAAGCTCCGGATCGAGATGCGCACCGAGATCAAGCAGCTTCACCGCCGGCTCGGCAACACCGTGGTCTACGTCACCCACGACCAGGTCGAGGCCATGACGCTGGCCGATCGGGTCGTGGTCATGCACCAGGGCCGGATCGAGCAGGCCGCCCGCCCGCTCGAGCTCTACGAGCGCCCGGCCAACACGTTCGTGGCGGGCTTCATCGGGGCCCCGTCGATGAACTTCCTGCCGGCCGAGATCGCGGACGGCGACCTCGTGCTCGGCGACGGCAGCCGCATGCCTCTGCCCGAGCCGTTCCTGCAGCGCCTGGGGCCGCCGAACGGTCGGCGGCAGGTGACGCTGGGGCTCCGGCCCGAGCACGTGACGGGCGGCGACGAGACGGCACCCCTGCGTCTCGTGGTGCGCGAGATCGAGCCTTTGGGCCCGACCCAGCTCGCCATCGGCGAGCTCGCCGGCCACCGCTTCATCGCCCAGCTCCCGCCGCACTGGCCGCTCGCGATCGACCGGCCGTGCGGGATCGTGCCCGATCCGGCCCGGCTCCATCTGTTCGATCCCCTGACCGGCCGGGCGCTCTGAAGCTCACCGCGCGCCGCGCGGCACGACGGTCTGGAGCACCTCGAAGCCCTCGAACATCGGGTGGCCGAGATAGAGCGGCTTGTTGTCGCCGGCATGGCGGTGCGCCAGGCGGAACGCCTCCGAGCGCGTCCAGGCCTCGAAGTCCTCGCGCGAGCGCCAGACCGTGTGCGAGGCGTAGAGCACGTGGTCCTCGCGTTCCGGCCCTTTCAGGAGATGGAACTCGACGAAGCCCGGCACGCCCTCGAGGTGGGTGTCGCGGCCGAGCCAGACCGCCTCGAAATCGGCCTCGCTGCCCTTTTTCACGGCAAAGCGGTTCATGGCGATGAACATGCGCGAAGATCTCCCGCAACGGTTCGGCCTTTCGAACATGCCCGCCGGAACGCCGCCGGCAAGGGAGCGAGAGGCTTTTTCGCGAGCACGGGCGGCCCGGCCCCACGAACGTCAGAGATGGAAGTCGCCGGATGTCGCGCTGTCCGGGGCCGGCCCCGTGTCGCCCGGACCGAACACGAACAGGTCGGCGCCCGCCTCGCCGTGGAGGCGGTCCCAGCCGGCATCGCCCCGGATCAGGTCGGCGCCGAAGCCGCCCCGAAGCACGCCATCGCCGCCGAGGCCGCGCAGCGTGTCGGTGCCGTCGGTGACACCCGGCGCGTACCGGGTGACGGCGAGGTCGTAGTCCTCGTCGGGCAGATCGTCCGGCATCGGCACGCGAGCCTGTCCGGTCGACGAATTTTCCTGCAACGGGCGATATCGGCGCGTCGCGTCAGGCAGCCGCGAGCGGCGCCTCGATCCGGCACACCAGTCCTTCCGGCCGCCATTCCATCCGCACCTCGCCCCCCGGCCGATGCCCGAACAGCTCGGCGAGCAGACGGGTGCCGAAGCCCTGGCGTCCGGGCGGCTCGACCGACGGCCCGCCCTCCTCGCGCCAGACCAGCCGCAGCGTGGAACGATCGTGCCCGACGATGCCGGCCCCGATCAGGACACGGCCCCGGGGAGCCGCGAGCGCTCCATGCTTGACGGCGTTCGTGGCGAGCTCGTGGAGGGCCAGCGCCAGGTCCTGGGCCAGCCTGGCGCTCACGACCACCTTCGGCGCCACATGCAGCACGAAGCGCTGCCCGCCATCGAGGCCGTGCGGCAGGAGAGCCCGCCGCACCAGCGCCTCGAGGCTCGCGGTCTCCCAATCGGCGCCGGTCAGGAGCTCGTTGGCGCTCGCGAGCGCCCGCAGCCGATGCTGGAAGGCCTCGCGGAACGCCTCGTAGCTTTCCGCCTGCCGGCCGGTGAGAAGGGCCATGTTCTGCACCACGGCGAGGATGTTCTTGACCCGGTGGCGGAGCTCGCGCACGAGCAGCGCCTGCCGGTCGTCGGCCCGCCACCTGCCCGTCGTGGCGCAGCTCGCGACATCGTCACCGTGCTCCTGGCGGTGATAGGCCGGCATCGGCGCGGGGACGTCGCGGGTCGCGAGCTCGTGTGGCGCATGGCCGAGCCCCCGCTCCACGGTCGGCTTCGCCGATGCGACGGTACCGGCCCTGCCGATGACGGGAGCGCCGTCGACCGCCGTATCGACGGTCCCGCGCCGCCGGGCCTCGCTCGCGGCGCGGTGGAGCTCCACCCGGCGGCGTGCGGCGCAGACGGCGTCGAGGCCGAGCCCGACCAGCCCGAAAAGGACGAGGCCGAGCAGACAGGCGGCGCCAAGAACGAGATCGAGCCGGTACCGGGCAGCGCGGGCACGCGCGGTCAGCTCGTCGATTCGTGCCCAGCTCTCCGTCTCGACGATGGTCGCGAGGGTGCGCAGCCGCGCTACGGGGTCCCCGCCTTTCGCGGGCGGAATGTCGCGGGGCTGCTCCGACAGTGCTTCTCGCCCGGACGCGCCCGGCTCCTCGAGTTCGGCCAGGCCGGCCCGCACGAGCTGCCGGAGCTCGACGGCCCTTCCCTGCAGCAGGCCGCTCGCCTCGGCAGCATCGAGGTAGGCGAGATCGGCCTCGACGCGCGCGGCGGCTGCCCGATAGCGTTCCAGAGCCGACGGCATGCGCGTGTGCAGGAACTCGTGCCGGGCGCTCTCGGCATCATCGAGATTGCCGAGGCTCGACTTGACGAGCCGCAGGAGCTCGAACGTGTGCCGCTGCCCGTCGACAACGGCGCTCAGATGCCCGATGTCGCGCTGGACGAGCGGCACGACGAGCAGAAAGAACACGAGGCCCGCGAGCAGAACCGCGGTGGGCCTCCGCTCCCGCGTCCACCACCGGATCGGGCCGGCGCACGCCGGCTCCCTGCCAGGAGCGCAGGCGCCGTCGACCCACATACCTGCCGACATGTCGATGGCCCCAAGCCGCCGGACACACCTCAAATCTGGTCCGGTCTGGTTTTATTCAACTATCGATAAGATACCGTGGCTGAGTGGCGCGATTATCAGCTCGGGATGCTCTAACGCAAGAGGCTAACAAAGGCTCTTTTGCCGCAGTGCAGCATGATCTGCGAAAGATCCCGCCTATCTACTCATGGTTGTTCAGCGCCTTTTATTGATATACATCGAAATATTATACCAGCGCCTTGTTGGCTTCTTGCCGGCGATGGCAATCACGACCTCGTCGAGGTGCCACGTGTCGCCGGGTCGAGATAGCCGGCGCGCGAGGGTCCGGGGGACGGGATCATGCCGAGCAGGCAGCTGCCTTCCCACTCGCCGGCAACCGGCCTCGTCCCGAGCTGACGGTGCCGTCCGAACGGAGTTCTCTGTGCTGCAGCGCCCGCTGCAGGCCAGAATGTCCGAGCAGGAGCTCGACCGCGTTGCCGAGCCGCTCGCTCTCCACCACGAGGAGCTGCACGAAGCAGCGCCGCTCGGCCTCGTCCAGATCGGGGTAGTCGCGCAGGATCTCGGCTGCCGAGCGGATCGAGGCCAGCGGTGTCCGCAGCTCGTGCTCGATCTGCTCGTAATGGAGCCCGCCAGCGGCAGTCCTGCCCAGCCCGATCATCGCCGCCCTCCGTCATCGGCCGCCCCCACCCGGGACGGCACCGGGCCGATCGCCTTCGGCATGGCGTCACTCGCCAGGAAACCGCGCCGCGACGTCCAGCGAGGAGCGCACGCCGATGGCATCTTTGTGGCGAGCGAGGAAGCCCTCGGCCTGCCCGCGACCAAGGGTGAACAGCTCGGCCAGGAACGCCGCATCGCCTACGGCAAGCTTGCTCGTCGCGTCCAGCCGCGCCAGCGCCGCCTCGGCCTCGATCAGGTGCAGGCGCACCGGCCGACGACCGATCCCGAGCCTGCCGGCAAGCCGGCGCAGCCGCGCCAGCGCCCCCTGCCCGCCACGATCGAGCGCTCGGCCGAGCGCGGCGATGGCGTGCATCTCGCGCAAGAAGCCGGCGTTGAACGCCAGCACCTGCAGACGCTCGCGGATCGCCCGCGCGCTGGTCGGCAGTGCCTCGATCCGGATCGGGTCGATCTGCACGATCAGTGTGTCGCCGCAATCCGTGCCGGTCACCAGCGGCAGCACCGGCGGGTTCGCGATGTAGCCGCCGTCCCAGTAGTGCTCACCGTCGATCTCGATGGCATGAAACAGCTGCGGCAAACATGCCGAGGCAAGCACCGCATCGAGGCTGATCGCCTCGGGCCCGAACACCTTGAGCTGGCCGGTGCGGGCGTTGGTGGCGCAGACGAACAGCTTCACCGGCGCCTGCCGCCGCAGCCGGGCGAAGTCGATCGTGTCCTCGAGCACGACCCGGAGCGGATTGTAGCCGGCAGGATTGAGGTCGTAGGGCGAGGCCACCTGCGAGATGCCGGCCAGCCAGAGCCGGCCCAGCGCCCGGCCGGTGACGCGCTCGAGCGGGCCGAACGCCAGCGGGCTGCTGCGCGCCATCACGGCGAGCCGGTCCCAGAACGCGGCGAGCGCGGCACGAGCCCCCTCGTGTCCGCCGACCGCGAGCCCGTGCGCCATGACGGTGGCGTTCATGGCACCGGCGCTCGCCCCGGAAACGCCGACGATCTCGAGATCGGGCTCCTCCAGGAGCCGGTCGAGCACGCCCCAGGTGAAGGCGCCATGCGCCCCGCCGCCCTGCAGCGCCAGGTTGATCCGTCGCCTGCCGCGAGGCGGCCCGGTGCGTACGGGCCGGCGTGCTGCCGCCATCCGATCCCGGAGGACCGGAGCCGATGGCACGGCAGCGGCGTCCCGCAGGGCCGCGATCGCGCCCATCGGGCGCGTCCGGTTCAGGACGTCAGCCATGCGGCCGGACGGGAAGCTTCGCCGCCGTCGTCTGCCGGCGCGCGAGCGCCACCGCGCGCCGTGCCGCCTCCTCGTAGGCGAGCTGCGGGAGGTCGGCGCGCGTGAGGCGCAGATCGCGCATCAGCTCGCGGTCCGAATGGCTCTCGAGCTGGGCGAGCATGGCCCGAAAGGCGCGTTGCCGGTACCAAAGGCGCTGGATGGTCTCGAGCAGGTCCATGGATCCGATCCCTATGAGACCGGCCCTGGCGGGATCGTGCCCGCGAAGGCCGGGAGATTGCGACCGACCGGGCTGGGCGGCCACGCTCCCTGACCTGCCGGGCCTCTCGACGGGCCCACAAGTCAAGAAATGCTATCGGACCGACGGCGGCACCAGCCGCAATGCTGCACTGCAGCATTGCAGGAGAGGGTGGATCAGGCGGCGATGCCATGGCCCGATGCACGGGCCCGGCGACCGGGAGCCCGGGCATCGTCGGCTCAGCCGGTGTTGCGCAGGCCGGCAGCGATCCCGTTGATCGTCAGCTGGATCCCGCGCAGCACCCGCTCGTCGCCGTCCGACGCGCGGTGCCGGCGCAGCAGCTCCACCTGCAAGTGGTTCAGCGGGTCGAGATAGGGCAGGCGATGCCGCAGCGAGCGCGCCAGCAGCGGATTGCCTTCGAGCAGCGAGCGATGGCCCATGATCGCCAGCAGAGCCTCGGTCGAGGCCTGCCATTCGGTCCGGATCCGCTGGAACACCGCCTCACGCAGCTCGGCGTCCGCCACCAGCGCAGCGTAGCGCGAGGCGATGGCGAGGCTGCTCTTGGCCAGCACCATGTCCATGTTCGACAACAGCATCTGGAAGAACGGCCACTCGGCATACATCGCCTGCAGCACCGACATTCCGTCCTCGGGGTGTGCCTCGAGCCACGCCCCGACCGCGGTCCCGAAGCCGTACCAGCCCGGCAGCATCAGCCGGCACTGCGCCCAGCTGAACACCCAGGGGATCGCCCGCAGGTCCTCGATGCTCCGTGTCCGCTTGCGCGAGGCCGGCCGGCTGCCGATGTTGAGCGTCGCGATCTCGCCGATGACCGTGGATTCCCAAAAATAGCGTTCGAAGCCCGCAGTCTCGTATACGAGGCCGCGATAGGCCCGGTAAGCATGGGCCGACAGCTCCTCCATCGCCGCCAGATACGCCTCGCGCGGTGCCGCCCGGTCCGGCTGCAGCAGACTCGCTTCCAGCGTCGCCGCGGCGAGGACCTCGAGGTTGCGCCGCCCGAGCTCGGGGTTGGCATACTTGCCGGCGATCGTCTCGCCCTGCTCGGTGATGCGGATCTGCCCCTGCACGGCGCCGCCGGGCTGGGCCAGGATCGCCTGGTAGCTCGGGCCGCCGCCCCGGCCCACCGAACCGCCCCGGCCGTGGAACAGCCGCAGCCGGATGCCGTGCCGGCGGAACACCTCGACCAGGCCGATCTCCGCCTTGTACAGCTCCCAGCCGGAGGTGACGAACCCGCCATCCTTGTTGCTGTCGGAATAGCCGAGCATGACCTCCTGCACCCGGCCGCGGCGCTCCAGCAGGCGCCGGTATCCGGGCAGGCTCAGGAGCTCGTCCATGACGCGCGGGCAGCGCTGCAGGTCCGGGATCGTCTCGAACAGCGGGACGATGTTCACGTCCAGAGCACCCTCGCCCGGCCGCAGCAGCCCGGCTTCCTTGAGCAGCAGCGCCACCTCGAGCACGTCCGAGATCCCCTCGGCCTTGGAGATGATGCAGCTCGTCACCGCGGCCGGGCCATAGAGCCGGCGCATCTCCGCGGCGGTCCTGAAGATCGCGAGCTCCGCGTTCGTCTCCTCGGAATAGGCCACGAAGGGGGAGGCCAGCAGCCGTGGCGTCGCGAGCTCCTCCAGCAGAAGGGCGATGCGCGCCGTCTCGGCGAGCCCGGCATAGAAGGTGCCGGGGCGGGCGACCTCGAGCAGCTCGCCGACCGTGCGCTCGTGGACCTCGGCATTCTGGCGCAGGTCCAGGCTGGCGAGGTGGAACCCGAACAGATCGACCGCCCGCCTGAGGTGACGCAGCCGCCCGCGCGCCAGGATGGCCGAGCCGTTCTCCTTGAGCGAGCGGTCGAGGATGTCGAGCTCGGCCCGCAGTTCGTCGGCGGATCCGTAGGGCGGGGCGTCGCCCACCGGATGGCGCTGCACCTCGGGCAGGCCGAGGGCGTGCGCCGTCGCAGCCAGGCGGGCATAGACGCCGGAGATGGCGCGCCGGTAAGGCTCGTCCCGACGGCGCTCGGAGCGGTCCGGCGAGCGGTCGGCCAGCGCTTGCAGCGGCTCGGAGACACAGACGTTCCGGCTGTTGAGCGAGAGCTCGCCGCCGAGCTCGTGCAGCTCCTCGAGGTAGAAGCCGAGCGCGCGGGTGCTCTGCAGCCGTATGGCCCGACGCAGCACGTCGGCGGTGACGAACGGGTTGCCGTCGCGGTCGCCCCCGATCCAGCTGCCCATGCGCAAGAAGGAGGGGACCTCCCTCTCGGCCCAGGTCGGATCGAGCACGGCGAGCCTGTCCTCGAGCGCGGTGTAGAGCCGTGGCAGCTCGTGCAGGAAGGTGGTGCCGTAATAGGAGAGGCCGTTCTCGACCTCGTCGAGGACGGTGAGCCTGGTCCAGCGCAGGATGCTGGTCTGCCACAGGATGAGCACGGCCCGCCGTAGGGCCTCGTCGCTCGTCGCCCGCTCCTCCGGCGTGAGCCGGACCCGCTCGCGCTCGGTCAGCAGCCGCGCGATCTCCATCTCGCGGTTCTGCGCGCTCTTGCGCCGGACCTCGGTGGGGTGAGCGGTGAGCACGGGGCTGACCACGGCATCGGCGAAGAAGGCCCGGAGCTGGTCGGGCGTGATGCCGGCCTGCTGCGCGCGGTCGAGGGCATGCGCCAAGGTGCCTTCGCGTGGCGGCGAGCCGGCCAGGTCGTGCGCGCGGGTGCGGCGGATGTGGTGCAGGTCCTCGGCGATGTTGGCGAGGTGGGAGAAGTAGCTGAAGGCGCGGATGATCCGGGTGGTCTGCTTGGGCGACAGGCCGTTCAGCAGGGTCTCGAGCTCGGCGCGCGCAACTTGATCCTCGTCGCGGTGGAAGCGGACGGAGGTCTGTCGGATGCCCTCGACCAGGCCGAACACGGTCTCGCCCTCCTGGGCACGCACCGTATCGCCGAGGATGGTGCCGAGCAGGCGGATGTCCTCGCGCAGCGGCAGGTCCTTGGCAACCGTCTCGCCTTGGTGCAGCTCGGCCAAGCTCATCGCGATCTGCTCCCGATGACCGTTGCCATGGAAAGACGGCCCGGCTCGGCGCCGCGGCCATATGCCATACGAAGGTACGCCGGGCCGAACAGGCAGAAGGGACGTGAAGGCTCGGGGCATCTCCCGGCATGAAGCCCGGTCGGCGAAGGCTACTCGGGGAATCGTCTGTCCTCAAGGTCCGGAGCGGAGCAGCAGGCATGCTCCGTTGCCCCGAGCGGGCATTGGCACATGGCTTGCTTGTGCCGCAGCGAGAACTCCCGTGGAGGTTCCGCCTTGAAGGTCCTGCTCGCCGACACCGACCCGGATCGGGCGCGCCTCGTCGAGGCCCGGCTCGTCGCGGCCGGTGCCACGGCGAGCGTACGGCCACGGGCGGGCGAAGCCTTGCGGGACGCGGTGGCGCGGGAACGGCCGGACCTCATCATCGTCGACATGGCCCGCCCCGACCGCGACGCCCTCGACGATATCCGCCACATCGCGAGGGACGATCCGCGACCGGTGGTGATGTTCGTCGACCACGACGATCCCGCGTTCATGGAGGCCGCGATCGAGGCCGGGGTCAGCTCCTACAACGTGGTGGGCGCTTCGCTGCCGGACGTGAAGCCGATCGTGGCCGCGGCGGTGGCGATGTTCCGGCGCTACCGCAGGATCGAGGACGAGCTGCGCCGGGCCGAAGCCGCGCTCGAGGAGCGGCGGCTCGTCGAGCGGGCGAAGGCGCTGCTCATGCGACGGCAGAGGCTGAGCGAGCCCGCAGCCTATCGCTGGCTGCGCCGACGGGCGATGGATCGGGGCCTGCGGATCGTAGACATCGCGGCCGAGCTCGTGGCGCGCGAGGAAACGGGAGAGGAGGATCGGGGCGATGCCGGATGATGCGTGGCCGGTCAGGCTGGGCCTTTTGCGCCTGACCGACGCCGCACCGGTGTTTCTGGCCGAAGCGCTCGGTCTCTTCGCGGCCGAGGGTGCCGCGGTTCAGCTCTCGGTCGAGCCGTCCTGGGCCAACATCGCCGACAAGCTCGCCTTCGGCCTGCTCGATGCGGCGATGATGCTGCCGCCCTTGGCGCTCGCCATGGAGTTCGGGCTGCGCGGACCAAAAGCGCCGCTCGTCGTGCCGATGGGCTTGAGCCTCAACGGCAACTCGATCGTTCTGACGCGGAAGCTGGCCGATGCCGTGCTCGAGGGCGACGAGCGCCTCTCCCCGCCCGAGGCCGGGCAGCGGCTCCGGCACCTCCTCCGCTCGCGCCCCCGGCGGCCGCGGCTCGCCGTGGTCCACACCTTCTCGACCCACGATCTGCTCTTGCGCTGCTGGCTCGCCGCGAGCGGCATCGACCCGGAGCAGGACGTCGAGCTGGTCGTGGTGCCGCCGGTGGAAACGGCCGCAGCGCTCGCATCGGGTCGGATCGACGGCTTCTGCGCCGGTGCGCCGTGGGGTGCGGTGGCGGCACGGTCCGGCATCGGACGGACCGTCTTGCTGTCGTCCGCCATCTGGCCGAACCATCCCGAGAAGTGCCTAGCGGCGCGGGCCGATTGGGCGGCGCGGCATCCGGCGGAGTTGCAGGGGCTGCTGCGGGCGCTGTTGCGGGCAAGCGCGATCTGCGGCGATCCGGTCGAGGCGGGAGCGCTGGCGGTGCTCCTAGCGGCGCGGGCGCGTGTCGGGGTGCCCGCCGAGTTGATCGCGCCTTCGCTCGGCAGTGGCGAAAGCGCCGACGTCGACCGTTCGCTGTTCGCGGCGCACGCGGCCACCTTTCCCTCTCGCGCGCACGCGCGATGGCTCACGCGCCAGATGGGGCGCTGGCGCGCGCTACCGGCGGATGCGGCAGCGAAGGCCGAGCGGCTCTACCGGCCCGACCTCTACGCCGAGGCGGCGCGGGCGATAGGCCTCCGCGAGCTGCCCGATCCGTCCTGACGCGGAACAAACACCGCGAGGGCCGGAAGGAGGAGACGAGCGAACGACACTGCCGGGCCACGAGTCCCTGTCATTCTCGTTCGCTCGTCCCGCGAGGACTTCGCTCGCTGCACCGGCCGGCTCGAACCTCGATCCGCCGCGCCACCTTCTCCGGCTGCCTTCTCCGGCTACCTCCTTCCGCATTCTCACCCCTTCGAACGCGAAGCTCGGACCGTGCTGGAAACGACGGCAGAACGGTGGAAGTGCCCAGGAATTGGGCACGATTGCGCTCAACCCTTGTGCACTGCAGCAGCAGCGATCACCGCGCGAGCCCTCGATCTGCGGGTCCGAATACCTGGCATCGGATTTGCTCTCGAGGTGATATGACCGCTCCTTCGCCGGCATCGTGCCGGCCGCGGTCCGGGCATCCGTCAACGGCGGCGGCGGCCCGCGAACCGGGGCGCTACAGGCGGCCTCCGACCCGTGACCGGCGAACCAACGGCGGTTCGCCCTCAGGGCTTCTCTCATGAACAAGGGCTTCCTCGAGGCAGGACATCTGCCCACCCTCGTCGCTGCGTTCCTCTACTTCGATCTCAGCTTCATGGCCTGGGTGATCCTGGGCCCGCTCGCGGTCCAGATCGCCCAGGATCTTGCGTTGAGTCCGGCCCAGAAGGGCCTGATGGTGGCGACACCGGTCCTGGCCGGTGCTTTCTTCCGCGTGGTGAACGGCATTCTCGTCGATCACCTGAAGCCGAAGCGCGCCGGCGCGATCGGCCAGCTCGTGGTCATCGCCGGACTCGTGGCCGCCTGGTGGCTCGGCGTACACAGCTTCGTCCAGTTGCTGCTCGTCGGGCTCGTCCTCGGTGTTGCCGGCGCTTCCTTCGCCGTGGCGCTGCCGCTGGTATCGCGCTGGTACCCGCCCGAGCATCAGGGCACGGCGCTCGGCATCGCAGGCGCCGGCAACTCGGGCACGGTGCTGGCAGCGCTGCTCGCACCGGGCCTGGCCGCGGCGTTCGGCTGGAACGACGTGCTGGGTCTCGTCTCGATCCCGCTGGCGGCGACGTTCCTGGTCTATCTCGTCCTTGCCAAGGACAGCCCCGACTGCCCGCCGCCCAAGAGCCTCGCCGAGCATCTCGAGGTGCTCCAGACCGGCGACGCCTGGTGGTTCATGTTCTTCTACAGCGTGACCTTCGGCGGCTTCGTCGGCCTCGCCTCCTCGCTCACGATCTACTTCAACGACCAGTACGGACTGAGCCCGGTCATCGCGGGCTACTTCACGGCCGCCTGCGTCTTCGCGGGCTCGCTCGTGCGGCCTCTGGGCGGTGCGGTCGCCGATCGGGTCGGCGGCGTGCGCTCGCTCAGCGTTCTCTACGCCGTGGCAGCGCTGGCGCTCGGCATCGTCAGTATCGGGCTGCCGCAAGCGTGGATGGCGCTTCTGGTCTTCGTCATCGCCATGCTGGCGCTCGGCATGGGCAACGGGGCCGTGTTCCAGCTCGTGCCGCAGCGCTTTCGCCGCGAGATCGGCGTGATGACCGGCCTCGTCGGCATGACGGGCGGTGTCGGCGGCTTCTATCTCGCCTCCAGCCTCGGCTACGCCAAAGAGCTCACCGGCGACTACCAGGCGGGCTTTCTTCTGTTCGCGCTCCTCGCCGCCATAGCGCTCGCGGGGCTCTCCAGGGTCAAGCGCCGCTGGCGCACGACCTGGGGCGCTGCCGCCCTGAGCGCGGCGCGGATCTGAGCCGACCCTCACGCGGAGCACGTCGCCATGAACATGCAGGCTTACGAGAGGAAGCGGCTCGTCGTCGTCGGCAACGGCATGGCCGGGATGCGCACGGTCGAGGAGGTGCTGGCGCGGGCACCCGACCGGTTCCGGATCACCGTCTTCGGTGCCGAGCCGCACCCGAACTACGACCGCATCATGCTCTCGCCACTGCTCGCGGGCGAGAAGCGGTTCGAGGACATCGTCATCAACAGGCTCGACTGGTACGAGGCCAACGGTATCGAGCTCGTGGCCGGCGAGCGGGTCGTCCACGTCGACCGCGAAGCCAGGCTCGTCGCCGGCGAGCACGGGACCGTCCGACCCTACGACGTCCTGCTGCTCGCTACCGGCTCCGACCCGTTCGTCATTCCTGTGCCGGGGACGGATCTTGCGGGCGTCGTCACCTTCCGCGACGTCGCCGACGTCGAGACGATGCTGGAGGCGGCCCACCGCGGTGGCCGGGCCATCGTCATCGGCGGCGGCCTCCTGGGCCTCGAGGCCGCGAATGGGCTCGCCCGGAACGGGATGGAGGTGACCGTCGTCCACCTCGTGCCCACGCTCATGGAGCGCCAGCTCGACCCCACCGCGGGTGCCATGCTCGCGGCCGATCTCGAGCGGCGCGGAATCCACGTGCTCACCGCGGCCGATACCGAAGCACTGCTCGGTGAGGATCGTGTGCGGGCCGTCCGGCTGAAGGACGGCCGCGAGCTTCCGGCCGATCTCGTCGTCATGGCCGTCGGCATCCGACCGAACGCGGCGCTCGCCCGCAGCATCGGCCTCGAGTGCCGCCGCGGCGTGGTGGTCGACGACGGCATGCGGACCTCCGATCCGCGGATCTTCGCCGTTGGCGAGTGCGTCGAGCACCGGGGCGTCACCTACGGGCTCGTGGCGCCGATCTGGGACATGACCAAGGTCTGCGCCGACCGGCTGACGGGCGCGGCCGAGAGCGTCTTCGCAGCCGCGGTAAGCGGCACGCGGCTCAAGGTGACCGGCATCGACATGTACTCGGCCGGCGACTTCGTGGGCGGCGCGGGCAGCGAGGAGGTCGTGTTCCGCGATCCCGCACGCGGCGTCTACAAGCGCCTCGTGCTCCGCGAGGAGCGCCTCGTAGGCGTCGTCCTCTACGGTGATGCGCGTGACGGCGGCTGGTACCTCGATCTCCTGCGCCGCGGCGAGCCTCTGGGCGAGCTGCGCGACCTCGCCATCTTCGGTGAGGCGGTCGCGACCGCAGCGCAAGGCAGCGGTGCCCCGGCCGATCCGGCGGCGGCGCTCGCGGCGCTCCCGGCCGAGGCCGAGATCTGCGGCTGCAACGGCGTGTGCAAGGGCAAGGTCCTGAACGCCATCGAGGCCCAGGGCCTCAAGACGCTCGATGCCGTGCGCGCGCACACCAAGGCCTCGGCTTCCTGCGGGAGCTGCACGCCCAAAGTCGAAGGGCTGCTGAAGCTGGCCCTCGGCACGGGCTACACGGCCCCCGAAGGCGAGAAGCCCATGTGCCGGTGCACAGGCCTCGGGCACGACCGGGTGCGGCGCGAGATCGTCGAGCGGGGTCTGAAATCGATCCCGGCGGTCATGGCCGAGCTCGGCTGGACCACGCCCGACGGCTGCCACATCTGCCGTCCGGCGCTCAACTTCTACCTGCTCTGCGCCTGGCCCGGCGAGTATCGGGACGACGCCCAGTCCCGCTTCGTCAACGAGCGGATGCACGCGAACATCCAGAAGGACGGCACCTACTCGGTGGTCCCGCGCATGTGGGGCGGGCTCACCAACGCGCACGAGCTGCGCGCCATCGCCGACGTGGTCGAGAAGCACCGGATCCCGACCGTCAAGGTCACGGGCGGGCAGCGGATCGACCTTCTCGGCGTGCGTCGCGAGCAGCTCCCGGAGGTCTGGCGCGATCTCAACGCGGCGGGCCTCGTCTCCGGCCACGCTTACGGCAAGGCGCTGCGCACCGTGAAGACCTGCGTGGGCTCGGAATGGTGCCGTTTCGGCACGCAGGATTCGACCGCCATGGGCATCGCCCTCGAGCGGATGGCCTGGGGCTCCTGGCACCCGCACAAGGTGAAACTCGCGGTCTCGGGCTGCCCGCGCAACTGCGCGGAAGCCACGATCAAGGACTTCGGCGTGGTCGCGGTCGAGAGCGGCTGGGAGCTGCACGTGGCCGGCAACGGCGGCATCAAGGTCCGGGTGACCGATCTCTTGTGCAAGGTGGCGACAAAGGAGGAGGTGCTCGAACATTGCGGCGCCTTCCTTCAGCTCTACCGCGAGGAGGCGCGCTACCTCGAGCGGACGGCGCACTGGGTCGAGCGGGTCGGGATCGATCATGTCCGCCGGCGCATCGTCGCGGACGAGGCGGGGCGGAAGGCGCTCCACGAGCGCTTCCTCCACGCCCAGCGCTTCGCCCAGACCGATCCCTGGGCCGAGCGGGCCAGCGCCGTCACGCGAAGAGCCGAAACTCCCGCGGCCGAGCCGTTCCGCACCCTGGTACCGGCGGAGTGAGGCCGATGACGACCGAAACCCTGACGAACTACTGGGTCGCCGTCGGCCAGGTCGAGGATATCCCGCGCCAGGGGGCCAGGGTGGTGGCGACACCCATGGGTGACGTCGCCCTGTTCCGCACCCTGCGCGACGAGGTGTTCGCCCTCGACGACCGCTGCCCGCACAAGGGCGGTCCGCTCTCAGCGGGCATCGTCCACGGCCGGTCCGTGACCTGCCCCCTGCACAACTGGGTCATCGACCTCGCGAGCGGCGAAGCTCTGGCGCCGGACCGCGGCTGTGTACGCCGCATCCCGGTACGCATCGAGCACGGCGGCGTGCTGCTCGACCTCAGTGGCCGGAGGCGGTCATGACCGAGGCCGGTGTGCGGACCACCTGTCCCTATTGCGGCGTGGGTTGCGGGGTGATCGCCCGCCCCGACGGCAGCATCGTGGGCGATCCGGAGCATCCTGCGAACCGCGGCCGGCTGTGCTCCAAGGGGTCGGCCCTGGCCGAGACGCTCGCGGACGAGGACCGGCTCACCCATCCGCTCCTTCACGGTCGGCGGGTGAGCTGGAACGAGGCGCTCGATCTCGTCGCCGAGCGCTTCGCGGCCGTGATCGCCGAGCACGGGCCGGACGCGGTCGCCTTCTATGTCTCGGGGCAGTGCCTGACCGAGGACTACTACGTCGCCAACAAGCTGATGAAGGGCTTCATCGGCAGCGCCAACATCGACACCAACTCGCGTCTGTGCATGGCCTCCACCGTCGCCGGCCATGGGCGCGCCTTCGGCGCCGACGTGGTGCCCGGCATCTACGACGACCTCGAGGAGGCCGATCTCGTCGTCCTCGTCGGCAGCAACGCCGCCTGGTGCCATCCGGTGCTGCATCGGCGCCTGCTCGCGGCGAAGGCCCGCCGCGGCACGCGGATCGTCACGATCGACCCGCGCCGCACCGCTGCCTGCGAGGAGGCCGACCTGCATCTGGCGCTGGCACCCGGCAGCGACGTGGCCTTGCTCGCGGGCCTCATCGTCCACCTCGCCGACCACGATGCCCTCGATCGGGCTTGGCTCGACGCGCACGCGAGCGGGCTCGAGGAGACGCTGGCGACGGCCCGGACCACGGCCGGCGACCTCGACCGGGTCGCCGCGATCACCGGGCTCGCGCGCAGCGACATCGCCCTTTTCTATGACTGGTTCGCCACGACGCCGCGGACCGTCACCGCCTTCTCGCAGGGCGTGAACCAGTCCTCGGCCGGGACCGACAAGGTCAATGCCATCATCAACTGCCATCTCGCCACCGGCCGGATCGGCAAGCCCGGTGCCGGCCCGTTCTCGCTCACGGGCCAGCCCAACGCCATGGGCGGGCGCGAGGTCGGCGGCCTCGCCAACCAGCTCGCCGCGCACGGCCGGTTCGATGATCCCATCGACGTCGAGCGCGTGCGGGCGTTCTGGCGCGCTCCCAATCTCGCCACCCGGCCGGGCCTGAAGGCGGTCGAGATGTTCGAGGCCGTCCGCGACGGTCGCATCAAGGCCCTTTGGATCGTCGCGACCAACCCGGCCGCGAGCCTGCCACGGGCGCAGCGGGTGCGCGAGGCGCTGGAAGCCTGCCCGTTCGTCGTCGTCTCGGACTGCTGGCCCACCGACACGACCGCTCTCGCCGACCTCGTTCTGCCTGCGGCGGGCTGGGGTGAGAAGGACGGCACCGTCACCAATTCCGAGCGGCGGCTCTCGCGCCAGCGTCCGTTCCGGAAACCGCCCGGCGAGGCGAAGGCCGACTGGTGGATTCTGGCCCAGGTCGCACGGCGCATGGGCTGGGACGAGGCCTTCGCCTGGAACGGGCCGGCCGCGATCTTCCGCGAGCATGCGACGCTTTCGGCCATGCTGAATGCTGGCCGTCGGCCGTTCGATCTGGGTGCCCTCGCGACGCTCGATTCCGCCGCCTACGATGCTCTCGAGCCCTGCCGCTGGCCGTTGCCGGCGGGCGCTGCGAGCGAGGGTGGGCGGCTGTTCGCGGCGGGCGGCTTTCCTACGCCCGACGGCCGCGCCCGGCTCGTGCCGACACCGTTCCGTCCGCCCGCGCAGCAGCCGGACGCCGAGCGGCCGCTCCTCCTCAACACCGGCCGGGTGCGCGACCAGTGGCACACCATGACCCGCACCGGTCGCGTGCCGAAGCTCCTCGCCCATATCGGTGCACCGACCGCGACGCTCGCCCCTGGCGATGCGGCCCGGCTCGGCATCGCCGACGGCGGCCTCGTCCGCCTGACGAGCGCCGACGGCAGCCTGGTCTTGCACGCCGCCGTGAGCGCGACCCAGCGCGAGGGCGAGGTCTTCGTGCCGATGCATTGGACCCATGCCTTCGCTTCGGCCGGACCGGTGGCGCGGCTGGTCGGCGCAGCGTGCGACCCGGTCTCGGGCCAGCCCGAGCTGAAGGCGACGCCGGTCGCGGCCGAGCCGGTCGCGATCCGCTGGCGCGGCCTCCTGCTGCATCGCCGGCCGGTCGCTCCGGCCGAGCCCGACATTCACTGGTCCCGCATTCCGCTCGCCCGGGGCCACGCGCTCGAGCTCGCCGGCTCGGGCGAGCTGCCGCAGGGGCAGGCGCTCACGGCGATGGCGTGGCGCCTTCTCGACGTGCCGGCCGCCGCCGACCATCTCGAGGTGGTCGATCCCGGCCGGCGGGTCTGGCGCTTTGCGACGCTGACGAGCGGCCGTCTCGAGGCCTGCCTGTTCCTCGCCGCTGCCGGCAGCGCCGCCCCGCTGCCCACCCGCGAGACGCTGGCCGGGCTTCTGGGCGGACCGGTCGCCGAGGGGGCACGAGCCGCCCTCCTCGCTGGCCGGAGCGCCGGCTGCACCGACGAAGGCGGCCGGACGGTCTGCGCCTGCTTCTCCGTCGGCCTCGCCACGCTGCGCGCGGCCATCGTCGCACGCCGGCTCACCAGCATCGCCGAGCTGGGCTCGGCGCTCCGCGCCGGCACCGGCTGCGGCTCCTGCATCCCCGAGCTCAGGGAGATCATCCGTGACGTCCATGCCGCAGCCGCCGCGTGAGCCGATGACATCCGCGGCCAAGCCCCGCCCGCTCGGCCGGGCGACCCTGATCGGCGCCGGGCCCGGCGATCCCGAGCTTCTGACCCTGAAGGCACTCAAGGCGCTGCAGCAGGCCGACGTGATCCTCTACGACAAGCTCGTCAATCCCGCGATCCTCGAGCTCGCCCGAGGCGGCGCGCGCCGGATCGACGTCGGCAAGCGCTGCGGCCGGCATCCTTTGAGTCAGACCGCGATCAACCGGCTGCTGCTCGAGCATGCGCGGGCCGGAGCGCACGTCGTCCGCCTCAAGGGCGGCGACCCGTCCCTTTTCGCCCGCGGCGGCGAGGAGATCGCGGCCCTGCGCGCTGCCGGGGTGGCGGTCGAGATCGTCCCCGGCATCAGCGCCGCCTTCGCCGCCGCCGCGAGCCTCGGCGTGCCGCTCACCCACCGCGGCATTGCCCGCAGCCTGCACCTCGTCGCCGGCCATGGTCAGGACGACGAGGGCCTGCCCGCGCATGACTGGCAAGCCCTCGCCCGCTCCGGCGGCACGCTCGCGGTCTACATGGGAACCCGGACCCTGCCAGAGCTGGCGGCGTGCCTGCTCGAGGCGGGCATGGCGCCGGGCACGCCCGTGGTCGCGACCGAGAACGCGAGCCTGCCGGACGAGCGGCGGATCGAAGCTAACCTCGCCGGCATCGTCGCGGCCGTGACCGCAGCCGGGCTTAAGGGGCCGACCCTGATCCTGATCGGCGACGTGCTCTCGCTCGTGGCCGTCGAGACGATCCTGGAACGCGACGCGGCCTGAAACGGCCGCGCCGACCACTGGCGGCGACGAAGCACCGGGGTGCGGTCGGGTCGGCGAGCGGCAGCCGCGATACGGGTCAGGCGCTGTCCGTTCGTGCTGCGATCCGCCCCGCCGCTTCGGCCCCGCCGCCGGTGATCGGCATCACGAGCCCGATCCGCCGCACGCTCGGCATGCTGACCGCCATCGACCTCGATGACCAGACGCGCGCCGACGCAGGCGAAGTCGACGATGCGATCGAGCGGCTCGCCGCCGCCCGTGAGGCGTGCTCGGCTTCCTGCTCGCGCACGAGGCGGACGGCGCGCGCACGCAGCTCCGCCGGGTATGGCTTCTTCGTTCCCATGGCTCCATCCTTGCAAATGGTGAAGCCTCCGGGAATCCCGGCGCGGTTCAGAAGAGCGTGGCCTCGATCATTTCGAGGGCCGCTCCTGGCGTGGCCTGCACCACCACGCGCCGTCGTGCCGGCCCGCCTTCCTGCAGCATCTGCGGCTCGGGGGGA
>NZ_JBBLZC010000116.1:0-576 GCF_037908215.1 Benzoatithermus flavus | reverse complement strand
ATGAGGCGGCGCTTAACGAAAAAACGGACAGCCGGACGCTGTTCGCCTATGGGTTCACCGCCTTGCAGGCCGGCTATACGCAAACGGCCATTGACAAGCTTGGCGCCTTAAAAGAGCTTGATCCTGACTATGCTCCGCTTTACTTATATTTGGCCAAAGCGTATGAACAGGAAGGACAGCTTCAAAAAAGCTACGAAACTGTGCGGGAAGGCATCAGCATCGATGAATGGAACAAAGAGCTCCGCCTGTATGCCGGCAAGCTCGCGCTGAAACTGAACAAACCGGCCGAAGCGGAAGAGCAATTGCAAAAGGCTCTTGAAATCGACAATGGCTATGTCGAGGCGCTGACGGTGTTATCGGCGCTTTGGCTTCATGAGCAACGCTATGAGGACGTCGTGTCGCTCCTCGAGCGGGCGATGGCTGACGGCGAGTATGATCCACAGTTTGAGTGGGATTTAGGGCGCGCCAAACACCGGTTGGAGCTGTATGATGATGCATTAAACCATTACGCCGAGGCATATAATTTCTTTAAGCATAACGTCGATTTTCTCGAAGAGTACGGATATTTTCTCATCG
>NZ_JBBLZC010000036.1:0-44713 GCF_037908215.1 Benzoatithermus flavus | reverse complement strand
GTGGGTGCGGGTGACGCCCATCTTGTCCTCGGCCCTTTCGTAGTAGGGCGCGAGCTCCTGCAGCGTCAACGGCCAGTCGAGCAGCGTCGCGCCCTCGATGTCGCCGTAGGTGCTCCTGGCCTTGAACTCGTGCTCCTGGAAACGCAAGGCGGCGCCGGCCCAGTGGGTGGTGGTGCCGCCGACGGTCTTGCAGGTCCAGGCCGGGAGATTGGGGAAGTCCTTGGCGATGCGCCAGGTGCCCGAGGTGGTGCGCTTGTCGAGCCAGGCGAGCTGGGCGAAGCTCGCCCACTCGTCGTTGACGAAGCTGTCGATGCTCTGCTGCTTGCCGGCCTCGAGCAGGACCACCTTGATCCCCTTCTGGCACAGCTCGTTGGCGAGCGTGCCGCCGCCGGCACCCGAGCCGATGATGACGACCACGCTGTCATCGTCGAAGTCGTACTTGGCAGCCATGTCGGTTTCCTCCCTGCTTCAGCCCAGAAACGGCGGCGGGCTGGCTTCGGCGTCGGGCTGCAGGGTCCAGCCGGCGTCCTGGAAGCCGCGGAACAGATAGCCGCCGTACTCGGCCGAGCTGCCCTGGTAGCCGAAGTCGGCCCAGAGGTTCTTGTTGTTGTAGAGCGCGACCACGGTGTGGCCGCGCACGCTCTGGAAGAAGGGTGTCTGCTCGAGGCGCTTGAGGGCCTCGAGCTGGGTGCCGGGCGAGAGCCGGAGGAAGGGGACGCCCATGGCCCGATCCAGCGCGGCGATGCCGTCCTTGACCAGCGGTGCCAGGCTCGGGTCGCCTTGGATCTTGGCGTCATAGGCCTCGACCACCTCGGCGTAGTAGAGGTCGCCGAGCCAGTCGTGCGGGTAGAGGTGGCGGGTCATGGTGAGCAGCACCGCGGCCTCGTCGGCGCCAAGGGCGCCGAGCGTCATGGCCCAGGCGCGGTTCGCGGCCAGGATGGTGGTAGCACCCGAGAGCACCACCACCGTGGCCGCCGTGCGCGCCGCGCTCGTCAAAAACGTCCGCCGGTCCAAGATTGTCTTGCTCATTGGTTCAGCCTCCCTGGACGACCGCCGGCTAGCGGTAGCGCCCGTGCCGCTGGAGAACCTCGATCTTGTACCCGTCCGGGTCCTGGACGAAGAAGAATCGCGCCATCAGCCCGCCGTCGCGGTGGAACTCCTTGATCGGGTTCGGGTTGAGCCCGGCTGCCGTGAAGCGCCTGTGCTCGGCATCGAGGTCGTCCACCGCGAAGGCGATGTGGCCGTAGCCTTCGCCGTGGCTGTAGGGCTCGGTGCGCCCCTTGTTGAGCGTGAGCTCGACCTCGAAATCGGCCTCGGGGTTGCGCAGGTAGACCAGCGTGAACGTGTCGAAGTCGAACCGGTCGGCGACGTCGAGCCCGAACGCGGTGCGATAAAAAGCGATCGACCGATCCAGGTCGAGGACCCGGATCATCATGTGAATGGCCTTGGCCATGGACACGCTCCTCCTTAGACTGAAACCGTTCTAACAGAACATCACTCCACCAGGTAACAAAGCGGTACTACCACCGCCGATACCGTAAATAATGGCGGCGCACGTCAGGCAGAGGAAAATCTCTTGTTCCCATCGGTTTCACGACGGAGCCTGCTCGGGGCCGGGCTGGGCGCAGCCTTGAGCAGCCTCGGCCGCATCGCGCTGCCGGCGACGGCCGCAGCCGCCCGCCGCCTCGTCGAGGTGACGCTCGAAGCGCGGGCCGAGGAGCTCGAGGTCGCGGGCGAGCGGGTGCGGCTTCTGACCTACAACGGCTGCTATCCCGGGCCCCTGATCCGCGCCGCCGAGGGCGACCGTCTGCGCATCACGCTCGTGAACGCGCTCGACGAGCCCACGAACCTGCACTTCCACGGGCTCCACGTCTCGCCCGAGGGCTACGGCGACAACGTCTTCGTCGAGGTGGAGCCGGGCGAGCGGCACACTTACGAGCTGGAGGTGCCGGAAGGCTATGGCGGCACGTTCTGGTATCACCCGCACACCCACCACCGCCTGGCACGCCAGCTCTGGCGCGGGCTCGCCGGGCCGCTCGTGATCGACCGGCCGCTCGAGCGCGAGGTGCCGGAGCTCGCCGCGGCGGACGAGCACGTCGTCGTGGTCAAGGACCTCTCGGTCGTGGACGGCCTGCCGGCCGAGCACACGACGGGCGACTGGGCGCGCGGCAAGACCGGGCGAAGCGTGCTCGTGAACGGCGTGCCGGGCCCCGTGCTGGATGCGAAGGCCTCTCTGGTCCGGCTGCGGCTGATCAATGCCTGCAACGCCCGCATGCTGCTGCTCGCCCGCGACGACGGCCGCCCCTTGCAGCTCGCCGCGCACGAGGGGCATCTTCTCGCAGCGCCGCAGGCGCTCGCGCAGGTGCTGGTCACCCCTGCCCAGCGCGTGGATCTCCTGCTGCCGCTCGAGCCGGGCGAGCCGCTGCGTCTCGTCCAGATTCCCTACAACAGCGGCGCCATCCGCACGCCCGCCGAGGTCGAGACGCTGCTCACCATCCGTCCGCCCGCGAAGGCGACGCCTTCGCCGCTGCCGGTGCGGCTCGCCACGGTCGAGCGGCTCGATCCCGCGGCGGCGGCGACCCGGCGCACGCTCAGGATGGCGATGGCGTTCCTCACGCCCGACGGCCATCCGCACCTGGAACCGGTCCGGGCGAAGCTCGGCGATCTCGAGCTGTGGGAGATCACGAACGTCGACACGCAGGATCACGTGTTCCACCTGCATGTCTGGCCGTTCCAGGTCTGGCGGCGCAACGGGGTCGAGGCGCCCTATCCCGCCTGGCGCGACACGATCGACATCCGGCCCGGCGAGCGGGTCGAGATCCTGATCCCGTTCCGCGATTTCGCGGGCACGGCCGTGTTCCACTGCCACATCGCCGAGCACGGCGACGCCGGGATGATGAGCATCGTCGAAGTGGTACCCTGAGAATCGCGTCCAGCGCCCGTTCACGATGTCAGGCATCGTGAACGGGCGGCGATGCTCAGCCGCGGTGCTCGGGCGAGACGCCGAGACCGTCCTCCCCCTCGCCGATCAGGCCCTTCGCGCGCATCTCGGCGATCAGCCGGGCGCGCACCTCCTTCTGGTTCAGGAGCGGCCGGCGGCGCGCCACTCCCACCTCCTCGGCCGTGAACGGGGCGAAGCCGGGCGCCACCTGGCCGGCGCCGTAGGTCGCGAGCACCCAGTTGAGGACGGCGGCGAGGCGCGCATCGTCGAGACGCGAGCGCGCGGCACCGGGGACACGCAGGAGATAGTCGCGCCCCTCGGGCAGCCAGGTATAGAGACCGACGAAGCCCCGAAGGCGCGGCACGTGGCCGGGCGTGCCCTCGCCGTCGAAGCCGTGGCAACCCTTGCAGCGGAAGGCGTAGTCGGCCTTCACCCCGCTATAGTGCTGGACCTGCGAGGCTGCCGGATCGTCGCCGGCCCACGCCGGCGACGACGCCGCGAGCAGCGCCGTCGCGAGGACCGCGGCGAGCCTGCTTCTGGCGATCACGCCTTGCCGATCACCACGGCGCTCGAGCAGTGATAGACCATCGAGGGCGCCCCGAAACACCAGACGATGTCGTTGTTGAGCTCGGGCCGGTAGGTCGGCATCTCGCCCTCGGTGCCGAGACAGTTGCATTGCCCGCACGAATCCTTGCCGCAGCAGTCCTGGTAGGCGATGAGGTAGGCGGTGTTGTCGTCGGGATTGATGCAGGTGCCGATCCAGCTCGTGGGCGAGGCGTGGCTGCCGGGCGGGCACTGGTTGTAGGTGCCGCCACAGCACGAGCACAGGTAGCCGTCCGACGAGCAGTAGCGCCAGTAGTTGCAGGCGGTGGGGTCGGTGGTCTGCGCGGTCTTCGCGAAGGCCTCGGCGTGCGCCATCTTCATGCGGCCGGTGCGGTCCACGGGCAGCATCGGCAGAACGGCGCCGCCGACCAAGGCCGTCCCCAGCCGGGCCAGCACGCTGCGGCGCGAGCTGCGCTGCGCCACCCGACGGGCGGCGCTCTCCATCATACGGTCGAACGCGTCGAGGATCATGCGCTCATCCTCCCGGTGTCGTGGTGGTGCGGTGCGGCAGCCGCACCGTTCGGGCGCTGCGGGCGCTCGGCGCCCAGAAGGTAATCCTGGATCGAGGCGTGGCCGGTCTCCTGTGCCACCAGCAGGCTCTCGAGATGCTCGCGGCTGTTGACGATGCCCTTGGCGCGGATCACGCCCGCGGCGTCGATCAGGACGGCGTGCGGCAGCTTGCCGATGCCGAGCGTGATGCCGACGATGGGAGCCAGCACCATCGGCATGGCCTCGAGGCGATGCTCCTTGACCATGGCCTCGTGCGAGGGCCGGTCGCCGTCCCCCATGAGCACGATCTTGACGTTCTGCCGCTCGCTCTGGGCGAAGGAGCGCGCCACGGGCAGGAGCTTCTTGCACATCGGGCACACGGGCGAGACGAACAGGAGGAGCTGGCTGCGCCCGTCGGCCTGCCGTCCGCCGAGATGGAGCTTGCGCCCGGCGAGATCGCTCACGTCGAACTCGGGCGCGAGATCGCCGACCTCGACCGCGGTCCTGGTGGTGAGAGCGCCCAAAGGTGCGACGCGCTCGTGCAGCACGCCGATCTGACGGGTGAGCGCCAGCACGGTCACGGTGAGCGCCAGGATGACGACCCAGGACAGGACCTGCGAGACGACCAACGGATCCATGGTTTCAGCTCGCTTGCTTGAGCGGGGTGGGCGCCACGCCGAACAGGCGGCTGACGGCGGCATAGAGCAGAAGAAGGCAGAGGACGGCGGCGAGCACCGTGACGGCATCGAGCACCGCGAGCGGGCGAGATGCGCCCCGATCCAGCGTCAGCACCAGGCCCGCGAGCGCCAGGACGAGATTGCGCCCGACCAACCCCCAACTCAGGCGCTGGCGCAAAAGACCGACGAAGCAGCCGCAGTCGATCCGATCACGGCCGCGGGCGAGATTGATGCCGATCGCGAGCGCGAACAGCAGGAGCAGGGCCGCGACCACGAGCGCCGCGAAGGGCCGGGTCGGCGGGAAGAGCAGGCCGAGCGCCGCCAGGAGCTCCACGGGCGGCAGCGCCCAGGCAGCGGGCGTCACCAGCGGCGGCGGCAGGAGCCGGTAGTTCTCGACCACGCCCACGAAGGCGCTCATGGCCTTGAGCTTGGCAATGGCGGCCGTCGCGAAGATCGCGGCCAGCACCAGCGCCAGGGTCAGGGCCAGGGCCGGATCGAGGCTCATGCGGGGATACCCTCACTCGCCGTAGACGTAGAGGACGTAAGGCGAGATGCCGATCCCTTCCTTGACCCCCTTCGACTGGTAGCTCGTGGCGTCGAACACCTCGAGGGTGGCGGTCTCGCTCAAGGCATAGAGCAGCGGCTTGTCGTCCTGCGAGACGTTGACCGAGATCGAGTGGTGGGCGAGCGGGATGCGCTGGATGCGCTGCTTCTTCGCCACGTCGTAGACCCAGACCTCGTGGCCGGCCGCCTTATGGGTCCACCTGTCGCCCTCGTGCATCAGGACGAACAGGCGGTTGCTCGCGGCGTGGAAGGCGGCGATCTGCCAGCCGCCGGGCCGCCAGCCCTCGTCGGCCGCGCTCTGCAGCCTCCAGCGCTCGCCGACGACGGGCCTGCCCTTGAGGGTCACAGGGTAAACCCAGCCGTCGTAGGAGATGAAGAAGGCCTGGCCGCTCGGCCGGTGCATGGCCGCGTGCTCGAACACCGGATCGTTCTCGGAATCGAAGAACGGCTTGCCGTTCTCGATCGTGGCCCTGGCGTTCTCGTCGAAGGTGACGTTCTGCAAGGAGCCGTCCGGGCAGAGCATGGCCACACTCTTCGGGCCCGTCGGGTAAGCGAGGCTGCAGCCGCCCGATTCGATCTCGCCGACGTAGCGCTTCTCCTTCACGTCGACGACGCTGAGCCCCATCGAGGGCGCCATGTTGTAGGACAGGAGATAGCGGCCGTCGGTGGTGAGCTCGGCGTTGTTCTTCTTGGGCACGACGAGGAAGCGTCCCTGCGGCAGCTTCACCTCGCCCGTGGCCTCGAGCGTCTTGCCGTCGAAGAAGGTGACGACGTCGGTGCGGTCGCCGCGCGTGCCGCGCGACCAGTAGGTCTCGGTGACGTAGAAGCCGGCCTTGTCGTGATCGAGGACGAGGTTCGCCGTGTAGCCGGCGTTCACCATGCCCTTGTACTGCAGGGTGTCGCCGTCGATGATCCAGACTTTCGAGGCCTGCAGATAAGGGAACACGGGCTCGAGGACGTAGACCCAGTGCGGCTGCGGCTCCGGCAGCGTGAGGGTCGGGTGGTCCTCCTGCGTCCCGAGGCTGGCCTTGCCCGGAACCTGGGCCATGGCGGCCGTGCCGAGCAGGGATGCTCCGAGGAGACCGCCGAGAATCGCCCGCCAGCGTGCGCCGCTTGCCATGCTCACCCCCCTGACCCTTGCTGCGGCCGGGGCCGATCAGCGTCCGCGCCCGCGCCGTCTAATGACGGGACATTAGCGCCGGAAAAGCCGGGCGGGTAGTAGCCGGCTACTACGAAGAAGATGTCGGAACAACCTTCAGGCGAAGGCCGGCAGCGTGGCACCCCGCGGCTCGCGGCGGCCGGCGGCGGGCCGCCCGCGTCGCTCGAGATGGACGGCGCAGACCACGCGCAGAAGCGAGGCGAAATTCGCGACCTCGCCGTGCAGCTCGACGACCTCGTCGTGGAGCCTGGCCAGGAACTTCGGCGTCGTGGTGCCCTCGCCTTCCGCCATCTCGTCGAGGATGGCCCAGAACCGGGCCTCGAGGCGGATGGAGGTGACCACGCCGTGCAGGCGCACCGAGCGCGTCACCGGCGCGTATTCCTTGGGATCGGTGCTGGCGTAGATGCGACACATGACGGCCCCCTGCAGGCGATGAGCATCGTTCTGTTACTCTAGGGAGCCGAACGCGCTCCGGGAAGCGCGACGCACGGCTCGACCCGTGGCACGCATCCGGCACCGGCCAGCAGGAGCATGCTGCGCCTCGCCGGTCCGGGGCGATCCGCACGACCGCGCCGGCCATCCTCTCGGCCTGTCGCGAGCTTCGCCCCGCTGCTAAGCTCGCCGCCCACGACCTGCCTTCCACCTCGGAGCTGCCCGATGCCCGACACCGCACCCGTCCTGCGCCACATCGAGGAGACCTTCGCCCAGAGCGTCGCCCGGCTGCAGGATCTCCTGCGCTTTCCCAGCGTCGGCGTCGATCCGCGGCACGAGGCCGACACCAAGGCCTGCGCGCGATGGCTGGCCGACCGGCTCGCCGAGATCGGCATGGAGGCGTCCGTGCGGCCGACCGAGGGGATGCCCATGGTCGTGGCGCACGACCGCTCCGCACCCGAGGGCGCGCCGCACCTCCTCTATTACGGCCATTACGACGTCCAGCCTGCCGATCCGATCGAGCTCTGGGAGACCCCGCCCTTCGAGCCCACGATCGTCGAGGGCCCGCGCGGGCCGCGCGTGGTCGCCCGCGGCGCCGTCGACGACAAGGGCCAGATCATGACCTTCATCGAGGCGATGCGCGCCTGGAAGGCGGTGCACGGGGCGCTGCCGGTCAGGGTCACGATCTTCCTCGAGGGCGAGGAGGAAGCCTCGAGCAGGAGCCTCGAGCCGTTCCTCCTCGCCAACCGCGACGAGCTCCGGGCCGACGTTTGCGTCATCTCCGATACCGGGATGCTGGACGTCGACAGGCCCGCCATCACCTACATGCTGCGCGGCCTGGCTTACGCCGAGGTGACGCTGCACGGGCCGAGCCACGACCTCCATTCCGGCATGTACGGCGGGGCCGTCGTCAACCCGATCAACGCGCTCTGCCGGATCCTGGCGGAGCTCCACGACGACGAGGGCCGAGTGCAGATCCCGGGCTTCTACGACGACGTGCGCGAGATAGCGCCCGAGGAGGCCGAAGCCTGGCGGAACATCGGCTTCGACGAGGCGGCGTTCCTCGCCGGCGCCGGGCTGAGGAGCTCCACGGGCGAGGCGGGCAGAAGCGTGCTCGAGCGCGTCTGGTCGCGGCCCACCTGCGACATCAACGGGATCTGGGGCGGCTATACCGGCGAGGGCTCGAAGACGATCATCGCGTCGAAGGCTTCGGCCAAGCTCTCCTGCCGCCTCGTCCCCGACCAGGACCCGGCCAGGATCATGGCGGCCCTGAAGCGCTTCTTCGCGGCGCGCACGCCCGCGGGCTGCCGGCTCGACTTCGTCGACATGGGGGTGGGCGGCGCCATCCGCGTGCCGACCGATTCGCCCTTCCTCGATGCGGCGAAGCAGGCGGCCCATGAGGTGTTCGGCGTCGCCCCCGTCCTGATCGGCTGCGGCGGCTCGATCCCGGTGGTGGCCGCGGTCAAGCGCATCCTCGGGCTCGACACGCTGCTCGTGGGCTTCGGCCTCGACGACGACCGCGTGCACAGCCCGAACGAGAAGTTCGAGCTGGTGTGCTACCGGCGCGGCATCGAGACCCACGCCGCCATGCTGGGCCGGTTCGCGGACGTGCGCGCGTAGCGCGGCGGCTGCCCTCGCGTCAGCACAGGCGGAACACCTCGACGGTCTCGTCGCGGCCCCGGAGCTGGCGCGGGCCCAGGGGCTCGATCCGGCACAGGCCCGCCGCATGGGCCGCGGTGGTGCCGCTCGCGAGGATCACGATCCCGTCGTCCGGCGCTATCTCCTTGCCGAGCTGCTCGAGGCGCTGGGCGATGTTCACCGTGTCGCCGACGAGGGTGTAGTTGAGCCGGTCGCTGGAGCCGATGTTGCCGACGAGCGCGGTGCCGGTATGGATGCCGAGCCGGAGCCGGAGCGGCGGAAAGCCTCGCGCCTCGGCGAGCCGGTCGCGGATCAGAAGGGCCGCGCGCACCGCGCGGAGCGCATGGTCGGGCTGCGGCAGCGGCGCGCCCCAGAACGCCATCATGCCGTCGCCCAGAAACTTGTCGACGGTCCCCTCGGTCTCGGCGACGCAGCCCGCGAGCAGCTCGAAATGCCGGTTCAGGAGCGAGGCCGCCTCGCCGGCGTCGAGCTGCTCGGCCAGGCGCGAGAAGCCGACGATGTCGGTGAACAGCACCGTCACCTCGAGCTGGCGCGAGGCCACGACCTCGGGCGAGGGATTGTCCATGAGCTGACGCACGAGCCGGCGCGGCACGTAGGTCTCGAACCAGGCGAGCCCGTTCCTCATGGCGTTGAACGCCCTGGCCGCCCGATCGAGCTCGCGCACGTGGCTGCGCGGCAGGAGCGGCACGGCGTCGAGGTCGAGGGCCTGAATGTGCGCGGCGGCCTCGGCGAGCTTCTCCACGGGCCGCGCCATGCGCCGCCCGAGCCAGAAGGTGGCGGCGACCGCAACGGCGATGCAGGCGAGGCTGAGCAGCCCCGCGTACCACAGGCGGCGGATCTCGGCGCCCGCCACGCTGGCCGGAAGATAGGTGCCGACCACCCAGGGCTGGTCGCCGAAGCCCGCGATCTCGCGGTAGAGGACGACCCAGCGGTCTCCCGTCGCCTCGACCAGGCGCACGGCACCGCGCAGATGCTCGCCCAGCACGTCGAGATTCGCCTGCGAGCCGGCCCACATCGCCGCCAGCACCGGATCGCCCGCCTCGGGCAGGAGCGGCAGCGGATGATCCGGCCCCACGATGCTGGTGTCGAGCCGGGGCAGCGCCACGACGGCATCGCGCCCCTGCAGCACGAACACGGGCTGGCCGATGCCGGCCGAGATCTCGTCGACCCGGCGCACGACCGTGTCCAGCGTGACGGCCGCGAACAGGAGCCCCAGGAGCTGCCCGTCCCGACGCACCGGGATGTGGGCGTTGATGACGGTCTGCTGCAGGTTGGCGCTCCAGGCCGGAGCACCCCACACGACCGCGTCGCCCGCTGCGTGCTCGAAGGCGCGCCGGATCGGCTCGAGGCCCGACCAGTCCTCGGGCGGAAGGCTGCCCTTCGTGCGCAGAAAGCGGAACGCCCGGAAGTCGGGTCGGACGAAGGCCATGCCGACGACCTGGGGGGTGGTGGCGAGGATGCCGCGCAGCGCCCGGCCGCGGGTCATCATCGGCTCGGGCTCGAGATCGCCGTCGGTGATCTCGCTGGCCACGGCCCGCAGCTGCTCCTCGACCGGCCGGAGCAGGCTCTCCACCCGGCCCTCGAGCGTGTCGAGCAGGAGATTGGTGCGGTCGGCCAGCAGCTCGCGGGTGTTGGCGGTGCCGGCGTAGAAGGCGAGCCCGAGCACGATCGCGAGCGCCGCCATGAGCATCAGGCCGAACGTGAGCGACAGCACCACCGCGAGCGGCAGCCGGGCGCGCGTGATGCCGAGCAGCGCGGCCGCGCGGCGCAGGCCGCCCGCGGTCTCGTCGCGGACGGCGGCCCTGCGCCTGGCCCAGTCCGCGTTGCTCAGGAGGCGCATGAGAGCCGCTCAGACGTTGAAGCGGAAATGGCAGATGTCGCCGTCCTGGACGACGTAGTCGCGACCTTCGAGACGCATCTTGCCCTGCTCCTTCGCGCCCTGCTCGCCGCCGAGCCGGACGAAGTCGTCGTAGGCGATCACTTCCGCGCAGATGAAGCCGCGTTCGAAATCGGTGTGGATGACGCCTGCGGCTTCCGGCGCCTTGGCGCCGCGGCGCACCGTCCAGGCGCGGGCCTCCTTGGGGCCGACCGTGAAGTAGGTGAGCAGGCCCAAGAGCTCGTGCCCCTCGCGGATGACGCGGTTGAGGCCGGGCTCGTCGAGGCCGAGCGAGGCCAGATATTCCCGCTTCTCCTCCTCGGCGAGGGCGGAGAGCTCGGCCTCGATCGCGGCCGAGATCACGACCGATCGCGCCCCTTGCGCGCTCGCCATCTCGGCCACCTTGCGGGTGAGCGCGTTGCCGGTCGCGGCCGATTCCTCGTCGACGTTGCAGACATAGAGGATGGGCTTGGCGGTGAGCAGGTTGAAGCTCGCAAGGAACGGCCTCTCCTCCTCGCTCACCTCGAGCGCCCGCGCCGAACGGCCGTCCTCCATGGGCGGCAGGATCTTCTCGAGGAGGTCGAGCTTCGCCTTCGCCTCCTTGTCCTGCCCGCGCGCCCGCTTGACGAGTCCGTCCTTCTGCCGGGCGAGGCTCTCGATGTCGGCGAGCAGGAGCTCGGTCTCGATCAACTCGGCGTCGCGCAAGGGATCGACCGCCCCCTCGACGTGGACCACGTCGGGGTTCTCGAAGCAGCGCAGCACGTGCAGGATGGCGTCGACCTCGCGGATCGCGGCCAGGAACTGGTTGCCCAGCCCCTCACCCTTGGAAGCGCCGCGCACGAGACCGGCGATGTCCTTGATCTCGAGCTGGGTCGGCACGATCCTGGCCGACCTGCCGATCCTCGCGATCACGTCGAGCCGGGAATCCGGCACCGGCACCCGGCCGACATTGGGCTCGATGGTGCAGAACGGGTAGTTGGCGGCGGCCGCGGCCGTCGTGTTGGTGATGGCATTGAAGAGCGTCGACTTGCCGACATTGGGCAGGCCGACGATGCCGCAGTTGAAGCCCATCAGGGTTTCCGCACGAGGAGAGGGTTGAGGAACGCTGGCGCCCTTGTGACGTCACCGGCACGCGCCGACAAGAGAGATGGGGATCGGCATCCGACAGTCCAGCGAGCCTCTCTGCCGCTGCAGCCGGCGAGACCCGTGCCGGGGAGCGGCCGCCGCGGCAGGCATCGGACAGGCTCGGGATGACGGGCTCTTCAACCGCGAAGCGACTTCCGTTATCCGATACGGCAAGAATTACCAAGGCGCGCTCTAGATATCGGACACCCATCCACAATAGAAACGATCCGGTTGACAGAGACGATATTTGGACATATCGTTTTCGTGTCGCCTGGATAGGAAAGAGCGTACCTAGATGCGCCGAAATCGACAGCGACGAGGAAACGCCTTCTTCAGAAAATTCGAACAATGATTGCCCGTCTATTTTGAGGACGTTGGACGACTCTTGTCATCTGCGCTGCCCGAGTGCGGACGGGTCTGCCGATTTGCAGGCTGCGCTGCAGACCTCTCGGGCAGCGCAGCCATCTCTTCCGCTCCGGGCCCGGAGACGACGGGCTCGTGGTGCGGCGCGCAGCGGCTCGACCGTTGTCGAGGCGCCGACGGGAAACTAGAATCCTTCTAGACTTTGCCGATCCCGTCAGGAGAGCCTCTTCATGCCGACCCTCGGCCTGCGTCCGCAAAAGCGCTTCACGGACCTCAGCGAGCGCGAGATCCTGGCGCTGGCGATCTCGCTCGAGGAAGAGGACGGCCGCATCTTCCGCGACTACGCAGAGGGCCTGCGCGAGAGCTACCCGGCCTCGGCCAAGGTGTTCGAGGAGATGGCCGAGGAGGAGAGCGGCCACCGGCGGGCGCTGATCGAGCTCTTCAAGCAGAAGTTCGGCGAGCACATCCCGATGGTCCGGCGCGAGGACGTGCGCGGCTTCGTCCGCCGCAGACCCTTGTGGCTGATGCGGCCTCTGGGCCTCGAGGCGGTGCGCCGCCAGGCCGAGGAGCTCGAGGCCGAGGTGCAGAACTTCTATCGCAAGGCCGCCGAGCACGTCACCGATGCGAGCATCCGAAAGCTCCTGATCGACCTCGCCGAGGCCGAGGCCGCGCATCTCTCGCTCGCCGAGCGCCTGGGCGAGAAGCACCTGACCGAGAGCGCCAGGCGGACCGAGGAGGAGGCGGCGCACCGGCGCTTCGTCCTGCAGTTCGTGCAACCCGGCCTCGCCGGCCTCATGGACGGCTCGGTTTCGACCCTGGCCCCGCTGTTCGCCGCTGCCTTCGCCACCGGCAACAGCTGGGAGGCGTTCCTGGTCGGCGTGGCCGCCTCGATCGGCGCCGGCATCTCGATGGGCTTCGCCGAGGCGCTCTCGGACGACGGCAGCCTTACCGGCCGCGGCCATCCCTGGATCCGCGGCTTCGTCTGCGGCCTCATGACCACGCTGGGCGGGATCGGCCATACCCTTCCCTACCTCATCCCCGACTTCAACGTCGCGACCACGCTCGCGGTCGCGGTCGTCCTGATCGAGCTCTGGGCGATCGCCTGGATCCGGGCGCGCTACATGGACACGCCGTTCCTGCAGGCGGCCTTCCAGGTGGTGGTCGGCGGCTTTCTCGTGTTCGTCTCGGGCATCGTGATCGGCAGCGCCTGAGAAGGGCAGCCGGCATATCCTTCTGCGGCATTTCGTATCACGGACCTTTCGTCGCAGCCCGAATGCGCTAAACCAAGGGTGGAGTGCCGGTACCCGCAGCCTGGCCGGCTCGGATCAGGGGGGCGCGACGAGACGCCAGGACCGCGGCGCCATGGTGCTGCGAGTCCGGCCACGTGGCAGGCCAGCCGTCCGCTCCTCCCGAGAACGGCCCGATGCAGCGGGATGCCCGGCATCTCGCAACCACAAGGGCCGTCAGAGAGGACGACATGAGCACGGCAGGGATCGGTGTTTCCCCGAGCGCCGGCACGACGCGGCTGGTCTCGCGCGCCGAGGAGCGGCGGGTCATCTTCGCCTCCTCGCTCGGTACGGTGTTCGAATGGTACGATTTCTATCTCTACGCCACGCTGGCCCCCTTCTTCGCCGCCTTGTTCTTCCCGCCCGGCAACGAGACCGCGGCCTTGCTCTCCGCCTTCGCCACCTACGCCGCGGGCTTCCTCGTGCGGCCGTTCGGCGCGCTCGTGTTCGGACGCGTGGGCGATCTCGTCGGGCGCAAATACACCTTTCTCGTCACCATCCTCGTGATGGGCGCCTCCACCTTCGCCGTCGGCCTCCTGCCGACCTACGCCACGATCGGCTTCGCCGCCCCGCTCCTTCTCGTTGCCCTGCGCCTCCTGCAGGGCCTGGCCTTGGGCGGCGAGTATGGCGGTGCCGCTACCTACGTCGCCGAGCACGCGCCGCACGACGGCCGGGGCTACGCCACGAGCTGGATCCAGACCACGGCCACCTTGGGCTTCTTCCTCTCGCTCCTCGTGATCGGGCTCTGCCGCGGCTTCATCGACGCCGAAAGCTTCAAGCAGTGGGGCTGGCGGGTGCCGTTCCTGGTCTCGCTGATCCTCCTGGTGTTCTCGGTCTACATCCGGCTGAAACTCAACGAATCGCCGGTGTTCCGGCAGATGAAGGAGGAAGGCCGCGGCTCGCGCCGGCCTTTGACCGAAAGCTTCTTCCATTACCCCAACAACAAGTACGTGCTGCTGGCCCTTCTCGGCGCGACGGCAGGCCAGGGCGTGGTGTGGTACACGGGCCAGTTCTACGCGCTCTTCTTCCTCCAGATCACGCTCAAGGTCGACTATCTCCTGGCCTACCAGCTCATCGGCCTGGCTCTTCTCGTCGGCACCCCGTTCTTCATCTTCTTCGGCTGGCTGTCCGACCGGATCGGCCGGCTCAAGATCATCCTCGCCGGCTGCGCCATCGCCGCCGTCACCTACATCCCGATCTTCAAGGCGCTCACCCACTACGTGAACCCGGCGCTCGAACAGTATCAGGCCTCGACGCCGATCAGCGTCGCCGCCGACGATTGCAGCTTCCACGTCTTCGTGACCCCCGGCACCAGGTTCACGCCCTGTGATCGGGTGAAGGACTTCCTCACCAAGTCGGGCCTGTCGTTCGCATCGCTGCCGGCGGAGCCGGGTGAGGCGGTGGTGACGAGAATCGGCCAGATCGAGATCAAGGGCTGGGACGAAGCGCAGCTCAAGGCGGCGCTGGCTGCCACGGGCTACCCGGCCAAGGCCGATCCGGCGCAGATCGACTACCCGATGACGATGCTGCTCCTCGTCGTCATGATGATCTACGTCACCATGGTCTACGGGCCGATCGCGGCCTATCTCGTCGAGCTGTTCCCGACCAAGATCCGCTACACCTCGATGTCACTGCCCTACCACATCGGCAATGGCTGGTTCGGCGGGATGCTGCCGCTCCTCGCCACCGCCCTGGTGGCAGCCCGGGGCAACATCTACGCCGGCTTGTGGTACCCGATTGCGGTCGCGGCCATGACCGTTGTCGTGGGCGCACTCTTCCTGCACGAGACGCGCGACGTCGACATCCGCCGCTGAGCAGCACCGGCGGCAAAGAAAAGGGGCGCGGCCCGTTCGGCCGCGCCCCGGCGCTCGGTGCCGGAGAGGTCGCTCAGCGGCGACGGATCTCCACCCGACGGTTCTGCGCGTTCGGCGTGTTGTCCGGGGTCGGGACGGCGAGGTTGGTCTCACCGAAGCCCTTGATGGTCATGCGGTTGCGGTCGACACCCTTGCTCTGGAGGTAGGCCGCCACTGCATTGGCGCGGCGCTCGGAGAGCTTCTGGTTGTACGCCTTCGGGCCGGCCGTGTCGGTGAAACCCCAGACCAGGATGTTGGCGCTGGTGTCCTTGACCAGGAGCTCGGCGATCTTGTCGAGTTCGGGCTTGAACTCGTTCTTCACGATCGCCTTGTCGAAGTCGAACAGCACGTCGGCCGAGAGGCTCACCACCTCGGGCATCTGCGGCGCCGCCTTGACCTCGATCAGCTCCAGGTTCTTGTAGAACCCGTCGCGGCAGTAGGCGATGTCCTTGGGCTGGAAGTTCTCCTCGAGCTGCTCGAGCCAGCAGTCGTAGAAGGCCTGGGCCTTGCCGGCCGCCTCGGGATCGCGCTGCGGGCCGCCCGAGCTCAGGGCCGAGACCAGGCGCGCGCGCGCCTGCGTGACCTCGTCGATCTTGTCGGCCGGCAGCTTGCGCTCGCTCGGCTCGGTCGGCGTCGGCGTCTCACCCCGAGCCGCCATGATGGCCTTGCGCGCATGGTAGATCGCGTCCGGATAGTCCATCATCTTCTCTTGCTCGTACGTCGCGTGCTCCATGTAGCCGGCGTACAGAGCCTGATGATAGGCGTCGCCCTGCGGCGAGGCGCTGGCTGCCTCATCGTAGACCCGCTGGGCCTCGAAACCGCCGCAGCCTGCGAGCAGGCCCGCAGTGGCGAGCAATGTCATGGTACCGAGCCGGAGTCGCATTGCTGCCCCCTCACATATGTTACCCTAAACGACCGATAATGCGGCCATAACACCCTAATCTGGGCATGTCGATTAAGGCTGCGCCAAGTTGTGGAAGAAGACCACTTTTTCGGCATGTCGTGGTAATCGGGTAACGGCAACACGCCACAGTCCGTGCCGGCACCGGATGCTGTGACGATGCGTCCGGTTGCCGATCGTCTCGTCGCCATTACCGTCCGGCCGGGACTCATCAACAATAGGACAAGGTGCAAGGATGAATCCGAACGAGGGTCTCGGCCCGCTCGGCTGGCTCGGCCTCGGCCTCTTGCTGCTCATGGCGGTGGTGGCGCTGACCACCGGCTTCTCCAACCTGATCTGGTTCGCACTGGCGCTGGTGCCGGTGGTGTTCGTCGTGATGTTCCTGCTCTGCGGCGGCAAGGTCGACGCCGCTTCCTGAACGCCGGGCTCAATCGCCGGCGAGCTCGGGCAGCAGGCTCTCGAGCTCGCGCCACTCGCCGGCGCTGAGGCCCGAATTCTCACGGGTCACGGGCTCGCCGCGCAGCCGCCTGCGGATCACCTCGAGCGCCTTGGCCGAGAGCTCCGCTCCGCTCAGGCGATAATCCTCGAACGCGCGGGCCGTCAGCGGCACCCACTTCTGCACGATCCCGAACAGCACCTCCGCATAAGCGCGAATCTCGTGTTGCGCGTGGTCGTCGTAGCGCAGCCGCAGGAAGTGCAGGAGATTGTGAAGATCGATCTTCCAATACCACTGTGTGTAGGTGTTGAGCGGCAGCACCATGCGCGCGAGCTCGCGCGCGATGCCGGGCCGCTCCTCGTCGCCCAGGAGCTTCTCGTAGACGGTGAAGCTGCGGCTGCTGATGGCGCCGATCTCCTTGAGCACGGAAGCCGCAGCGTTGGCCTCGAGCACGCCCTCCCGGCCCTGCTTGTTGGTCGTGGACTGGGCGGCGGTCACCTGGGGCGCTGCGGCATCCCCGAGCTCGAACAGGCTGGCCTGCGTCGCCACCGCCCGCTTCTCGACCTTCTGCAGGCGCAGGAACTCCTGATCCGGCAGGTAGAACTCGCGATCGAGGACCGAGTAGCGCGCGGAATATTCGTTGACGTTGGCGGTACGGTGGCGGATCCACTGGCGGGCGACGAAGATCGGCAGCTTCACGTGCAGCTTGATCTCGCACATTTCGAACGGGCTCGTGTGTCGGTGCCGCATCAGGTAGTTGATGAGCCCGCGGTCGTTCGAGACCTGCTTCGTCCCCTTGCCGTAGGAGACCCGCGCCGCCTGCACGATGGCGGCATCGTCGCCCATATAGTCGATCACCCGGACGAAGCCGTGGTCGAGGACCGGCAGGGGCTCGTAGAGGATGGCCTCGAGTGCCGGCACCGTGGCACGGCGGGTTTGCGCCTGGCTCGCCCTGAGGCTTTCGATCTCCGCCCGCTTGTCCTCGTCCAACGCCATGAGCGTCCTCCGTCGACTGGCTTCGGCTACCTAAAGGCGGCCGTTGCCGGTGTCGAGAGCATGCGAGGACCGGTACGGCACAGGTGAGCGCTGCGCCACTTGGGCGGTTGCGTCCCGCCGGAGACCGCCTATATATGGGGAGCCGGTTCGCCGGCTATGGCGATAAACGCTGTCCGGAATAGGCGTAGCGGACCCGGGGGCAGAGCCCGGCGCCTCCACCAATCGTTCCGCCGTGAGCGGTATCACGGGGGCGACTTAGGATCGACGCGCGTAGTAAAGGGACAGTCTTCGCCCGGCATGGTTCCGCCGTTATCGGGCCGAATCACAAGTGCCAACGACAACGTTGCACTCCGGGCGGCTGCCTAAAAAGTAGCCTTCCCGCGGCTCGGGGGGAGCCGGGCAACAGAATCCCCCCACCTCGTCCGGCCCGGCCTTCGGGCCCTGACCCGAAGCGATGGATGGAAGCGGGCGTCGATGCGGCGTTCACGGATCGATTATGGACGGCTGGTCGAAGGCGCGCTCCGCACGGTCGTGCGCGACGTGCTGGAAAAGCTGGGCAAGGAAGGCGTCTTGCCGCCGCATCATTTCTACATCACCTTCCGCACGCGCCATCCGGGCGTGGTCATGCCCGAGTTCCTGCGCGACCGCTATCCGGTCGACATGACCATCGTGCTCCAGCACCAGTTCTGGGATCTCGAGGTCGACGAGCAGGCCTTCTCGGTGACACTCAGCTTCAGCGAGCAGCTTCATCGGCTGCGCATCCCGTTCGCCGCCATCAAGGTGTTCGCCGATCCCGGCGTGGAGTTCGGCCTCCAGTTCACGCTCGACGAGGACGTCGAGGCGGAAACGCCCGCGGTGGAGCCGTTGCCTCTCACGGCACGGCAGGAGCGCCCCGAGACGGAAGCGTCGGACGAAGCCGGTTCCGGCTCCGGCGGCGCGGAGATCGTGACGCTCGACCGCTTCCGCAAGAAGTAGCGGCATCCTTCATCTCCCATCAACGCTTGCCTCTTGTGGGGAGCTGCGCTGCAGTTGCATGGTAGGCAGGGCGTCGTAGACGTGAGGAAGCTACCTTGGGCGGCAACGGCGATGGGCGCGCGGCCATGACACTGGAGCGGATCGAAGCCGCGCTGGAGCGCATCGACGAGCGCACCAGAGACACCGAGCGGAAGCTCGATACCCTCACCGACCGGGTGCTGATGCTGGGCAGAGACACGGATCTGCTCAAGAAGCAGCAGGCCGGACTCTACAAGCTCGTGGAGGCCCGTTTCGAGCTGAGCACGCCGGGCTTCAGACGATGATTAGCGAGACCGTGCGCTTCGAGCTGAGCAATGCCAGAACAATGCTCGGAGGAGAAGTCGATCGGCTGCGCGGTGAGCTTGATGTTCTGCGCCAGCAGGTCGAAGCGCTGGCGCGCAAGGTGAGCGGATGACCGATCGGCCCTGAGGGGATCGGCCGCTTGCCAACCTGCCGGGCCTTTGAGCCGGCCTGCGACACAGGCTGCCGTTGACACCGGGGTCCCCCGGCGCAGATTGGCGCCAGCTTCGAGCAGCAAGGGGGAGCACGGCATGACGGACAGCGCAAAGCCGGCGGTTCGTGTCGAGACCGACACGTTCGGCCCGATCGAGGTCGAAGCTCACCGCTACTGGGGTGCGCAGACCCAGCGCTCCCTTCAGAACTTCAAGATCGGTGGCGAGCGCATGCCCGCACCTCTGGTGCGTGCACTCGGCATCGTCAAGCTCGCGGCGGCCAGGGTCAACGTGCGCCTGGGCGTGCTGGATGCGAAGCTCGGTGATGCGATCGCCCGCGCGGCGCAGGAGGTGATGGACGGCAAGCTCACCGACGAGTTCCCACTCGTCGTCTGGCAGACCGGCTCCGGCACCCAGACCAACATGAACGCCAACGAGGTGATCGCGAGCCGCGCCAACGAACTTCTGGGCGGGCAGCGCGGCGGCAAGTCGCCCGTGCACCCGAACGATCACGTCAATCGCGGCCAGTCCTCGAACGACACCTTCCCGACCGCGATGCACATCGCTGCGGCCGAGCAGACCGTGCGCGAGCTGATACCCGCACTCGAGCACCTGCACGCGGCTCTACTCAAGAAGAGCCAGGAGTTCGAGAGCATCATCAAAATCGGCCGCACCCATCTCCAGGATGCGACCCCGCTGACGCTGGGCCAGGAGTTTTCGGGCTACGCCACCCAGGTCGCCTACGGCATCGAGCGGGTGAAGGCGGCGCTCCCGCGGGTCTACTACCTCGCCCAGGGCGGCACGGCCGTCGGCACCGGGCTCAACGCCAAAAAGGGCTTCGCGGAAGCCTTCGCGGCCGAGGTCGCCCAGATCACCGGCCTGCCGTTCGTGACGGCCCCCAACAAGTTCGAGGCGCTGGCGAGCCACGACGCCATGGTCGAGCTGAGCGGTGCGCTCAATGTGCTGGCCGCGAGCCTCATGAAGATCGCGAACGACATCAGGCTTCTGGGCTCGGGTCCGCGCTGCGGCCTCGGCGAGCTCAAGCTGCCCGAGAACGAGCCCGGCAGCTCGATCATGCCCGGCAAGGTCAACCCGACCCAGTCCGAAGCGCTCACCATGGTCTGCTGCCAGGTCATGGGCAACCACGTCACGGTCACGGTCGGCGGCAGCCAGGGCCATTTCGAGCTCAACGTCTTCAAGCCGGTCATCATCTACAACGTGCTGCAGTCGATCCGCCTGATCGCCGACGGCTGCCGCAGCTTCACCGACAACTGCGTCGTGGGGATCGAGGCCGATCGCGAGCGGATCACCAAGCTCATGAACGAGAGCCTGATGCTGGTGACGGCCCTGAACCCGAAGATCGGCTACGACAACGCCGCTAGAGTGGCGAAGAAGGCCCACAAGGAGGGCACCACGCTCAAGCAGGCGGCCATGGAGCTGGGCCTGCTCACCGCCGAGGAGTTCGACCAGTGGGTCCGGCCCGAGAAGATGCTCGGGCCTTCCGACTAGGGCGAGACGGTTGCCGGGCCGGGTTGCGGCGGGGTCGGGGGGACCTGCCGCAGCCGGCCCGGCGCCCCTAAGAGCCGCAGACGAAACGGGCCACCTTCGGAATCGGCACGTTGCCCGTCCAGGCTCACCTCCATCATCCAGGCCAGAAGATCGAAGCGCAGCCCGAGGCGGCCCTCTCCGCCCGGCAGGCGCAGCACGAGCCCGCCCGACGGGCTCGTCACCATGCCGCGCTCGATCGAAAGCGGTCCTCCCGGTAGCGACAGCTCCAGATCATCCGGCGCATCCGCACCGGCAGCCGCCTCGCCCGGCGGCATCGCACCCCGGAGCCGGCCTTCGCGCAAGGCGAGGCTGCCGTCGCCTGCGAGCGAGACCACGAGATCGGCGATGCCGAGCCCCTGCCCCACCAGCTCGGCAGCGAGGTCGATCTCGCCCGTGAGCGCGCTGCCGGGTGCGAGCACGGCCGCGAGCTGCTCGACGCGCGCCCGCGACAGCCGCAGGTCGGTCGCGAGCACCGCATGGTCCGCCTCGTGCTCCAGCGTCAGCGTCCCTTCGAGAAGACCGCCCGCGAGCGGCAGGGCGAGCCGGCTCAACGCGAGCTCACGATCCGCCAGAACGATGCTGGCCCGCGCTCCGGGCAGCTCCTCTCCTCGATGGCGCAGATGCCCGGCGCCGACCTCGAGCTTCAGCCCGGCCCTGTCGAGCCAGCTCCAGTCCAGCGGACGGCGTGGCCAGGCGCCGGGCCAGCCCCAGGGGCTGCCGGGCGGGAACGCGAGTGGCAGGGCGAGCGTGTCGTAGACGGCGCCGATCAGCGCGGTGTCGAGCGTCCCCGCCTGCAGCCTGCCGTCGAGCCGCAGATGATCGCCGATGTCGACGACGGCCTCGCCCTCGAGGTCGCTTCCACCGATGCGGCTTTCGAGCGCCACCTTCGCCGGCCCGCCATCGCGCCGCACGTCGAAGCTCAAGGTGAAGGCCCCGAGATCCGGCCGCTCCGGCGGCACGATCCAGCCCAGAGCCTCGAGCAGCCTGCCGGCGTCCTCGGCGCTGGCCCGGCCGGTCAGGTCGAGAAAGCGCGGGTCGAACGGCCCGCCCAGCGTGCCTTCGAGCGAGGCCGCGATCCCTTTGCCGTCGAGCCCGAGCATCACACCGGCAGCGCCGGCATCGCCCGTGAGCCTGGCGCTGATGCGCAAGGGGGCGAGGCGGTCGAGCTCGGGTGCCGGCTCGAGGCCGGCGAGGCGGAGCAGGCCGCGCGGCTGCTCGATCGCGAGCTCGCCGTTCAGGTTGTAGTCGCCGCCCTCGGCGAGGTCCGCCGTGCCGGAGAGACGAGCGCGCGCCCCGGCCAGCCCGCCGAGACGGAGCTCGGCGAGATCGAGCCTGCCCTCCTCGACGGTGGCGCGCAGACGCAGATCCTGGCCGCGCAGCGCGTCGTGGCCGATCCGCTCGATGGCGAGATCGAGCCCGAGGTCGATCGCTGCCAGCCGCTCGCGCCAAAGCGCCGGGTCGGGCAGCCGCGGCGTCGGCCAGTAGAGGGCCGTGTTCAGCCGGTCCACGGCGAGGGCGAGGCCGAGCCGTGGTCGCGCAGCGGCGGTGAAGGCGAGCGAGCCTCGTATCCGGCTCGCATCCAGCCTGGCATCGATGTCGCTCAAGGCGATGCCGTCCGGACCGAGCGTGCTCTGGGCCGCGAGATCGAGGCTGGCGAGGCCGCTTGCCGGCAACAGGACGGGATCGGCACCGAGCCAGAGAAGAAGCGCTCGCAGATCGCCGGCCTGAAGCGAGAGCGAGCCCGCAAGGGAAGCCTCGCTCGGCGCCGCCGCCTGCCCGGTCCAGGTGAGCGCGGTCTCGCCGGGCAGGATGGCGACGAGCCGTGGCAGGCGGAGACGCCGTCCCGGCTCCAGCACGGCTTCCATGCGCAGGCGGCGGATCTGGTCGCCGCGCCAGGTGAGCGCGCCCACCTGCAGCATCATCCGGCCATGCAGCGCATCCGGCAGCTCCAGCGCAGCGCCGGTCTGCCGCAGGCTCTGCGCGAGCTCCGGCGTCAAGGTGGCCTGCGCGGCTTCGAGCGCCAGCTCGAAGCCGGACCTCGTGCGATCGAACGCGAAGCTGCCGCGGAGCCGGGTGCCGGCGAGATTCAACTCGAGCTCGCCAAGAGCCAGCTTCTCCGTCGTCCAGACGAGCCTGCCCTGAAGCATCGCCGGGCCTGGCAGCGCCGCCGGGAGCGGCCGATCGCGCCCGAGCAGCGGCCAGAGCCAGCCGGGCGGCTGCCCATCGGGCAGCGTGACCCGGATCTGTCCCTCTGCCCTCCGGTCCGATGCTTCCGGGCGGAAGCTGCCCTGGAACGACAGGACAGCCGCCCGCGCGTCGGCGCCTGTCCCGACCTCGAGGCCGAGGCTCATGAGCGCATCGCGACGGAAAGGCTCGGCCGTGGCCGTCAGCCGCAGCGGCTCGTCGCCGACCCGCGCCGTGCCGTCGACCGTCACGCGCTGCCGTTCCGGCTGACGGGCGATCTCGAGATCGACGGCGTCGACGACGGCAGGGCTTGCGCCATCGGTCCGCTCCGGCGGGCGGAAGGTGCCGTCGATGACGGTGATCCGGCCGAGGCCGGAGAGTGTCGGGTTCGCGACCGCCCGCCAGAGCACATCGACCCAGCCGGCCGCCCGGCCGTCGAGGCGCAGGCGCGGACGGACGAGCTGCAGCCGGACCGGCTCGATACGGCCGAGGAGAAGCGGCAGCGGCGCCACGTCGACATCGACCCGGTCGGCCTCGAACGAGCCGGCATCGCGCTCGCCCCAGGCCACCCGGTCGATGCTGAGCCGCGGCAGCGGCGTCAGCTCGAGGCGGATGGCACCCTCGATGGCGAGGGCACCACCGCCCGCGTCCTGCACGACCCGGGCGAGCGCCATCCGCAGCGCCGGCTCGTCCATGAGCCGCGGCCAGGCGAGGATGCCGCCTGTGGCCGACGCCACGAGAACGAAGAGAAGGACGAGGACGACGCGCACCACCTTCCGCCTGCCCGGAAGCCCCGGCGCCGGCGGCTGGCCACAGCACGCGGCGACGGTGGCGAACGAGCAATAAGGCGCTGGGATGGCGGGCGCAACCGAGCCGAGCGGACTACCCGGACGAGCGGCTCAGACGAGGCTGAGCACCGTGGCCCAGGCGAGGATCGCGATCCGGGCGAGCTCCGCGGCCCCTCGGCTCCGGTCCGCATTACGGGCAGCGCTGCGCCACACCCCCACCACGAGCACCAGGTTCCAGGGCAGAGGTGCTGCGAACGCCAGCGCTCCGAGCCAGGTCGGCAGGTTCGCGCTCAGGAGCATGACGGCAAGAAGCGTCGCGAACAAGTTGACGACGGCCCCGCCCAGTATCCCCCAGAGCCAGAAGGAGCGGGCGAGTCCGAGCTCGCCGCGCCAGAACGCCTTTATTGTCTGCACGTGGTTCCCTCGAGCCCTCGGCCTCTCGCTCAGCCGGCCGCGAGGTACTGCTCGAAGAAATCGAGCGTCCGCCGCCAGGCGAGCTTCGCCGCCGCCTCGTCGTAGCGTGCAGCCGAGGTGTCGTTGTGAAAGGCGTGGTTGACGCCCTCGTAGACGTAGAGCGTGTAGCTCTTGCCGGCCTTCTTCAGCGCGTCCTCGTAGCCCGGCAGCCCGGCGTTGATGCGCTGGTCGAGCCCGGCATAGTGCAAAAGGAGCGGTGCCTTGATGGCGGGCACCGCGTCGAGCGGCGGCACCGGCCCATAGAACACGACCGCGGCGTCGAGATCGGCACCCGCAGCGGCCGTCCGGTTCACGATCCCGCCGCCCCAGCAGAAGCCGACCATGCCGACCTTGCCGTTCACGTTCGGCTGCTGCCGCAGATAGGCGATCGCCGCCTTGGCATCCTGGACCACCTGGTCGGGATCGAGCTTGCCGATCATGTCGCGCGCCTTGTCCTCGTCGGTGGGCGTGCCACCCGCGGGCGAGAGGAAGTCGACCGCGAGCGCCAGGAAACCCGCGGCGGCGAGCCGACGCGCCACGTCCTCGATGTACGGGTTGAGGCCTCGGTTCTCGTGGACCACGATGACGGCCGGCAGCTTGCGTTCAGCCTTCGCCGGCCTCGCGAGGTAGCCCTTGAGCGTCTCGTCGTCGCTGCGGATGATCACGCTCTCGGCGGCGACACGCGGGTCGTCGGGCGCCACCTGCGCCGCCTTCGCCGGATCGGCGCGCAGCGCGGCGAGTGCTGCTGCGGCGGCGGCCGTGCCGCCGGTGAGCTCGGCGAGCCGGGCCATGAACAGCCGGCGGTCCAGGCCGCGATGGGTGAACTCGTCGTAGAGGTCGACGATCTCCTGTCGCATGAAGGCCTCCCGAGGATTTCGACCATGTGGGCTCGATTATGGCCCGGCAGGCGCTCCGTGGCGACCCGTGACGTGGCCCCGTCCGACACCGCCCGACCAGCGGCGCAGGATCAGCTTCTCGAGCTCGATCACGACGAACATGGCGAGCGCGCAGAGAAGGATCGGCAGCCACTGCCGTGCGGTCAACGGCACGGTGCCGAACAGGCCTCCGAGTGGCGACCAGTAGGTGAAGACGAGCTGGAGCAGCACGATCAGGCCGCTCGAGGCCAGCGCCGGGCCCAGGCCCTTCAGCGCCTCGGCCGAGAGGGCGGCGGCCGAGCGGCGGCGCACGTTGAAGAGGAAGAGAATCTCGCAGGCGACCAGCGTGTTCACGGCCATGGTGCGGGCCAGGGTGAGTTCACCGTGGCGGCGGGCGAGCTCGAACACGAGGAGCGTCGCGAGCAGGGCGAGGCCGCCGAACAGCGCGATCCGCCAGGCGAGCAACGGGCCCACGAGCGGCTCGCCGGCCGGTCGGGGCGGACGGCGCATCACGTCGGCCTCCGCGACCTCGAAGGCGAGCGCCAGCCCGAGCGTTATAGCGGTGACGAGGTTGACCCACAGGATCTGCGCGGCCGTGATCGGCAGATGCCAACCGAACAGGATGGCCACCGTGATCGTGAGTGCCTGCGCCGCGTTGGTGCCGAGGAAGAAGAGCAGCGCCTTCTTCAGGTTGTCGTGAACGACACGGCCTTCCTCGACCGCGTGCGCGATCGAAGCGAAATTGTCGTCGACGAGCACCATCTGCGCCGCCTCCTTCGCGGCCTCGGTGCCGCGCCGGCCCATGGCGACGCCGATGTCGGCGCGCTTGAGGGCCGGGGCATCGTTGACCCCGTCGCCGGTCATGGCGACGATCCGTCCTTGCGCCTGGAGTGCCTCGACCAACCGCAATTTATGCTCGGGTGTGGTGCGCGCGAACACGTCGACCTCGGCCGCGGCACGCGCGAAGCCGGCCCTGTCCAGGGCATCGAGATCGCCCCCGGTGAGCGCCACGTCGGTGTTCTCCAGTCGGAACTGCCGGGCGATGGCGAGCGCCGTGTCGGGATGGTCGCCCGTGATCATCTTCACGCGGATGCCGGCCTCCCGGCAGGCGGCAACCGCCGCGAGCGCCTCGCGGCGCGGCGGATCGACGATGCCGAACAGGCACAAGAGCGTGCAGCCGCCCGCCTCGACGTCGGCGAAGGCGAGCATCGTTGTCGTCGGCGGCATCTCCTTGCGCGCCAGACCCAGAACGCGCTGGCCGCGGCGGGCGATGGCGCTCAGCTCCGCCTGCCAGCGGGCCGGATCGATCGGCACGTCGCCCTCGGGCCCGTGCTCGCGCGCGCACATGGCGACGATCCGCTCGGGCGCGCCCTTCACATAGAGAAAGCGGCGGCCCGTGTGGTCGTGGTGCAGGGTCGCCATGAACCTGTGCTCGGATTCGAACGGGATGACGTCGTCGCGTGGGTGAAAGCGATGCGCCGCGTCGGCATCGATGCCGGCCTTGTGCGCGAGCACGAGGAGAGCCCCTTCCATGGGATCGCCGTCGACCTGCCAGCCGGTCCTGGTGCGGCGCAGGCCCGATTCGTTGCACAGGACGGCACCCAGGGCCACGTCGGCCAGAAGCCGCCGGGCGGCGGCCGGCGGCGCCTCTGCCGGCGGAACGATCTCGCCCTCGGGCGAGTAGCCCTCGCCGCTCACCTCGAACAGACCCATGGCCGTGGCCACGCTCTCGACCATCATCTCGTTGCGTGTGAGCGTGCCGGTCTTGTCCGAGCAGATCACGCTGACCGAGCCCAGAGTCTCGACCGCCGGCAGCCGGCGCACGATGGCGTTCCGGCGTGCCATGCGCTGCACGCCGATCGCGAGCGTGATGGTCATCACCGCCGGCAGCCCCTCGGGGATGGCGGCGACCGCAAGCGCCACGGCCGCCGAGAACATCTCCTGCAGCGGCAACTTCCAACCCAGATGGCCGACCATGAAGATCAGGACGGCGACCGCGAGGATCAGAAAGGCCAGTTTGTGGCTGAAATCCGCCATCTGGCGCAGGAGTGGCGTGGTGAGATCGTCGGTCTCACCGAGCAACCGGCCGATCCGGCCGATCTCGGTGGCATCGCCCGTGGCCACCACGACGCCGGCACCCTGCCCGTAGGTGACGAGGGTGCCGGAAAAGGCGAGCGAGGCGCGATCCCCCAAGGGCACCTCCGCGGGCACGGGCAGCGCCGTCTTCTGCACGGGCACGGATTCGCCGGTGAGCGCCGCCTCCTGGACCTGCAGCGAGCGCACCTGCAGGAGGCGCAGGTCCGCCGGCACCTTGTCGCCGGACTGGAGGAAGACGATGTCGCCGGGCACGAGATCGGCCGCCGGCACCACCTGGCGGCGGCCGTCACGCAGGACGACCGCCTGCTCCGAGAGCAGGCCGCGGATCGCCTGGAGCGCCTTTTCCGCCCGCCCCTCCTGGATGAAGCCGATCGCGGCGTTGATCACCACCACGGCCACGATCACCGTGGCATCGATCCAATCCCCCAGAGCGGCGGTGACCAACCCGGCCGCGAGCAGCACGTAGATCAGGACGTTGTGGAACTGTGCCAGGAAGCGCAGGAGCGCGCTACGCTGTGCAGGAGGACGGACCGCATTGGGCCCGAACCGCACGCGGCGCGCCAGCGCCTCGGCCGTGCTCAGGCCTTCCGCCCGGCCATCGACGGCGGCCAGCGCCGCTTCGGCCGGCAGGGCGTGCCAGTTCGGCGTCGCGGTCTCGTTGCCCGGCACGGCTTCCATGCTTCTTCCTCGCTGCGGACGGAATCGTCGTGGCAGCCCAGTCTGGGCGATCCCGGCCGTGCCGGCGGTCCGACAAGGTGCCGCACGCCGGCATGAGGACGATGCGCGCGCATGGTGGCTGCCCGAGGATACCTGCCTTATCTACGAGCGGGAGGGTATCCTTGATCCCATCATCCCGGCAGGAGCGGCTCCATGATCGATCTCTATTACTGGCCGACCCCGAACGGCCACAAGATCACCATGTTCCTCGAGGAGGCGAGGCTGCCCTACCGGATCGTCCCGGTCGACATCGGACGCGGCGAGCAGTTCGAGCCCGCGTTCCTCAAGATCTCGCCCAACAACCGGATACCGGCGATCGTCGACCACGCGCCGGCCGACGGCGGCGATCCGATATCCGTATTCGAATCGGGCGCGATCCTGCTCTATCTCGCCGAGAAGATCGGCCGCTTCATCCCGGGCGACCTGCGGGGCCGGGTCGAGGTGCTGCAGTGGCTGTTCTGGCAGGTGGGCGGGCTCGGGCCCATGGCCGGGCAGAACCACCACTTCTCGCAGTACGCGCCCGAGAAGATCCCTTATGCGATCGACCGCTACGTCAACGAGACCAACCGGCTCTACGGGGTCTTGAACAAGCGCCTCGCCGACCGGCCGTTCGTGGCGGGCGAAGCCTACTCGATCGCCGACATGGCCTCTTATCCATGGATCGTGCCCTACGAGCGCCAGGGCCAGAACCTCGACGACTTCCCGCATCTCAAGCGCTGGTTCGAGGCGATCCAGGCCCGCCCGGCCACCCGCCGCGCCTACGAGGTCGGCAAAGCCTACCAGCGCCGCGACGCCACGGTGGACGAAGAGGCCAAGAAGATCCTGTTCGGCCAGACCGCGGCCACCCTGAACCGCTGACGGCAGCACACGACCGGGCTCGTGCTTCGAGCAGCGCCAGATCGAAAGGACCAGCCTCCGGCTCCCGCCGGAGGCCGGCGATCGGCGCGAGTGTGCCGACGATCACGTCGTCAGGTCCTACTCATCGCAGCCGATGATCTCGTCCGGAGAGAGTGCATCCTTCGGGATCTTGGCAGCGGCAAGGCGGGAGATCTCCTCCAGCCGCTGCAACCGCTCGGCACAATCGCTGCGGGAGGTCCGCCGTAGCCGTGCCACTTCCTGACGCGCCAGCTCCAGCACTCTCTCGCCGATGGCCGTGCCTTCGGCGCTGTCTATCTCCTTCAGGAGCGCTTCCGCCTCGTCGCTCTCGATCAGGATCGCCATGTCCCACCTCAACGATCCGCAGCAGCACTCTCTCGTGTCGGGCAAGCCACTGCCGGCGGGCTTTCGTCATCTGCCGGGCCGGCTCGACGCGACGGCACAGGAAGGACTCCTAGCCGAGGTGCTGGCATCGGTCGGGGCCGCCGGCTGGTTCCAGCCGACCATGCCGCGCTCGGGCCGGCCGCTCTCGGTTCGGATGTGCAATCTCGGGTCCTTGGGCTGGGTCTCCGACAAAGAGGGCTATCGCTACCAGCCGCACCATCCCGATACCGGCTGCCCCTGGCCACCGCTCCCCGCCTCGCTGCTCGAGCTCTGGCAGGCGGTCGCGGGCTACCCGCACCCGCCCGAGGCCTGCCTCGTCAACCTCTATCGTACGGGTGCGAGAATGGGTCTGCACCAGGACCGCGACGAGGCCGATCTCTCGGCTCCGGTGGTCTCGGTCTCGCTGGGCGACGATGCGCTCTTCCGCATCGGCGGCACGAACCGGCGCGATCCCGGCCGGACCATCGTGCTGAGGAGCGGCGACGTGGTCGTCCTGGGCGGGGCGTCCCGCCTCTGCTTTCACGGCATCGACCGCATCCTGCCCGGCACGTCGGCTCTCGTTCCGGGCGGCGGGCGGATCAACCTCACGCTCCGCCGGGTGAGCGTGCCGCCTGCGGCGAGCCCCTTCAGTCCGCAGCCAGGAACTCGACCCGGCGGTTGATCGGATCGTAAGGATCGGTGCCCTGCCGCGGCTCGCGCTCGCCGACACCTTCGGCCGCGAGCCGCTCGGGTGCGATACCGTACCAGGCCATGAGATAGCCGCGCACGGCGGCCGCGCGCGCCTCGGAGAGCTTCTGGTTATAGATCTCGGGCCCGGTCGCATCCGCATGGCCCACGACCCTGAGCCGCCGGCCCGCAGCTTCCTCGCTCGCGAGAAGCTCGCCGACACGGTCCAGGAACGGCCGTGATTCCGGCAGGATCTCGGTCGAGGCGAACGCGAAGCGAATCAGGAAAGCGAAGCCCCGCGCAGGCGCTTCGGACGGGGCCGCATCGCCCGCCTCGCCGGTAGCCTGCACCACGCCCGCAGCGTGCGGCCCGAGGTCGAGATTGTCGCGGGTCCACAAGCTGCGGGTGCGCCGTGCCGGCTCGGGCCGCACCGGCTTCGACCACAGCAGAAAGGCGAGTTCCGCCACGCTCGGCAGACGGCTCTGGAACAGAGCGACATCGCCCGCGACTGCGGCGCTCCCAGGGAGCGCACCTGCGAGCAGCAGAAGAACGGCGAAGGCGATGGGGCGGGGGGCCGGACTCGAGGACATGACCTGCTTCTTCCGAAAGCGGGATCTTCCGGTCATCCTGAACCCGTTCGTCGCGGTCTCGCAGTGGCCGAACGCACATTTCCCGCCCGGCCGCCGGCGGCCTTACCCGGCTCCCGCCGAGAGATGGCGATCGACGACGCGCTGCAGGAGCGGCGCATAATGGGAGAAGGGCGGTGTGGCCATGCCGGGCACCTTGCCGCCCTCGTCCCAGAGCCGGACGCGCACGGCCTCGCGCCAGTAAGGGTTCCGCTCGAACGCGGCGACCTCGTCCGCGCTCATGGGTCCGCCCTGCAGCCGCAGGGTGGCGACCGAAGCGGGCGACAGCCTGCCGAAATAGCTCGGCTCGGTCGCACACAGATAGCGCTTGGCTGCCACGTGCAGCCGCACGCATTCGGTGACGAGCGGCGGGAAGAAGGGCTCGAGCACCCGAGCTCCCGCCTCGTCGTGCAGGTTGTCGATCCCTTGCTCGATGTAATCCTCGCCGAACTCGTTGGTGTAGTGGCCGATATCGTGGAGCAGCGCCGCGGCGACCAGTTCCTCGGGCGCCCCCTCCCGCTCGGCGAGGACGGCACCCTGCAGCATGTGCTCGGACATGCTGACCGCCTCGCCGAGATAGGACTCTGCTCCCCGGCGCTCGAAGATGTCGGCGATGAAGGGAACGATCGTGGCGCGGGTGAGAGCGGAGGGATTCATGCGGTGGTCTCCCGATGGGCGTTCTCGATGACGGCGAGCGTGGAGAGGAGCCCGTCCTTGTCGGCGTAGCAGCCTTGCAGCCAGCGCGTGCCGGAGCCCGAGAAGCCCTTTCGGGCATGGAGTACACGCGTGTTGTCGACGATGAACAGCTCGCCGGGCTCGAGCTTGAACGTGACGGCGTGGGCCGGGTCCTCGATCAGCTCCGCGAACCGGCGATAGGCGCGGTAGTAATCCGCCATCGCCTCGTAAGGGATGTCCGTGAAGGGAGCGGCGGAGCGATTGTTGAAGCGGATCGCGATCAGCTCGCCGTCAGGGCCGAGCTCGATGATCGGCCGCTTCGCCTCGAGGCGGACGTCCGGCGTGCCGGCGTAGGAGAAGCGGGCGGGATAGCGTGCGAGCAGATCGAACCCCTCGGGCCATTCCTCCTGGAGCCGGATCGCGACCATGAAGCCGTCGACCACGACGGAATCGCCACCTTCCACCGTGTTCTCGAGGCAGGCGAGGAGCTGGAGCGTGGGCACGGGATCGCGGTACGGGTTGTCGGTGTGCGCCTGCAGGCCGAGATTGGTGTAGGCGAGGTTCGTAGGATCGACCTCCGCCCGCACCTCGAACCAGCGGCCGTAGTTGGTCTCGCGCACATAGCCGAACAGCCCGACCACGTCGCACAAGGCGCCGGGCGTGGTCGGCATGCCCGTGAGCACGGCGAAGCCGTAACGGCGGACCCAGGCGAGCCAGGCACCGAGCGCCTGCCGGTCCGACCGCACGCGGCCGTAGGCCGCTTTCGGCAGATCCTCCTGCAGCCCTCTGTCCCAGCGCTCGATCTCGGGCCCCGTCCAGCCGCGCCGCTCGCCGCCATGGGGCCGATCGTAGGCGTGAGCGGCGAGGAACGCGGCGGGGTAGACGATCTCCTTGCCCTCGGGCGCGAAGCGCACGACCAGGGCACTCCCACCATCCGAGACATCGGCAGCCCCGATGCGGACGGCTTCCGGGACGTCGAGCACCGTGATCAGGCGCTGGCCGTTGCGCGGGCTGCGGGTTTCCGGGTCGAGCGCGTTGTCCCTGAGCCAGACGGCATGGAACCTGGACGTGCCGCCGTCGGCGAAAGCGAGTCTCAAGGCCTTGCCGTCTTCGATGACGACGGCATCCACAAGCCGGGCCATGCGCTGATCCCCTCCGAGCCGTGACCGGCATTGATGGTACGGAGCGGTAGCGATAAGAAAAGCAATGTTGTTGAGGCCAATGACCTCTTTTGACTTATGACACGCGCCGCCCGCCCCTTCACCATGCCCGAGCCGGAATGGCTGCGCACCTTCGAGGCCGCGGCGCAGCGGGAGAGCTTCACCGCGGCGGCGCGCGACCTCGGCCTGACGCAGGCGGCCGTGAGCCAGCACATCCGCAAGCTCGAGGCGAGCCTGGGCCGGCCGCTGTTCCGGCGGCTGCCGCGTGGGGTGGAGCTCACGGCCGACGGCGCAGCCTATCTGCCGCACGTCCACGAAGCGTTCGCGGCGCTCGCCCGCAGCACGCACGACCTGTTCGCCGTCGAGCGCGGACGCGCGGTGAAGCTCGCCGCCCCCGCCTCGATCGCGACGCTGTGGCTCGCTCCCCGCCTGCCGCGGCTCGTAGCCGCGCACCCGCGCATCAATCTCACCATCGCCGCGATCCACCGGCCTGCCGACTACGATGCCGAGAAGGCGGCGCTCGAGATCCGCTTCGGCGACGGCGCCTGGCCGGACCGGGAAGCCCGGCATCTCCTGCCCGAAAGCCTGACGCCGGTCTGTGCTCCGGCGCTGCTGCGGACGGCGCCGGAAGGCGATTGGACCAGGCTGCCGCTGCTCGGCCTCGCCGGAGCGAGGGAGGGATGGTCGGAATGGTTCGCGGCCGAAGGGATGCCGGCTCCCGCGGCGCCCCGGCTGCGCTTCGATACGCTCGTGACGGCTTTGGCGGCCGCGAAGGCCGGCGCAGGCGTTCTCCTGGCCTCGCTCCCGCTCGCGGAGGCCGAGCTCGCGAGCGGCGCTCTGGTCCGCCTGTCGCCGCGCGAGCTCCGCACCGCCTCGGGCCACTGGCTCGCGCGCATCCGGCGCGCCGCCACCGGTTCGGATGTGGAATCGGTATGGCGCTGGCTTCTGGACGAAGCGTCGCGGACGAGCATCCGGCCCTCGTGATCCGGCCTTGCCGCCGACCTCCCATCCATGGCACTCCCGTGCCTTCGAGGGTCGAGGAGCGGAGGCGGACACGCTCATGGCCGGGGCTCGCACCAGAATCAGCCTTCGGATGCGGTCGACGGTCGCCGTGACGGCCTCGGCGGCCGCTCTCGCCGCTGCACCCGCGCTCGCCGCCGGAGCGGAAAAAGGCACCCCGTCGGAGGTCGTCTTCCTCGCCCAGATCGTCGTCCTGGTCCTGCTCGGTCGGCTGATGGGCGAAGCCATGCAGCGGATCGGCCAGCCTGCCGTCATGGGTCAGCTCCTTGCGGGTCTTCTGCTCGGGCCTTCCGTGCTCGGGGCGTTGTGGCCGCAGGCTCAGCGCACGATCTTCCCCGCCGATCCTGCCCAGAAAGGCATGATCGATGCCGTCTCGCAGCTCGGCATCCTCATGCTGCTCCTTCTGGCCGGCATGGAGACCGACCTCTCGCTGGTCAGGAAGGTGCGCCGGGCGGCGCTCAGCGCCTCGCTCGCCGGTGTGGTCGTCCCGTTCATCTGCGGATTCGTGCTGGGCGAGTTCCTGCCCGAAGCGATGCTGCCACGGCCCGACCAGCGCCTGATCACCGCGCTTTTCCTCGGCACCGCGCTGTCGATCGCGTCGGTGAAGATCGTCGCCGTGGTCGTGCGCGAGATGAACTTCCTGCGGCGCGATATCGGTCAGGTGATCGTCGCCTCCGCGATCATCGACGATACGATCGGCTGGATCATCATCGCGATCACGTTCGGCCTCACCCAGCACGGCAGGCTCGAATGGGGAGCGCTGGCCTGGAGCGTCCTCGGCACGGCGCTGTTCCTCGGCATCAGCTTCACGCTCGGGCGGCGGGCGGTGTCGTTCCTCATCCGCTGGACCAACGATGCCTTCGTGAGCGAGGCGGCGGTCATCTCCACGATCCTGGTCGTGATGGGGCTGATGGCGCTCACCACCCATGCGATCGGCGTGCATACCGTGCTGGGCGCCTTCGTGGCCGGCATCCTGGTCGGGGAGTCCCCGATCCTCACCCGGCAGATCGACGAGCGCCTGCGGAGCCTGATCACCGCCCTGTTCATGCCGGTCTTCTTCGGGGTCGCGGGCCTCGGCGCCGATCTCACCATCCTTGCGGATCTGCACCTCCTGCTCCTGACGCTCGGGCTCGTCCTGATCGCCAGCGTCGGCAAGTTCGGGGGCGCCTTCCTCGGCGCGCGCAGCGGCGGCCTCACGCTGCGCGAGGCGCTGGCACTGGGATGCGGGATGAACGCCCGCGGCTCGACCGAGGTGATCATCGCCTCGATCGGCCTCGGCATGGGCATCCTCAGCCGTGATCTCTACACCATGATCGTCACCATGGCGTTCGTCACCACGATGGCGATGCCGCCGAGCCTGCGGTGGGCGCTGGGCAGGCTGCCGGTCAGCGCGGAGGAGCAGGCCCGCCTGGAGCGGGAGGCGCTCGAGGCGCGGGGATTCGTCCCCAACCTCGAGCGACTGCTGGTCGCCGCGGATGCCAGCCCCGTCGGCAGGTTCGCCTCGCGCCTGGCCGGCCTGCTCGCTGCCTCGCGCGGCATGCCGGTGACGGTGCTGCACCTCGCCGACACCGGAGCCTCGGCGGAACCGACCGATCCCGCCGAGACGAGCGGAGCCACGGCGGTCGTCGAAGCTGCCGCCGGAGCCCATGGGCCGGAGCAGGAGCCACGGACGCCGTCCCCGGTCGGGGTCGAGGTGCTGGCACGGCCCCAGGAGGGATCCGTTCGAGACACGGTGCACCGCGAGGCGCGCAAGGGATACGATCTTCTGCTGATCGGCATCGCGCGGACGGTCGGCCCCGATGGCGGCTTCCACGAGGATGTCGCACACATCGCGGCCGGTTTCGAAGGTGCCCTCGCGGTGGCGACGGCCCGCGGCGTGCACGTGGACCGACCGCTCGATACGCCCCTGAGCATCCTGATCCCGGTCAGCGGCGCGCTGGAATCACGCCGCGGCGCGGAGGTGGGGCTCGCCTTGGCGCGCGCGGCGAGTGCCCCGGCGACGGCGCTTCACGTCGTCGCCACCGGCGCCAGGCAGACGCCGTGGCGACGTCGGCGCGCTCGGCAGCGGGAGCGGGAAGCGGCGTTGAAGTCGGTCATCGCTCTCGCCGACCGCTACGAGGTACCGATCCGGACCGTCGTGCGCACGGATGTTGCCGTGGAGGATGCCATCCTGCAGCAGGCGAAGCAGGGCCGCCACAACCTGATCGTCATGGGTGTTCGCCGCCGCGCGGGCGAGACGCTGTCGTTCGGCGACGTCGCTGCCGAAATTCTGGAACGGGCCGCCTGCTCGATCCTGTTCGTGGCGAGCTGACCGATCGGCCGGTCGCGACCGCCTTCGTGCCTCAAAGCGCGTCCGCGAGCCGGCGCAAAAAGGTCGGGACGTCGGGCGGCTGCAGCGTCGCCGCGCGGACCAGATCGTCGAAGCGACGCGTCAGGAGCTGGATGTGCTGGCGCGAGTTGAAGACGAGGTACATCTGGCCGAGATAGAGCGTCGCGCGCAGCGGCCCGAAGACGGTGAAGGGGGCCGAGTAGGTCCGCCGGAGGTCGTAGAGGAACAGCCGGAAGCCCGGATAGAGCTCGTCGCAGAGCGAGGCCATGTAGGCGAGCTGGGCCCGCCGCGTCCCGGCGTCGAGTCCTTCCCAGGCGCCTTCCGCGCGGGCGAAGCCCGTGAATGCCTGCACCGACGCGCAGGCCTCGACGTCCGTGTCGGGCCGGCGGAGATAGGCGAGGCGGGCCTGCGCCGATTCGACGTTACTGTCGGGATCGATCGCGAGCGCGCTCGCGTACTCGAAGCGGATCACCGCCTCCTGCTTCAGCATGTCCGGAAAGCTGCGCGGCACGGTACGGATCTTGTAGCCGGCGGCCTCGCGGTACCAGTCGAGGAAGCGCTGGTCGACCGGCGACGAGGCGGCGGGCTCGACCCGGAACACCTCCTCGATGATGTCGGCCCCCACTTGCTCGCGCTGGCTGAGCCCTAAGAGCCAGTCGACCGAGACCCGGTGCGCGGCAGCGATCGCCGCCAGGGTCTCGGCCCGTGGCAGGCGCGTCTCCTCGGGATCGAGAAGCTGCGAAAGGGCCGAGCGGTCGAGCCCGATCGACCTGGCGAAGGCGGAGAGGCTGCCGCCCGTACGCTGGACGATCCTCGTCAGACGCTCGCGGAAGATCCGGGCGGTATCGCGGCGGTTCATGGTGCAATGTCACCATCGTTGTGCAAAGTCATGACCTGCCATGCTTCAGCACGTATTGTCAAACATCATCGACAAGATGCCACTCGATGTTCGCGATGCCGCGTTGAGTGTCAGACCGGCCTCTTCCATCCTCGCTGCACGGTCGATTCGCGAGGAGGACGCGCGTGCAGTCGAGCCTGCGGTGCCAGCGCGCCGTGGTCGTGGAATGGCCCACCGTGGCGCTGGCGCTTTCGATCTATGGTGCCTGGGCGGCCCTGACCTTCTTTCACGCGGCGCTGCCGCTCTGGCTGCTCGTGCCGCTGGGCGCCTGGGTGGTGGCCTGGCACGGCTCGCTCCAGCACGAGATCATCCACGGCCATCCGACGCGCTGGCGCAGAGTGAACACGGCGCTCGCCTTCCCGCCGCTCAGCCTCTGGCTGCCTTACGAGCGCTACCGCCGCACCCATCTCGCGCATCATCGCGACGAGCGCCTGACCGACCCGCTCGACGACCCCGAGAGCTTCTACTGGACGCCCGAGGCCTGGCAGCGGCTCGGGCCTCTCGGCCGAGCGGCGGTCCGCCTCCAGGGAACACTGCTCGGCCGCCTTATCCTCGGTCCAGCCTGGTGCATCGGCCGCTTCCTTCTCGCCGAAGCGCGGCTCGTGATCGCCGGCAGCGGCGACGCGCGCCGCCTCTGGCTGCATCATGCCATCGGCGTCGCCGGCATCCTCGCCTGGCTCGTCCTCGTCTGCGGCATCGACCCGCTACTCTACGTGGCCGCCTTCGTCTACCCGGCGACCTCGCTCCTGCTCATCCGCTCGTTCGCGGAGCATCGCGCCGCGGCGGAGCCGGCCAAGCGGACGGCGATCGTCGAGCGGTCCGGCCCGCTCGGTCTCCTCTTTCTCTTCAACAACCTGCACGCCGCGCATCATGCACGCCCGGCGCTGCCCTGGTACGAGCTGCCGGGCTGGTACCGGGCGAACCGCGACCGCCTTGTCGCTGCCAACGGCGGGCTCGTCTACCGCTCCTACGTCGACGTTCTCCGTCGCTTTCTGCTGCGGCCGCACGATGCGCCCGTGCACCCGTTCGGGCGCGTGCGCCCGAACGTCCTGCGGCCGGTGGACCTCGAGGCTCAGCCCTCGTCGAGCCGGTAGCAGCGGATGGCGTTGTCCCGCCAGAACCGCCGCAGCTCGCTCTCGCTGCAGCCCGCCAGCACCTCGTCCAGGAGCGCCACCCATTCCGGATAGCGGTGGGTGAGCTCGGCGACGGTCCAGTCGCTGCCGTACAGCACGCGGTCGAAGCCGAAGCATTCGATCGCGTGCTCGATGTAGGGCCGTACCTGCTCCTTGGTCCAGCGGGCGTGATCCGCCTCGGTGATGACGCCCGAGACCTTGCAGACCACGTTGGGTAGGCGCGCGAGCTCCTGGATCTGGCTCCACCAGGGTTCCTTGAGGCCGTGCCGGATGCCGGGCTTGCCGATATGGTCGAGGACGAAGCCGACCTCGGGGCAGCGCCGCGCCAGCTCGATCGCGAACACGAGGCCCCAGTGCTTGACGCAGATGTCGAAGCCGAGCCCGAAGCGCGGCAGCACCTCGAGCCCTTCGATGAAGCGCGGCTCGAGGACGAAGCTCTGATCGACCTCGATCTCCATCAGCCGGCGCACGCCCCTGAGGATCCGGTTCTCGGCGAGGCGCACGAGATCCTCTTCGACCGCCGCCCCCTTCTCGATCGGAGCGTGGGCGATCATCCCGCACAGGCGCGGGTCCTGGTCCGCCAGCCTCTGCACCCAGGCGGCCTCGGCGAGGTGCAGGCCCGGATCGACGCAGACCTCGGCGAAGACGATCTTGTCGATCTGGACCGGCCCGCGCGCCCGGTCGAGATCCGCGAGGTCGAACCGTCGGTCGAGCCTGGGCAGCCGCTTGAGCCAGCTGTAGCGCAGCCAGGTCGGATCGTAGAGGTGGACGTGGCTGTCGACGATCGGAAAGCCGGGCATCGCTCTTCCTTCTGTTCTCGGGCCGGATGTCGGGCGAGCCACGGCGAGAACCGGGCATCCCGCTGCGCGCACCGGACCGCCTCCCTGTCACGTGCCGCCGGGCCGGGTCGTCACTGTCCATCGACCCGGTCGCAAGGCCGGGCGGAACTGTGCTGCCGGCCAGCAGGTCGGTCAATGCGGAGCGTTGCCCGCCAGGACGATCACTTCCTGGGAGAGCCCGAGCGCCGGAAAGGATCCGCCACGGGCTCGCCGCCGGAACGCCCGGCCCGGCCGGGGCGCCCGAGCACGTCCAGAAGACTGCGCCAGCCGTCGCTGCGCCCGCGCCGGCTCCTCGTGCCGGTCCTGAAGCAGCGTGCGAACTCCGATGCCGGCCGGGGCGAGGCTCCATCGCCGGGCCGGCTCCATCGTCCTCGCGTCATGCGATCGACCTCGTCTCCATCGCCCGCATCGTCTCATCCGGCGGCAGTGCCGGCCGCCGATACGGCTCTCCCCTCTCCGAGCGCCGCGTCGGCTGCCGGAATGGCCGGCGCGAACGACAGCGTCGGCTCGTCCCACCGTACCGCCCACACGCCGGGCGCTGCGCCACGACCGCCCCACAGCACCAGCCGCCAGAAGATCCCGGCCGCGGCCGGCAGGGGCTCGGCGCGCCAGCGGGTGAGCGCGGCGTTGGGCGACGGATCGGGCTCGGGCCGCAGGATCAGCCCCGCTCCGCTTCCGGCCTCGACCACGCGCTGCAACCGCCGGCTCGCGGCCAGATCGAGCCGGCCGACCTCGGCCACGGCGCAGGCCACCCCGCGGCAGCGCAGCGCCGCCTCGAACGCCGCCACGACCTCGGCATCGTCCTCGGCCCGGACCACGACCACCCTGGCCGGCTCGAGGCCGAAGCGAGCGAAGCCGGCATCGTCGAGCTCGCCCAGCTCGCCGACGAGCCGGGCGTTGCGGCACCAGATCAGCACCCCGCCGCGCCCGAGAAAACGCCGGCCGAAGGCGGCCGCAGCGCTGGTCGCGGCGAGCCCGCTCACCTCGTGCAGCGCCCGATGAGGTAGGCCACCCCAGGGCAGGGCGGCATCGAACGGCCCGCCGAGCCGCGCCACCCCGCGACCGAAGGCGGCCCTGACGCTCTCGATGGCACGAGCGCGGACGCGCAGATCGTCGAGCACCGCTGCTGTCGCCATGGCCTCGTCCTTCCCGCTGTCTGTTCATGTTTTGTTCTAATCGGGTCCGCATGACTGTCAAGCGCGGTTTCGACTCGTGCTTCTGCGTGGGGAGCGACGCCAGGGCGCTGGCATCGGTGTCAATACTTTTTGTTTCAATCCACGCTCCCGCGCGGGGAGCGACCGATTGTCTCGTAGCGCACGAACGGCCGCTCGTTGTTTCAATCCACGCTCCCGCGCGGGGAGCGACTCCGCACATGAGAGCTGACAGATGTCGGATCATAGGTTTCAATCCACGCTCCCGCGCGGGGAGCGACCTGCGCGAATGTCGCGGCAAGGCCAGAGTACAGCCAGTTTCAATCCACGCTCCCGCGCGGGGAGCGACCCTCGCCTAAGGCCTCGCCTACGTGCGTGCGCTGTTTCAATCCACGCTCCCGCGCGGGGAGCGACGGTGGGGTCTCCTGGTGGGGGGGGGGGGGGTGAGACAACAGTTTCAATCCACGCTCCCGCGCGGGGAGCGACCTCGTGCCGTCGCCGCTCGACGGCAGCCAGGGGCAGTTTCAATCCACGCTCCCGCGCGGGGAGCGACTTGAGCAGTCCGAAGTGATAGCTCTCGCCGAGATTGTTTCAATCCACGCTCCCGCGCGGGGAGCGACGCGATATTGGCGTCGAACACCTCGAGCCAGAGCTCGTTTCAATCCACGCTCCCGCGCGGGGAGCGACCCAGCGCCTACCGCCCTCGGCACGAACGGCGCGCTGTTTCAATCCACGCTCCCGCGCGGGGAGCGACCATCCGGCATAGATGTAAGTAATAAGCTGCCACAAGTTTCAATCCACGCTCCCGCGCGGGGAGCGACCCGTGGCCTCGGCCGCCCTGCGCAGACCAAGCTCGTTTCAATCCACGCTCCCGCGCGGGGAGCGACGCAGGCTTGTCATCGGTGTTGAGGGTGACGGAGGTTTCAATCCACGCTCCCGCGCGGGGAGCGACGGCGGCCGTCACGATGGTCACGCCGAACTTCTTCACGTTTCAATCCACGCTCCCGCGCGGGGAGCGACGCCACGACCTCGACCTCGGCCACGACCTCGACCACGTTTCAATCCACGCTCCCGCGCGGGGAGCGACCCTCGCGGATCTCGAACAGGACGCCGCCGATGTTGTTTCAATCCACGCTCCCGCGCGGGGAGCGACTTCGACAACGACCAGAACTCCTATCTCATCGCCGGGGCGTTTCAATCCACGCTCCCGCGCGGGGAGCGACGGCCTGGCCGATCCCCGACGGCCACGGCAGGCCGGTTTCAATCCACGCTCCCGCGCGGGGAGCGACGACCGGCACGGCGAAGGAGCTGGAAACTCTACAGTTTCAATCCACGCTCCCGCGCGGGGAGCGACCTGGTGCATCGGCGCTCGCGGTAATGAAAGGACGCGTTTCAATCCACGCTCCCGCGCGGGGAGCGACTCGCCCGCAGCTTCTTGAGGCAGGTGGATCCGAGGTTTCAATCCACGCTCCCGCGCGGGGAGCGACGTATTCGGCGGCATCCTGGCTGGCCTGGTCGGCAAGGTTTCAATCCACGCTCCCGCGCGGGGAGCGACGCGACTCCTACGATGCTCTCGCCGCGCTCGCAGCAGTTTCAATCCACGCTCCCGCGCGGGGAGCGACCCAGGGAGTCGGGCGATGGATCGACACTGTCGAGTTTCAATCCACGCTCCCGCGCGGGGAGCGACCTTGCCGGCGGGGCAGAGGTAGGCCGTCGCGGCGTTTCAATCCACGCTCCCGCGCGGGGAGCGACGCGCCGACCGGCCGCGATGGCCTCGTCGAGGTCGTCGTTTCAATCCACGCTCCCGCGCGGGGAGCGACTGTCGCCCCCGTGCCCCGCCGCGACGGTGCACATGTTTCAATCCACGCTCCCGCGCGGGGAGCGACCGATGCCGTCACCACGCTCGGGGCCATCGCGGCACGTTTCAATCCACGCTCCCGCGCGGGGAGCGACGCTCTGGTCACCCTTGATTTCAAGCGTGGCGAAGTTTCAATCCACGCTCCCGCGCGGGGAGCGACCGGTACCATCCTCGATGACTACCTTCGCTACCTCGTTTCAATCCACGCTCCCGCGCGGGGAGCGACGACAGTCTCAGGGCTGGGCTCGCCAAGGTCGACCAGTTTCAATCCACGCTCCCGCGCGGGGAGCGACTTGCGGCCCGAGGCGTCGAAGCCGGCCATGGTGTAGTTTCAATCCACGCTCCCGCGCGGGGAGCGACGACATTCGCGGGGCAGGAGGTGCCGATCAGCTCGTTTCAATCCACGCTCCCGCGCGGGGAGCGACGATGCCGGGGTTCATGTACTTGCCAAAGCCCGTGGTGTTTCAATCCACGCTCCCGCGCGGGGAGCGACGAATCGCTACCCGATCCCTGTGACCGTGCGGACCTGTTTCAATCCACGCTCCCGCGCGGGGAGCGACGTGGTCGAGGCGGCCACGGTGTGGTTGGTCGCGGTGTTTCAATCCACGCTCCCGCGCGGGGAGCGACGTAAGATCCGCTGCACAATGACCAATAAACCAGAGTTTCAATCCACGCTCCCGCGCGGGGAGCGACATGGGCATGCGCGCATGCCGCCGACCTGTCGGAAAGTTTCAATCCACGCTCCCGCGCGGGGAGCGACGATCCCCGTTGCGCACGCTCAGCCGAGCGCGTGGTTTCAATCCACGCTCCCGCGCGGGGAGCGACACGCCCGCACGGCTCCGTGAGGCCATCGGCTGAAAAGTTTCAATCCACGCTCCCGCGCGGGGAGCGACGCCGTGACCGTAACACATTGGTGGGCAGCAGGAAATCGGCTCTGGTGCGCGAACCTGCATGCGATGGCTCGAGGCCGGACGACGGGAAAGAGCGTTCTGCCGTCAAGTACTTGAGAAACCAGCGGCTTCGTCTTGCGCGAACCTCCCGGGGGTCGGTCGGATGCTTCGGGTTCGCGCAAGGCGTCTCGGAGCGCGAGCAGGCCGTCCAGGTCCGGCGCCGGATCGACCTCGCGCGCGAGCATCGGGAGGCGGGCTCGCTGACCCTCGCCCTTGCGGGCCCGCCTCTGCCTGCCGTAGCCGTCCCGAGCCGGCATCACCGCCTGCTGACGCGCACGCGATCTCCTCCGAAAGCGGTCGGAGGAGATCACGGGAGCAAGCCGATGCCCCTCCCCCGCTACGGCCTCAGCCGCTGAACAGAACCGGCAGGGTGGCTTCGCTCAGGACTCGACGGGTGGCGCCACCGAAGACGAGCTCGCGGAGCCGCGCGTGGCCGTAGGCGCCCATCACCAGGAGATCCGCATCGTGGGCGGCAGCCTGGGCGAGCAGGACCGCGCCGGCGTCGTCGTCGGGCTCGGTCACGGCCAGAGGTTCGACCGGGACGCCGTGGCGGCGGAGCATCTCGGCCGCCGGCTCGAGCGTGGCGACGCCGCCTTCGCCGACGGCACACAGGATCACGCGCCCGGCGGTGGTGAGGAACGGCAGCGCCTCGTGGGCCGCGCGTGTCGCCTCGCGCGAGCCGCTCCAACCGACGAGGATGATGCGGCCCAGGTCCTCGGGAGCACCCTGCGGCAGAATCAGGACCGGCACGCCCGTGGTCATGACGAGGCGCTCGGGCAGGTCGGGATCGTCGAGGGCGCTCGGCCCGGGTCGGGCGACGAGAAGGAGATCCGCGGTGCGGGCGGCTTCGGCGAGGACCGTCGCTGGATCGCCCTCGGCCTCGCGCCAGACGGCGCGGGGGTCGTCGGCGCAGAGCGCACGAAAGGCCGCCTCGGCACGGCGACGGGCGGCCTCGGCGGCGGCACGCTGCGCCTCCAGCAGCTCCGGGCGGATATAGACCGAAGCGCCGCCGTCCCAGGTGCTCGGCACGTAAGGGGGCGGGACGACATGCAGGGCGACGAAGCTGGCATCGAAGCGGGCGGCAAGGCGGCGGGCGACCCGTAGGTTGGTCTCCGCGACGCGCTCGCTCGACAGCTCGACCAGGATGGTCCGGTACGACATGAACGGCCTCCCTCACACACGGCAGCAGAACGACCGGTAACACGGCGGCTCCGATCTCCTTCCTAGAGCAAATCGCAGGCTACTTGGAACCGGTTCATGGCAAGGTGTTCGCCGGCGGCCAGCCATGCCCGGAGTCTGTTCCGGGAATCTGCACCGCCGCCCGGTGCGGTGGCACCGACCCCGGGCGTCCGGCCGGCGGCCGTTCGATGCGGCGCGCGCGGAGGTCCGGGGCCGGCTTCGGAACGCCCCCTCGCCGCCCGCGACCGAGATCCCGGTGCGGCTGCAGGAGCGCTGCCCGGGGCGGTTTCCGAGCGAGCGGAAGCGGACCGCGCAGGAGGCGAAGGCCCGGCGGGCCGATGCGGCAACCCGGCCGATCCTGCAAGGCGCTACCGCCCGCGGCATACCCGCCGCGGCGCCGAGGGCGGTGACCGCCCCCTACGCGGCTCGCAAGAGCGTCAGGCTTGCCTCGGCAACATCGCTGGATGAGGCCATACGCCCGGCCAGGACGATTGTCGCTGAACAAGCCGCGGCATCGCCGTGGTGTCACTGCACGGCAGGATCGACACCACCCCGGCGTCGCACGCCGGGCGGACCGCGCCGCACGGCCAGACCGCATCGTGGCGGAAGTCGCGGCGGCCGCACGGGCGTGCACCTTGCTGGTGCCGGCGCCGGCACACCCGCCCGGTCCGACCTGTCCTGACCCCATCGAGGAACCGGATCTCGAGCCGTTCCGCCTCCGGCTGGGCCGCCGCCCTGCCCTGGTACCGAAAGGCCGCTCGCCCTGCGATGACCCGATCGTCGTGCGCTACACCGCCGGAACGTCTTGCTCATTGGTCGTCGTGCGCTTCCGTGCGCACCGAACGCGGTCGGACGGCAGTGATCGAGCGGCTCGCGGGGTGCGGCCCCGAGGACGGTGATCGGCGCCTCCCGTGGCAGCGCCAGCGTCACGAAGCGGCGTCGGCCCGACGGACCTGGATCGTCCGCTGCCTCGAGGGTGATCTGCACCGTGGCCTCGCTGGTCGCGACATCGAGCGTGACGGGGTCATCGCCGAAGTCCGCCTCGTGGCGCCGGCTATTGTCACCACGGAGAACCGCAAAGCGCATCGCCGATCTCCCGAAGGTGACGCGGCCGCCAGTGCCGCCGGGTGCATGCCGACCGGGTGCCGATCCGCTTCGTGATGCTTACTCCCGGTCGGCAGGGGCGTAGGGGATCATCCCCCTTCGCGAAGGCGATCTCCTGGGCCTCGCGGGGCATGGCCCGCAGGTCGATCATCGGGCCATTGACCTCGGCTACCCACACCAGTGGGTTCTGGGTCGAGGTAGCGTCCGTGGTCGTGGTGGCCATTCGGCGCCCATGCGGGTGTAGGGCGAGGGGTCATCGGGCCGACCGGCCAGGGTGGGGTTGCGCGGCTTCACCGGAGAGCGGACCGAGGACGGACGGCCACGGGCCGAGCGGCTGCCAAAGGCCGCTGCCGGCGCCTTCCGGCGCAGCGGCGCCG
>NZ_JBBLZC010000115.1:0-578 GCF_037908215.1 Benzoatithermus flavus | reverse complement strand
GAGCTTCGCCAACCTTGTGTCAATATTGCCGCGAATCCATTTGATCGTCAAATCCGGGCGATAGGCAAGCAACTGCGCCGAACGGCGCAAGCTGCTCGTGCCAATGACCGACCCAGGCGGCAAGTCGGAGAGCATCCGGTTTCCTTTGCTGACAAGCACATCGCGTGCATCTTCGCGGCGTGGAACCGCACCGATCACTAAACCTTCGGGCAGCACAGCCGGCATATCTTTCATGCTATGAACCGCCATATCGATGCCGCCGGCGAGCAATTCATGCTCAATCTCTTTCACAAACAACCCTTTGCCCCCGACTTTCGAGAGCGTAACATCAAGCACCCGATCTCCTTTCGTGACGATTTCTTTCACTTCAAACGTAAACGGCGCCCCAAGCTGTTTCAATTCGTTGATCACCCACTTCGTCTGGGTCAAGGCAAGCTTGCTGCGCCGCGAGCCAACGACAATGTTCCGCATCTCGTTCCACCTCGATTACGAATACCAGAAATGAAATTTTGACAAACTACCAAACAAGAAAAAGTTGACAAGCAAAAATAAAAACGAACCGATATTCCATAGCGCGA
>NZ_JBBLZC010000114.1:0-578 GCF_037908215.1 Benzoatithermus flavus | reverse complement strand
AAGCGGAGCCGACGACTGGGTGGAGCGCGATATTCGCGCCGTCGTCGAAGCGGCAGCCGGAAAAGCACTCGTGAAAGTAATTATTGAAACGGCGCTTTTGACGGATGATGAAAAAGTGCGCGCTTGCCAATTGGCGGTGAAAGCGGGCGCTGACTATGTGAAAACATCGACTGGGTTCTCAGGCGGCGGCGCGACGGTTGAAGACGTCGCGCTGATGCGAAAAACGGTCGGCGACAATGTGGGCGTCAAAGCTTCAGGAGGCGTTCGCGACCGGAAAACAGCTGAGGCGATGATCGAGGCTGGGGCGACGCGCATCGGGACGAGCTCCGGGGTTGCCATCGTCAGCGGCCAAACTGGGCGCGCCGATTATTAAGCCCGCTTTTGGCCATGCAAACGCAAGATGGCCGTTTCGATGATGCCGACAAACGGCAACGCGGCGGCTGAACAAATGGTGTTAAACAAGACGCTCACATGGGCGAGCTGCACATCCGGCGCCGGGCTGAGCATGGCGGCAAAACGGGCGAACGGCTCCGTCCAGAAGGCAAAGACGGCAACGCCGGCGATGTTCAGCCATAAAT
>NZ_JBBLZC010000113.1:0-579 GCF_037908215.1 Benzoatithermus flavus | reverse complement strand
AGGCGCCCCTTCTAAGCGGGCACCTGTTCCCCTTCAAAAATCGCTACGGTTTTTCCCGCAGCTTTTGCACTTTCGTCGGCTTCCATCCTTCATTCGTCACCCATTCAATATACACTCGGTAATGGGCGGTCTGGTCTCTCGTTGAAATCGTCGCCACCGCTTTGTTCGGCCCATTGTTGCCGATGAACCAAACGATCATATCGTCCGGCGCGATGCCGGTCGCATAGCTGACCGCATCGAGCATTTCCTTCCAGTCCACCGAATCTTTTTTAAACACCGTTTCATGCGGCTCTGATTGCGTCGTGCCGACCGGCTGCCATGCCGGGTTGACGATTTCTTTTTCAATATTCGACCCCGGCGGCCCCGGCGTTGCCGTCACGTCTTGTTCGGCTTCCTCTTCAGCCGGTTCGGACTCGTCCCCGGAAGCAACTTCCTCCGTTTCAGACGGCGCGGTCGGTTCTCCCGTTTCGATTTCGACCCGCTTCGCCCCATCCGCCCCCGCAGCCGGCTTCGCCTCAGCATCCGCCGCTTTATGGCTCGGCTCGCCGCCGAACAATATGTTCCAACCGACAATGAGAA
>NZ_JBBLZC010000035.1:0-46668 GCF_037908215.1 Benzoatithermus flavus | reverse complement strand
GCGGCGCGGAGAGCGAGGACTACCGCTTCGAGCGGATCAGTGCCTGACGATGCGGACACGACCGGCCGGCGCGCCGAGCGCCGCAGATCCCGTGCTTTGGGACCGTCGCATCGGTCGAGCCATGATCACCACGCCGAGCGCCGTTCCAGCTTGGAGCCAGGCGAATCTCACGTTCGAGCAGTTCGAGCGGATCGCCGGCCTGATCACCACGGTCTGCGGCATCGTGCTCACGCCGGCCAAGTGCACCATGCTGGAGAGCCGGCTGCGGCGGCGGCTGCAGGCCAACGGGCTCGAGAGCTTCGCCGCCTATGTCGAGCTGCTCGCCGATCCGCAGCGCCGTGCGGGCGAGCTCCAGGCTCTGATCGATGCGGTCACCACCAACCACACCGCGTTCTGGCGCGAACCGGCGCACTTCGAGTTCCTGCAAGCAGGCGGCCTCGCAGCGCTTCTGCCCGAGATCGCCGACCGGCCGCTGCGGGCGTGGAGCGCTGCCTGCTCCTCCGGCGAGGAGCCCTATACGCTCGCCATGGTGCTGGCCGAGGCTCTGCCGGCGGTGAGCGAGCGCGGCTTCACGATCCTCGCCACCGACATCTCGACCGCCATGCTGCAGAAGGCGGCACGCGCGATCTATCGCGAGAAGGAGGTGGCGCCTCTGCCCGAGCGGCTGAAGGAGCGCCATCTCCTGCGGGAACGCGACGGCAGCGGCCTTTATCGCGTGAGACCCGAGCTGCGCCGCCGCGTGCGTCTGGCGCAGCTCAACCTGACCGATCGCATCTGGCAGCTCGGTGGGCCACAGGACCTGATCTTGTGCCGGAACGTGCTGATTTACTTCGGCCAGGGCACGCGCGAGCAGATCCTGCGCCGTCTCTGCCAGCATCTGCGGCCCGGCGGGATCTTGTGCCTCGGCCATGCCGACCACATCTTGGGCTGCACGCTGCCGCTCAGGATGCTGCGCGCCAACATCTATCAGCGCCTTTAGAGCTTGCTTCGGGCGTATCGGAAGCAACGGCGTGTCGATGGTGTCGGGCACCATCGACACGTGCCCGACGGAAGCGCTCCCGATCCGCCTGCTGGCGGCTCTAGATCCCGCTCGTCGGCTGCGGGCGGGAGCCGTCGGTGAAACGGCTGAACCGGAACGGCGTCGGGTCGACGACGGGCGTGTCGCCCGTGACCAGATCGGCCACGAGCCGCCCCGCGCCTGGACCGATGCCGAAGCCGTGGCCGGAGAAGCCGGTTGCGATCAGAAAGCCCGGCAGCGTCTCGACCGGCGAGATCACCGGCACGATGTCGGGCGTGACGTCGATCAGCCCAGCCCATTCCTGCACCACCCTGGCCTCCGCGAAGGCCGGGAACAGCCGGGCGAGCCCGCCCAGCGCCTCGCGGGTGAAGCGACTGTCCGGCAGGGGGTCGAGCACGCGCACCCGCTCGTAGGGCGAGGGCCGGTCGAGCGGCACGGGCTTCGCCTCGCGCCACTCCTGGAGGAAGCGCCCGTCGAGGCGGAGATGAAACGACGACCAGTCCATCCGGATCGCCGGCAGGAAGTCCCGGAAGAAGCGGAAGCTGTCGGGCACGATCGGCGCCACGTTGGCATGGCCGTTCGCGATCGTGTAGCCGCCGTCGAGCCGCTTTCGGAAGGCGGCAGCGCTGGTCCAGAGCGCCGTCTCGGGGGCACCCCCGAGCGGGGCCGTGCGCACCACGCTCGCCCGCACCTTGAGCTGCGGCAGGCGCAGGCCCAGGTCGCGGCAGAAGCGGCGCGACCAGGCGCCGCCGGCGAGCACCACCGTGCTGCAGGCGATCCGGCCGCGCTCGGTCACGGCGGCGGCCACGCGCCCGGCTTGCGTCTCGAGGCCGCGCACCGCGCAGTCGGTGAGCACCACCGCACCCTTGCGCCGGGCCGCGCGCGCGATGGCGGGTGCCGCCTTCTGTGGCTCGGCGCGGCCGTCGGTGGGCGACCAGAGGGCGGCCTTCCAGCGCTTAGACGTGCCGGGCATGATCTGCTCGAGCTCGGCGCCCGAGATCAGCCTCGTGTCGAGTTGGTAGAGGCGGGCCTGCTCGAGCCAGGCCTCGTAGCGTGCCAGGTCCGCTTCGCTCTCGGCGGCGAACAGGATGCCGGCCTGGCGAAATCCGGTCTCGGCCTCGACCCTTTCGTTCATTCCCTGCCAGAGCCGCATGCTCTCGATGATGAGCGGGATCTCGCGCGGATCGCGTCGCGCCTTCCGGCACCAGCCCCAGTTGCGGCTCGACTGCTCGCCGGCGATGTGGCCCTTCTCACACAGGACCACGGCCACGCCCCGCTCGGCGAGGCAGAGCGCCGTGCTCGTCCCGATGATGCCGCCGCCGACGATCACCACGTCGGTGCGCGGCGGAATCTTGCTGTCGGGTGTGACCGGATCGACCTGTGGACCCATGGCTCGGAGCAACCCTTCCCGCTCGCATCGTCGCCTCAGCGACCGTCCATGCCTCGCACGATCTTGAGCGCGGCACAGGCGGCGCCGAAGCCGTTGTCGATGTTGACGACCACCACACCGGGCGCGCAGGAGGCGAGGGCCGCGTTCAGTGCGGCGTGCCCGCCGGCCGCGACGCCGTAGCCGACCGAACGCGGCACCGCGATGACGAGGCCTTCGATCAGCCCGGCCAGCACGCTGAACAGGGCACCTTCGAGTCCCGCCACCGCGATCACGACCCGGCACGCCCGCAGCTCGGGCAGGCGCTCCATGAGCCGCCACAGGCCGGCGACTCCGACGTCGGCGATGGCGTCCGGCGTCTCGACTCCGTGGAACGCGAGCGTGCGCCTCGCCTCCTCGGCCACGGGCAGATCGGAGGTGCCGGCGCAGACGATGCCGACCGCCGCCTTCAGGCGCTCGGGCGGAGCATCGCCCAGGATCGCCGTGCGCGAGAGCGGATCGTAGTCGAGCGCTGCGCACGCTGCCGGATCGAGGCTCTCGAAGAGAGCCCGATCGAGCCGTGTGAGCAGGAGCCGCCGCCGGGCGGCAGCGGCCTCGGCCAGGATGGCGTCGATTTGGGCCGGGGTCTTGCCCGTGCACAAGACCGCTTCGCTGACCCCGGTGCGTGCCTCGCGCTTCCAGTCGAACGTGAAGCCTGCCGCCACGGTCTCAGCCCCGCAGGAAAGCCGATCCGCGCCGGTAGGGGCGCACCCCCAGGAATCTGCGGCCCGCCACGGCACAGGCCGCCGCCGCCCTGGCCGCGACCTCGGGCGAGCGGTCGAGAAGGGAGGAGCCGAGCTCGATCACCGCCCCGTCGTGCGTCACCCGGCAGCGCAGAACCGCAGAAGGGCCGAGCAGCCCGGCGAGCTCGGCCTCGATCGCGCCGATGAAGCGAAGATCCTCTTCCGTCACCGCGAGCCCGGTCTCGATACGGCTCGCAAGACAAGGCTGGGCCGGAAGAGCGGCGAGGTCGTCCAGACCCAGCGCACGGGCGAGCCCGGTGATCCCGGCCTTGCCGATCCCGGCCTCGACGTAAGGATGGACGACGCCGCGCTCGGCCGCGGCCTCAAGGCCGGGGCGGAAGTCGCCGAGATCGTCCGTGTTGGTGCCGGATGCGATCACGGCGTCGGTGGCGGCGCGGATGCGCTCGTAGAGATTGGACTTGCAGAAGTAGCAGCGGTTCAGGGGATTGGCGACGTAGCGCGGATCCCCGAGCTCGCCCGCATCGAGCAGGACGAGGTTCCAGGCGTGCGCTGCCGCATGGCGTTCGAGGCGCTCCCTGGCGCTTGCCGGCACCGCCGGCGAGACCGCGTGGAACAGGGTGGGCTTCGTGGCCGCGAAGCGGTGCGCCACGTGCGCGAGCGTCATGCTGTCCTGACCGCCGCTCACCGCAAGGGCCAGGGATCCGTGCCGGTCCAGCACCGCCACGAGCCGATCCAGGGCAGAGGCGCTCATGATTCCTCCATCCCGAGCGCTCGCCGTTCGGCTTCGGCCCGGCGCCGGCGGCGGGCGGCGAGACCGGGCAGGCCGCCGGCATCGTCGCTCTCGGCCTTGGCGGTCGTGCTGCCGTCCGGCCGGTCGGCCAGCTTCACCCGCAAGGTGGCATCCTCCAGCGCCACGTCCGCCGTGCGGCGCGCAAGGACGGCGCGCACCTCGAGCCGGCGCCGCACGCCCAGCGTGGTCGTCTCGGCGAAGCACGCGGCCAGCGCCGCATCCACCGCCTCGGGCCGCACCAGCACGCGAAAGCCGTGGAGCGGTCTGCCCTTCTTGCCGAACCGCGACCCCACCGAGGCGTCGAGCACGCCCCCGACGGCGCGTAAGCCATCGAGCGCCATCCCGATCTCCTCGCCGGTCATGTCGTCGACCTCGAACTCGAGCACGGCGACCACGTCGCTGCCGGCGCCGGCCGGCGCCAGCACCAGGGCGCGCAGCAGGTTCGGCAGGCCCGGCAGCTCGCGCGTGCCGGCCCCTAAACCCGTCGCGACGAGCCGGCCCGTCGGGCGCCGCATCGGGCTGCCGCCCGGCACGAGATGGCGCAGGATCGCGGCACCCGTCGGCGTCACGCGCTCGCCGCCGATGCCGTCGTCGCGCCAGGCGAAGCCTTCGAGAATCGCGAGCGTGGCCGGGGCGGGTACCGGCAGGCGGCCGTGCCGTGTCGCCACCGTGCCCGAGCCGAGCGGCAGGTCCGAGACGCTCCAGACGGCACCCTCGAGCCGGCCGACGATGCTGCCGGCCGCCACCACGTCCAGCACGGAGTCCCAGTCGGCGAGCTCGTGGAAATGAACCTCCTCGAGCGGGACACCGTGGACCTCGGCCTCTGCCGCGGCGATCACCTCGAGGATCGCCAGTGCGTGGCGCACGGTCGCCGGTGCCAGGCCGACGGCACCGATCAGCCGGGCGAGATCGGGCCAGGCGCCGGTCGGCACGGCGGCACCCTGGTCCTTCTCCCAGCGCAGGCGGCGGACCCTGATGCCGCCGCTCGTTCCCGTCTCCAGCCGCGGGCGAGGCAGGGCCACGGGCAGGATGCGGTCGAGCTCCGCCATGACCGGCGCTGTCAGCTCGGGCAGCGCGTCCAGCATCGCCGCCACGAACATGTCGCCGGCGATGCCGCCCACGGCGTCGAGATGGATATGGCGCGGCACCGGCTCAGCCATGACCACCCGCGGCATAAAAGGGCACCACGTAGGGCCCCTCGGGGATCACGGCCACGGCCGGATCGCCCGAGCGGGCGATGCTGCGCGCCACGGCCTCGTCCAGCGATTCCACGATCTCGACCCCGGTGAGCCGCCGCTCCTCGGGCAGAAGGCCGGTAGTGTAGAGCTGGATCTTTCCGAGCCGCATCGGCTTGAGCTGCATCTCGGTCTGCCACTCGTCGACGTCGGCCAGCGTCTTCTCGGTGAGCGTGCGCAAGAAAGCATCCGGCCCCAGCGCCACGAGCCGGGCCTGCGCGTCGCGGAACTCGGGCGAGCCCATGCCCTCCGAGCAGGCCGAGGCGACGATGAGCGTGCCGCCGGGCTCGAGGACGTCCATGGGTGTGACCATCCCCTTGATCGTCTGATAGTAGGTGCGGTCCAGAGGATAGCCCGCGGCCGAGGTCACGACGGTCTTGAAGCGGCGCGGCACCGGGATCGCCGTGCCGTCGCGCACGAAGGCGACGGCGGCGAGGTGGCTCTCGACGATCTCGCCGAAGGTGACGTGGACGAGATCCCGGTCCTCGTCGAGGACGGTGTTGAGGGCATAGACCTCGCCCAGCATCCGGACGATCTCGAGCTGCTCCTCGTGGAGCGGGTTGCGCTCGAGATTGCACTGGACCGCCAGCGGGTCCTCCATGAAACGGGCGCTGTGGAAGGTACGGATCGTGTCCTCGTGGGCGATGCCGGGTGCCACCACCTTGCGTCCGCCCGACCAACCGGCCATGAAGTGCGGCTCGACCAGGCCGGTCGCGATCTTGAGGTCGGCCTCGACGAAGCGCCGGTCGAGCTTGACCGGCACGCCGCGCGTGTGGGTGCGACCGAGATCGACGTGGTCGGCCGCGTTGCGGGCGAAGTGGTTCTCGACCCTGACGTTCGCGAGCACCCAGGGATCGCCCACGAGTTCCTCGAGCTCGGTGCCCTCGTTCGGCCGGTGCAGGCCGGTGGCGACCAGCACGGTGATCCGCTCGCGCGGCACGCCGCCCGCGAGCAGCAGCTCGATCATCGGCCGCAGGAACAGCCGGTTCGGCACGGGCCGCGTGATGTCGCAGATCAGGATGCAGGCGCTGCGGCGCCCCTTGGCCAGCTCGGCGAAGGGCAGGGCCGCCACCGGGCAGGCCAGAGCCTCGTGGATGGCCGCGACCGGTTCCGGCAGCTTCGGGAACGGCCGCTTCCTGATCACGGTGGCCGTGACGCCCGGAGGCAGGCGAAGCGTCAGGTGCGAGCGGTCGAACGCGAGATCGACGGTCTGAAGGTCTGGCATGGGCACGGGCTCGCCACCGGTTCGTCGGAGCCGAGGACCGAGAGCCCCGGCCGTCTCCAGCCCGTCTCTTAAGCCCGATCGGGCGCTTTGGCGAGCCCGCTGCCGTCAGGCCTCGGGGGAGGATTCCGGCTCGGATCGACGGCCGAGCATCGTCTCGAGCCGCTCGCGCACCAGCTTGAAGGTCTCGGCCGCCTCCTCGGCGTCGCTGCCCGGGTTGAGCATCCCGCTGGCCAGAATGGCGGTCAGCAGATCGAGCTTGTCGTCGTGATCGATCCCGATGGTGCTGTCGTTCGGCAAGGGGCATCTCCTGTCCGCGATGCCGGTCTGGCCGTTCCGAGCGGATGGCGGCGACCGCGCCGGCACCCCGCCTGTAGCATCGCTCGTCCCGGCGGCTCGCGGCCCTCTTGTCACATCGGCCCGGAGTCGGGCGCGACGGATGGCAGCAGACCGGAACGGCCTCAGGTTTCGGGCGCCGCGAGACCGAGCAGGAGCGTCACGAGACCTCCCTCCTCGACCAGCATCGCCGCCTCGGCAGGCGTGAACCAGCGCGTCTCGCGCTGGCCACGCTCCGGCCAGTCCTCGAGCTGGCGCGAGACCGCGAGCGGGAACACGACGACCTCGCACGGCACGGACTTCGTCGCCTTCTTGCCGCGAAACTGCTTGAGATAACGATAGCTGCCGATCGGCTTCCGGCCGATCTCGCCCACGAGGCCCGCTTCCTCGAAGGCTTCCTTCGCCGCGAGCACGTGCGGCTCCACGCCCTTCTCGGCCCAGCCTTTCGGGATGACCCAGCGACGTGTCTCGCGCGAGGTGACCAGCATGACCAGACGCTCCCCGTCGGGACCGACGGCGAGTGGAAGCGCGGCATATTGCCGGCGTGGGCGGCGCTTGGCTACGGCGGAGCCTCCCTTCTCGTGGTCGAGCAGCGGGGCCGATCCGCTACTCCATCATCGGTTCGCTGACAACGGCCATTTCCGGTCGGTCGCCGGTCAGAACAGGCTGAGCTGCCCCGGCACGGGCGGCCGGCGCCGCTGACGCCGACGCAGGACGGCAGCGGCGCCGGCCGGGGCAGGGCGATCGGCTGGCGCGCGCATAGCGGCGAGGCAGCGTGCGAACGGCTCCAGATCGTAGGCCGTGGCATGCAGCCGGCGGCGGGCCGCCACGATGCGCCAGGCCGCGTCGGTGACGCGGTAGCGCCGCATGGCCGGCTCGAGCAGCTCGTCGCCGGGCACGATCTCGATCAGGCGCCGGCGTCGGGTCAGGCCCGTGAAGCGGCTGCGCGCGAGCGGCACCTCGCGGTTGTCGCCGGGAAGATGACGGCAGGCCGCCAGGACTTCGCTCAGCCGCAGCGGCCCGAACTCGGCCAGGGCCTCGAGCATGGCCAGCCATTCGAGGCCAATCCGCTCCAGCAGCGTCCGCTCGACCGCGACCGGCTTGCGCGGCCGGCAGAGCTGCTCGCGGAGCACGAGGCCGGCGGGCGTCGGCAGAAGGAGGAGAGGGCGGCCGTCGAGGCTCACCTCGTCGGCGAGCCGGAGATCGAGAAGCTGCTCGACGAAGCGCGCCCAGCCGGGCGTGCGGCCGCCGACGGCGCGGGCGAGGCTGGCCTCGTCGACCGGGCGATCCGCGGGCATGGCGGCAAGCAGCGCCAGCGTGCCGCGCATGTAGGGCCGGACCACCACCTCCTCGTTCGGGTCCTGCATCGCCATCGCGGCGGTCGTTCTCGCTGCGCACGAACGACCGGCCATTCCGGCCGGGTTCGGGCGGATCGGCAAGGGGCGCTTCTCCTGCCGCGCTCGTCCTTTCGGCGCCGGCTTCGGACCCGCAGCGCCGCCAGCGCCGTCCTCGGGCTTCGCCGCCATCCGGCGGCGGCGCACCCGCCTGCTCATGCTTCAACCACAGGGATGTGCATGGTTTTGTGGATAAGTCGTGGAGAACCGTCGTGCAAGCGGGAATTTCCTGCACGCGGCCGTAGCTTCGGGAGATCGCGTCGAAGTTTCAGGCCGGGCAGCGGCGATGCAGCCGGCCGGTGAGGGTCCTGGTCTTGAAGAGGAGGGGTATTTCGGCTCGCGTGGCCGCGGCGCAAAGCGCGGCCATGCGGGAGGCGATATTGGTGTAGGCCACGAGCCAGACGGGCTTTCCGGCCGCCCGGTAAGGCCGGGCGGCTTCCACGCAGCTTGCCAGGGCGATGCAATCCGCCGCGACCAGGAAGTCGAATGCCGGCGCGAACGTCGCGGCCTGCTCGGGATCGCTCGTGATCCCGGCCGCGAGCCCGCGCGTGCGCGCCGCATCCGCCAATCTTTTGGCGAAGGTGAGCTGCTGCTCGGCGGTGAGCGGGAAGCCGGCCCCCGGTCGCGCGTAGCCGTCGAGCCCGGCCAGGAGCACGCCTTTGAACCCGCGCTCCCGGCAGAGGTCGAGCCGGTGCTCGAGCAGAGGCAGAACGGCGGGATGGCTCGGGTCGAGCCAGCGTTCGCCCGGCCGACCGGGGCGATTGCGCCCGAGTGCCGTCTGCGGGAAGGCGTAGGCGTCCGGACGCCAGCCTTCCCACGAGCCGGCGGACATCCAGCAGACGGCGGCGACACCACGCGCCTCGAGCTGGTGCACCCGGTCCGCAGGCGTCTGGAAGAGATCGAGCACGAGGACGTCGCTCCGGCGGGCGAGATCGAAAGGCGGGAGGAGCTGGAGATCGACGCGCTGACCGGGGTCGGGCCGCCACGGCGCCTCGGCGGCTGCGGCCGAAAGCAGGGGAGCCGCGCACGAGAAGGCGAGCAGGACCATGGCGGCCAAGCGGCGGACGGCTCGATCGGGAATCAGGCGAAGCGACATGCCGGGGTCTCGGCGCGGTCGTGATTGTTCCGACCTTGCCCTCGCCGTGCGCGACGGGCAGTGAGGATCGTCACATCACGGCAGCGCCCGCCGACGAGGCAGCCCGAACTGCCCGACGTTCCCGCCCGTCAGCCCTCGCGGAGGATGGTGAACCGGGTCTCGCCGACGAACTGTCTGAGCTCCTCGCCCGAGTGCCGGAGCAGCTCGCGCTCGAGCACGAGGCGGCGTCCGTCCGCCCGCTTCTCGCAATGCTCCTTGATGAACGTGCCCCCGACCGGCGCCTCGTCGCCCGTGGGCGGGGCGCTGCTGCAGACCCAGCCTTCCTCGCCGTAGCGGGCCTTGACCTGATTGGCGAACAGGAACGCCTTCTTGCGCAGGTAGAGCCGGGCCTTGGGGTCGGTTCGCATCTCGAGGCCGTCGACCCGGCCATCGTCGCCGACGAGCAGGGTCAGAAGGACCGGATGCCCGGCCACCTTCGTCCCCTGGTATTTGTCGTCGAGCGGGCCCAGAACGTTGGAGCGCTCGTCGTAGCCGAAGGCGATGGCATGGAGCCCGTGTTCGTCCCGCGGGCAGGTCGCGTATTCGGCCCAGCCATGGAGCTTGCGTTCCGGGTCGGCGGCGCAGGCGAAGCCGGCATAGCCCTCGGTCGGCAGATCCGCCACCCTCATGCCGACGCGAATCTCGCGCAGATCGTTGCCGGCAGGATAGTCTCCCGCGCGTGCCGGACCCGCGAGCGCGCCTGTGATCGCGACCGCTGCGATCAGAACCTGCCGCGTGCCCGGCCCGCTTCGACGCGGCATCTTCCTCATCCTCACTCTCCGACCTTCGCGGCCTCTGGGGCTGCACCACCAGGCCGATATTCCCCGCACGTCCGGGCGCCGGCACCCCAGAAGGCCTCGCAGTCGGCGAGGGTGGGATCACCTTTGCCCTGCACGTGCGCGATCACGTAATCCACGACCGCCTCGATCTCCTTCGGCCGCAGGAAACGGTTGGCTTCCGGTGGCGCATCCTGGCCGAGGTCGGCCTTCTTGAGCCCGTAGCAGGCGCCGTCGGCATAAGCGTCGCGCTTGTGCGACGGCATCCCGGTGCCGGGCCGGCCGCAACCGACGACCTCGACGAGGTGGGCACGGTCGAGCTGGGTCTGACGCAGAGACAGGGCAGCACCGCCGTACCCGCCGCCACCGCCGCCGTGCCATTTGTGGCAGCCGGCGCAGGCCTCCTTGAAGACCTTCTGGCCCTCGTCGGCCTTCGGCGCCATTGGCTGCGCCCCCACTGGGCATCCCGCGGCACCGGCGAGCAGCCCTGCAAGGGCGAGCGCCAGAACCAGGCAGGCATTCGTTCGTCCCATTCCCGTCTCCTCGCCACAACCGGGCGGGCGCCGGCCTCCCGACGCCCGCCCTTCGCCGCCTGCCCTAGAGAGCGAAGACGAACAGCATCGAGCCCGGCTGCATGCTCTTGAGCTCGGGCGTGGAATCGATGAACCACTTGTCCCAGGCACCACCCACGCCGGCCAGAATCGCCACGTACTGCTTGCCGTCGACCACGAAGGTCATCGGCGGGGCGTTGAGGCCGGAGCCCGTGTTGAACTCCCAGAGCTTCTCGAGCGTCTTGGCGTCGTGCGCCGTGATCTCGCCCGAGGGATGACCGGTGAAGACGAGATCGGGTGTCGCCAGCATCCCGCCCAGGAGCGGGTAGGGTGTTTCCAGCTTTCCGGCGATCTTGCCGGTCGCGACGTCGACGGCGGTGATGCTGCCGGTGATGCGCTCGGGCTGCTTCGGACCGCCGCCGGTGAAGAACTCCCTGGGCTTGAAGGACTCGCCCGGAACCGCTGGTTTGACGGTGATCTGGTTGCAGCTCTCGATCACCGGGATGTACCAGAGCTTGAGATCGGGGTTGTAGGCCGTCGGCGGCCAGTTCTTGCCGCCCATGTTGCCGGGGCAGATCGTGGCGACCGTGTTGGTGCGGTCCGGCTTGCCGAGATAGGGCTGGATCGGCTTGTTGGGATCGTACTCCATGGGCTTGCCGGTCTTGGGATCGAGCCCCTTGGTCCAGGAGACCCGCTTCACGAACGGCATGCCCCACACGAATTGTCCGTTGCTGCGGTCGAGCGCGTAGGCGAAGCCGTTGCGGTCGGCCTCGATCGCGAGTTTCTTCCCGTCGGGCAGGTCGACCAGAACCTTCTCCGACACGCTGTCGTAGTCGAACGGGTCGTTGGGCGTGTGCTGGAAGTGCCACTTGATCCTGCCGGTGTCGGCGTCGAGCGCCAGCGTGCTGTCGGTAAAGAGATTGTCGCCCGGCCGGTACTCGTGATCCCAGTCGGGACCGGGGTTGCCCACACCCCAGTAGAGCGTGTTCGTGGCCGGGTCGTAGCTGCCGGTGACCCAGGTCGAACCGCCGCCGGTCGCGGCCGCGTTGTGCTCGTCCTGCCAGGTCTCGCTGCCGGGCTCACCCTTGGCCGGGATGGTGTAGGTGCGCCAGATCTCTTTGCCGGTCTTGAGATCGGTGGCCGCGATCCAGCCGCGAATCCCGTACTCGGCGCCGGCGACGCCGGTGATCGCCATGTCCTTGACTACCAGCGGCGCCCCGGTGATCACCTCGCCCTTGTCCGGGTCGGCGAGCTGTGCCTGCCAGGCCACGTCGCCGGTCTTCTTGTCCGTGGCGATCAGGCGTCCGTCGAGCGTGTGCGAGATGACCTTGTCGTTCCAGAGCGCCACGCCGCGATTGTCCACGCCGCAGCACGCCACTGCCCCGGCCCAGTCCTTGTCGGTCTTGGGGTCCATCTTCCAGACGAGTTTGCCGCGGCCGCCGTGCGCGTCGATCTTGTAGACCGAGCCCCAGCCATCGGTGACGTAGAGGAAGCCGTCCTCGGCGAGCGGCGTGCCCTCGAGCCCGCCATGGGTCCAGATGCCGCCGCCTTCCACGCCGCCCAGCGCCATGGTCCAGGCGACCTTCAGGTTCTTGACGTTCTCGCGGTTGATCTGATCGAGCCGGGCGAAGCGATGCGCCGCATAGTTGCGATGGTGGAGCAGCCAGTTGCCCTCTTCCTTGTCGGGATTGAGCAGGCGGTCCTGGGTGACCGGCGCGTCGGCTGCTCGGGCCGAGGCCGCGGCGAGGCCGCAGGTCAGGGCGAGAGCCAGCACCGAGCAGCATGTCGAACGAGACCAGCTTGTCACGATGATCGCCTCCCTGTTGCGATGCTCTTGTCTGGAGCGAGGAGCATATACGAGACTCGGCGCGCCCGTGTCATGGTGCCGATAGCGGATTTCCGGTCACGACTCTGATCTCCGCCTGCGTCGGGCCAGCGTTCCTGAAGGAAAGCGTGCAGGAGAACGTCTCCCCCGCCTTCAGCGGCCGCGTCGTCTGCAGCAACATCAGGTGATAGGCGCCCGGCTCGAGCACGACGGTTTCGTTGGCCGGGATCGGGATCGCCTTGATCTCGCGGGCGTGCGGGCTTCCCTCGCCGTAATCGGTCGTGCGCTTCTCCGAGAACTGCGCCACCGGACAGCGGAATCGGAGCAGCGCGTCCGCCTCGGCTCCCGTGTTCGCGATCGTCATGTAGAGCGGATGGTCGATTCCGGTCTCGGCCACGGCCGGCGTCCAGGCCTGCGAGACCTCGATCGAGCCGGCAGCCGCCGCCTCGGTCGCGAGCACCGACACTGCCCATGCGAAGGACGCGATCGGCCATATCGATCGTTGCCGCACCCTTGCCTGCCTCCCTGCTGCCGAGCACTCGGTCTTGACGCCGTACCGCATTCCGAATACGGAATGCAAGGCTGAAATGATGGAGCCAGCATGAACCCTCTCACGCCCCGGCCGAGCCTCGTGGGGCAGGCTTACGAGGCGATCTTGGACGAGATCTGCGAGGGCGCGATCCCGGCCAACACCCATCTCGTGCAGGAAGCGCTCGCCGCACGGCTCGGCGTCTCGCGCCAGCCGGTCCAGCAGGCTCTTCTGCTGCTGAAGAACGACGGCGTGCTCCTGGATGCCGGCCGGCGCGGGCTGATGGTGGCACCCTTGGATCCCCGGACGGTAAGGCATCACTACCAGGTCCGGGCGGCGCTCGAGGCGCTGGCAGCCCGCCTCGCGGCCGGCCGGTGCGCGGCATCGCCCGCCGAGGCGGCCAGGATCGGCCGGGCAGGAGAAGAGATCCTCGCGGCCGGCGAGGCGGCCGTGGTGGCGGGCTCGGTCCGCGAGATGGTTGCAAGGGACGTCGAATTCCACAGGTTCCTCTACGATGCATCCGGCAATCCCGTGCTCGGGCCGACCGCACAGGTCCACTGGCGCTACCTGCGACGGGTGATGGGCGAGGTGCTGCGCATCGCCAGGCAGCCTCCGGCCACCTGGCGACAGCACCGCGAGATCCTGGAGGCGGTGCGGCGCGGTGACGAGGAGGCCGCTGCAAACCTGGCGTCGCGCCACGTCGAGGAGGCCGCCTCGCGTCTCACGAGCAGCCTGGAGCACTAGATACGAGAAGGGGGAGGCATCGATGAGGAAGACGACGGCGGCCGCGCCAGGCCGGCCATGAAGAATCTCCTGACCCTGGGGCAGATGCTCGCGGCGCACGCCCGCCTCTTCCCCGATCGGACGGGTACCCGCGATCTCGAGCGCACCATGACCTTCCGGCAGTGGAACGAGCGCGCCTGCCGGCTCGCCAATGCGCTCTCGGGTCTCGGCCTCACGAAGGGCGATCGCGTCGCGGTTCTCGCCTACAACTGCCTCGAGTGGGCGGAGATCTATGCGGCGACCGCGAAGGCGGGCCTGGTCGCGGTCCCGATCAACTTCCGCCTCACCGCCCCGGAAGCCCGCTACATCCTGGAGAACGCCGAGGTCTCGGCGCTCGTCGTCCAGGACGAGCTCGTGGATCTCGTCGAGGCGATGGGTACGGCCCTTCCGATCCCGACCGGAAACCTCGTCCACTTCGGCGAGCGCCCGTGCCCTGCCGGCTGGCGCGCTTACGAGGACCTGATCGCGGCCGCCGGCGACGCCGAGCCCGATCAGCAGGTCTCGCCGGCCGATCCCTGGACGCTCATGTACACCTCCGGCACCACGGGCAGGCCCAAGGGTGTCATCCGCAGCCACAAGGGCAGCGCCCTCCTCTCGCTCGTCACCGCGATCGAGCTCAAGATCGACCGGAACGACGCGGCACTCCTCGTCATGCCGATGTGCCACGCGAACTCGCTCTACTTCTTCGGTGCGTTCGGCTACTGCGGCGCTCTGACGACCATCTATTCGCGCAAGAGCTTCGATCCCGAGCACTGCGTGCGGACACTCGCCGAGGAGGGGGCGACCTTCACCTCGCTCGTCCCGACCCATTACATCATGCTGCTCGGCCTGCCGGCCGCCGTCCGCGAGCGGTACGACCTCGGCCGGGTCACGAGGCTCATGATCTCCTCGGCCCCGGCGCGCCAGGACACGAAGCGCGCCGTGATGGAGATGTTCCGCAACTCCGGCCTCTACGAGCTCTACGGCTCGAGCGAGGCCGGCTGGGTCACCATGCTGCATCCCGAGGAGCAGTTCACGAAGCTGGGCTCGGTCGGGCGCGAATGCATCGGCTCGGTGCCGATCAGGCTTCTCGACGAGAACGGTGAGGAGGTGCCGGACGGCGAGCCCGGCGAGCTCTATTCCTCGACCCCCTACACCTTCGACGGCTACTGGAAGCTGCCCGAGAAGACGAACGAGGCGTTCCGGGGCGAATACTGCACGGTCGGCGACATGGCCCGCCGCGATGCGGACGGCTACATTCACCTCGTCGACCGCAAGAGCAACATGATCATCTCCGGCGGCGAGAACGTCTACCCGTCGGAGGTGGAAGCGGTCCTGAGCACCCATCCGGCGGTCAGGGATCTCGCCGTCATCGGGCTGCCCGATCCGACCTGGGGCGAGCGCGTCCATGCGGTCGTCGTCCTGCGCGACGATGCGACCGCGACCGAGGCCGAGCTCCTCGATTGGTGCAAGGACCGGATCGCCGGCTACAAGCGCCCGCGCTCCCTCACGTTCCTGCGCGAGGAGGAGATGCCGCGCACCGCCACCGGCAAGATCCTGCATCGGGCCTTGAAGGCGCGGCTCACGAGCGAACAGGGAGGCTGACACGTGCACGAGGCTTCGAGCGGCACCATCGACCTCAATGCCGACACGGGCACCTGTGCGGCCTGGATAGCGCGCTTCCTCGAAGCGCGCGGGGTGGACCGGGTGTTCGGCCTGCAGGGCGGCCACATCCAGCCAATCTGGGACCACGTGGCGCGCCTCGGCATCCGCATCGTCGACGTCCGCCACGAGGGGGCCGCGGTCCACATGGCGCACGCCCACGCCGAGCTGACCGGCAGCCTCGGCGTCGCCATGGTCACGGCCGGCCCCGGTGTCACGAACACCGTGACGGCGGTCGCCAACGCCTCGCTGGCCAGGGCGCCGGTCCTGGTCCTAGGCGGCTGCCCGCCGCGTCCCCAGGCCAACATGGGCCCGCTCCAGGACATCCCCCACGCCGACATCCTGCGGCCGGTGACCCGCCTCGCGCGCACGCTCCGCGTCGCCGAGCAGGTCCTGCGCGAGCTCGACGAAGGGGTGGCGCGGGCGCTGGGCGATCTCGGCGAGCCCGGCCCGATCTATCTCGAGATCCCGACCGATGTGCTGCGCGAGCGCGTCCCGCCGGCGCTGGTGCTGGACGAGTGGCTCGAGCCCAAGCCCGCGCGCACGCTGCCGCCCGATCCTGCGGCCGTGGCCGCGGCGGTCGAGGTCTTGTGGTCGGCGCGGCGTCCGCTCGTCGTCACCGGCCGGGGGGCGAGGGGGGCCGGCGAGGAGCTGGTGCGGCTGCTCGATGCGACCGGCGCCCTCTATCTCGACACCCAGGAGAGCCGCGGGCTCGTGCCGGCCGAGCACGCGTCCGTTGTCGGTGCCGTGCGGGCCGCGGCGATGAGCCAGGCCGATCTCGTGCTCCTGATCGGCCGCAAGCTCGACTACCAGCTCGGCTACGGCTCGCCCGCCGTGTTCCCGCACGCGCGCTTCGTGCGCATCGCCGACAATGCCGGCGAGCTCGTCGACAACCGGCGCGGCCGGCCCGAGATCCTGGCCTCGCCGCGCCTGGCGCTGCGGGCGATCGTCGAGGCTGCCGGCAACCGCGCGCCGAACGTCGACCGGGAGTGGGCCGACGGGTTGCGCCGCAAGCACCGCGAGCGTGCATCGGCGCCCGCCGGTGGCGAGCTCACCGGTGCCGACGGCAAGATCCATCCCGCCCGGATCTTCGATGCCATCGCTCAAGTGGCCGAGCCCGACTACATCGCTATCGCCGACGGTGGCGACATCCTGAGCTTCGCCCGGGTCGGGCTGACGTCCCGCACCTACATGGATGCCGGCGCCTTCGGCTGCCTCGGTGTGGGCGTGCCGTTCGCGATCGCGGCGGCGCTGGCCTTTCCCGGCCGACAGGTGATCTCGGTCAACGGCGACGGCGCCTTCGGCCTGAACGCCATGGAGATCGACACTGCGGTCCGGCACGGGGCGAAGGCGGTCTTCATTGTCGCGAACAACGCCGCCTGGAACATCGAGCGCTACGATCAGGAGGCGAACTATGGCGGCCGGGTCGTCGGCACCACGCTCCGGCATTCCGACTACGCCGCGATGGCGCGAGCGCTCGGCGCTCACGGCGAGCGGGTGGAGGACGCCCGTGACCTGCCCGCGGCGCTGAGCCGGGCGCTGGCGAACGCGCCCGCGCTGGTCGACGTGGTGACCTCGCAGCGGGCGGTCTCTTCCGATGCGAGAAAGGGTCTGGGCTTCGTCCCGGACTACCAGGCTCTGTCCGCCTGGGACGAGGCGGAGCGTCGGCGCCGGAGCGAGCCGGAAAGCGGTACCGCGTGAAGGACGGCCCATGAGCACGATCCGTGTAGCCGCCTCGCCTTCGCCGGCTCCAGCGCGCCGCTGATCCGGATCGGCGCCTGCGGGGGCGCGGTCGAGCTCGGCCCGATGCCGCGCAACGGCGCGCACGGATGCGGCACGAGCGTCTACTTCCGCGATCCGCACGGCTCCCTGCCCGAGTTCGTCCTCCATCCCCTGCCATGAAGCGCGGGCGGGCAGCCGAGGAGTGTACCGCCGCTTCGTCGGCTCGTCCGCCCGATGGTCCTGCCCGAGCAGGATCTGCCCTTGACGCTGGCGGTGGCTGTCGTCTGTGTCTGCGACGGCACCTGAACCTGCGCACGGCCATGGCCGCCCCATGCGACCGTGGCCGGCTCATGGTTCGGAAGATCGGGCAAGCGAAGAAGGCCATGGTGAGAGCCGTCGGAAGGATCTCCTTGCAGGACTGCGTGCTCCTGCTCGTGGCCTATGCTCTTTCGCTCGGGTTCGTCTGGCATTACGTCTCGCTCGAGACGCAGCTCTATTTCTGGGATCAGCGCGGCTATCAGGACCGCACCTTCGAGCTCGCTACGGCCTTTCAGGCCAGCCCTCTGCACGGCCTCGCCGATCTCGTGCTCTCGCTCTCGCGCGACTACAACATGCTGCCCTGCGTGCCGCTGCTGCCCTTCGTCTGGCTGCTCGGTACCTCGCGCCTCGTCTATGTCGCGGCGATCACCGCCGTCTACACCGTGCCGCTGGCGCTCGTGGTGGGCGGGGTGGCGACCAGGCTGTTCGAGCCGTCCTTGCCGAAGCGCCCGGTATTCTGGACCGCCGTGACCGCCACCCTCCTGCTGCCGCCGACCTGGACGGCCGCGCTGCGCGGCATGCCCGATGCGGGCGGCGGGGTGCTGCTGGCGGCAGCGCTTCTCGTCCATCTCGGCGATCCCGTGCTGGCGCGCTGGCGGAGCATCGTCCGGCTCGGCCTTCTGATCGGCGGCGCGGTGCTGTTCCGCCGGCACTTCGCCTATCCCGGCACCGCGCTCCTGGTCGCGATCGCCGCCGACGTCGCCGGCGCCACGCGCACAGGAATGCGGCTCCGGCCGTGGACGGCGCTGCCACGGCTGCTGCGCGCCGGACTCGTCGGCCTCGTGGCGACGGCAACGGTCTTCGCCGTGGCGCCCGCGTTCGCCTGGCGCGCTCTCACGACCGACTATTCGGATTTCTACGCCTCCTACCGCGAGCCCGTCGCCGATGTGCTCGTCTTCTTCGCCGGCAGCTACGGCGCTATCGTGGCAGCGCTGGCGCTTCTGGGCCTTCTCGCCGCATCGGCGTTGGATGTGGCCCGGCGTCGTCCCGCGCGCCTGCTCCTGATCTTCGGCGGGGTGTTCCTCGCGATCTGGCTCGCCGGCCCCCGCCAGGGGCAGTGGCAGTATACCTTCGGCAGCACCATCGTCGTGGCCCTCGGCCTCGTGGCGCTGTTCTGGACGATCCTGCTGCGGGCACGCCGCTGGCGGACGGCGCTCGCGACCCTGCTCGCGGGCCTGATCGGCCTGAACGCGGCGCACGGGTCCGGGCTGCTGCCGCTCGCGGACGAGAACGCGCTCTGGTTGGCACGGGCCTACCCGCCCCAGACCCGCAGCGACCGGCCGGCCGTGGACGCGCTGCTCGCCGAGCTCGAGCGCGTCGCCCATGGCCGGAAGGTGCTCGTGGCCGCTTCCTCGAAGCGCCTGAACCCCGATCTGGTCCGCGGCGCCGTCGCGCAGCTCCCGGCCGGCGACCCGCGTCGGCTCGAGGTGGTCCGCAGCCCCGAGATCGACTCTTCCGGCAGGTATCCGCTGCAGGCTCTGCTGACGGCCGACATCGTGGTGGTCGCCGTGCCGGCGCAGCTCCATCTGCTGCCCGGCGAGCAGGATGTCGTGCGCACGGTGGTCGACCAGTTCGTCCAGGGCTGGGGTGTCGCACGCGACTTCGCCCGCCTGCCCGGCAGCTTCGAGCTCGCCGGCGGCGTGCGGGTGCTGCTGTTCGAGCGCCGCGCCGCGCCGTCGCTCGCCGGTGCGCTGCGAGCGCTCGAGGAGATCCGTGCCGACGTGGGCGGACCTCCGGGTGCCGAACCCTACTGGCTTGGACTCGGCGCCGGCGGCACGGTGCGCGTCGCGGGCGGCGGTCCGGAGAGTCTGCGGCTCGAGGCCGATCTGGCGCAGGGACCGGTCACGTTCGTCCATTTCGGCCCGCCGGCTCGCGGCGGAGTCATCCTGAGCGCTCTGATCGATGCGAGGGACTGCCGGTCGGCGCACGCGATCGTGCTGCGGGCGAAGCCAGTCGACGAGCGGGGCGGGGTTGCCGGCGAGGAGGTGACGATCGGGCTGCCCGAGCCGCGGGCGCGGGTGAGGATGCCTCTCGCCCCGAAGGGAGCCGCCTACCTGACGCTTCGGGTTGAGCGGCGGGACGAGGCGGCGACGGAGGCTGGCCCATGCCCCCTGGTCGTGTGGCAGCCGACGCTCGCGTCGGGCGGGCGACCAGGGGGCGAGGCGGAACGAGGTCCCCTGCTGCCCGTTCCCGGGGAGGCCGGCCCCGCTCGGATCGGGCACTGATACCTCGCCGCGCGGCCTGCCGGCGTCAGGACAGGAGCTGACCCAAGAGCCGCTCCAGCTCCGGAGCGGCGTTCGGGCTGAAGGCGGCATCGGGCAGCGCCGGATGGCCGAACGACGGCTCGTCGTCATCGGAGACGATGAAGGCGGAGGGCACGTCGCAGCTCTCGAGGGCCGCGATCACCCGGGCGAGCTGCCGCTTGGGCAGCTTGGGATCGAGCAGCGCCAGATCGGGCCTGGCACGATCGAGCAGATCCACGGCCTCGCTTGCCGAGCCGGCCGGACCGAGCACCCGGCAGCCGAGCCGCTGCAACGTGCGCGCCCGCGCGAGCGCCAAGGGGAAGCGGGTCTCGAGCAGCAGCACCTTGCGTGCGAGATCGTTGTTTCGAGGTGTGCTCATGGTGACCTCCCTCTGTATTCTGGTGAACCTGCGCCGCCATGGCCGGCCGCCGGCGTGAGTCGCGCGTCGGCAAGCTTGGCGGGCGTATTCTTCGTTGATCCAATGCAAAACGATATAATGAACACGACAATTACGCTATAATATACCATGATATGCTTCGTGACCAGAGCCATGCCGGTCGTGCAGCGAAGGGCGCGCCCGGGAGTTGCACGGAGCGATGGCGCCGGATGGCACCGACGGGCGCGGCGCCTCGCGATACGGCATGGTATCGGAGGGTCGTTTCGGGCTATGATGATCGTTTCACGATCGGCCGGGCGTGCGGGTCAGGGGCAGCCGGTCGTGACCGCCACGCTCCAGCAGCAACCCGAACCGTCCGAGGCTGTCACCATGGCGAAAGACGAGCTTGCCGGCGAGCCCTGGGTGTCGGCCCCACTGCTCGGCCATCTGCCCGGAGATCCTGGAACCGTTCCATCGCGAGGACGGGCACCGGGCGGGGCGACCCTCGCCCGCGATGCCCCGGCCTTCGGGCTTCCCGGCTATGGCATCGTCCTTGGCGCGATCGTGCTGTTCGCCGAGATCGTGCTGGCGATCGCGACGATGCCGTGAACGGGGTCGGCCGGCGCCTCCCGTCCCGTCGGTCCGGAACGATCCCGCCGCCGATCGGCAGATCCGGCCGGTCACCGACTTCCGCCGCTATTCGAAGGCGACCCAGCCTAATGCGCCTCGAAGGCGGGTCTGGCCGGCCCAACCCGTAGCGGCGGTCTCGGGGGCCATGCACGGCGTCACCTGCAGCATGATCTCGTGGGCGCGGACGAAGCTGATGGCGGCTCGTCCGACCCCGGTCGACCGATCGGGATGGATCATGCTACAGGATGAGGTCGTCCGGGAGGATGGACCCCGACGAGCTCGACGGAGGTCGACAGGATCATGCAGGACGGCGTGTGCCGCCGGCATGTGCTCGGGGCGGGTGGTCTCGCCGCCCTGCTGCTGGGAGCGATGCCCGGAACGGCTCTGCCGGGCTTTCCCAGGCGCATGCTGCCGGATCGGTGCGAGGCCGATTCCGGGCGCTGTGCCGGTGCGACCGGGATTGCGGGGCGGACCCTTCCGGCACCCCGGATCGACGCGCTCCTCGCGGCCATGACGCTCGAGGAAAAGATCGGTCAGCTCACGATGCTCACCGCCGGCCTGACCGTGACCGGTCCGGGTGGCGTTCCCGATTACGTCCCGGCCGTCCGCGCGGGGCGGATCGGCAGCATGCTCAACCTGCATGGACGGGAGAGGATACGCGAGATCCAAAGGATCGCCGTCGAGGAGACCCGTCTTCGGGTACCGCTGATCTTCGGCCTCGACGTGCTCCACGGCTACCGGACCATCTTCCCGGTGCCGTTGGCGGAGGCGGCGGCGTTCGACCCGGCGCTCTGGGAGAGGACGGCGCGGGCCGCGGCCGTGGAGGCAGCAGCGGACGGGCTGACGCTGACCTTCGCCCCCATGCTGGACGTGGCGCGCGACCCGCGCTGGGGGCGGATCGTGGAAAGTCCCGGCGAGGACACCTGGCTCGCCGCCCGTTTCGCCGCGGCCAAGGTGCGCGGCTTTCAGGGCCCCGACCCGGCCGCCGCCGACAGCCTGGCCGCGACCGCCAAGCATCTCGCGGGCTACGGCGCCGTGACCGCCGGGCGCGAGTACGCCCCGATCGACCTGTCCGAGCGCGCCTTTCGCGAGGTCTACCTGCCGCCGTTCCGGGCGGCGGTGGCGGCGGGCGTGGCCGCGATCATGCCGGCCTTCGTCGCCCTCGCCGGCAGACCGATGTCGGCCGATGCGGATCTGCTGCGCGGCCTGGTGCGCGCGGGATGGGGGTTCGAGGGCGTCATCGTCAGCGATTACGGCGCCATCGCCGAGCTCGTCACCATGGGCCTGGCGCAGGATCTCGCCGAGGCGGCAGCACTCGCCCTCGATGCGGGCGTCGACATCGACATGATGAGCGACGCCTATCCCTCGGGGCTGCCGGTGGCGCTCGAGCGGGGGCGGGTGAGCATGGCGCAGATCGACGCCGCGGTCCGTCGGGTGCTCGAGCTGAAGCAGCGGCTCGGCCTGTTCGACGATCCCTACCGGGAAGGCGGCGCGGCGGTGAGCCGGGCGCAGCGACGGGCGCACCGCGCCCTGGCGAGAGATGCCGCGCGCCGTTCGATCGTGCTCCTCAGCAATCGGGACGGCCTGCTGCCGCTGCGCGGGACGGCCCGCCGCCTCGCCGTCATCGGCCCGCTCGCCAATGCGCGGCGCGACATGTTGGGGCCGTGGTCGGCCGCCGGACTGATCGGGGGAGCGGTCACCCTGTTCGAGGGCCTGCGCGATGCTTTCCCCGAGAGCGGCATCGCGCAGGCTTGCGGGGTCGAGATCGACAGCGGCGACCGGAGCGGCATTCCTGCGGCTCTCGATGTCGCGAGGGCAGCGGATGTCGTGGTGCTGTGCCTCGGCGAGGCATGGTGGATGAGCGGAGAGGGAGCCAGCCGCGCCCGCCCGGATCTGCCCGGCTGCCAGGCGGACCTCGCGCGCGCGGTTCTGGACCTGGACCGGCCCGTGGTCGTCCTCCTGTCCTCGGGCCGTCCCCTCCTCGTTCCCTGGCTGCTCGAGCGCGCGCATGCCGTGGTCGCGACGTGGTTCCTCGGCAGCGAGGCCGGCAACGCCGTCGCGGACGTCCTGAGCGGCCGCTGGAATCCGACCGGCCGGCTTCCCGTGTCGTGGCCGGTCGAGGTAGGCCAGGTTCCGATCTTCTACGCCCAGCTACCGACGGGCCGGCCGCCCGACCCCGCATCCCGGTACTCGAGCAAGTACCTGGATATGCCGACCGAACCGCTGTTTCCGTTCGGGCACGGCCTGGCCTACACGCGGTTCGGGCTGCGGAATCTCCACGTCAGCCCCGGCGAGCTGCGCCAGGGCGAGCGATGTGCCGTCGAGGTGGAGGTCTCGAACGACGGTCCGGCCCAGGGCGAGGAGACGGTCCTGTTGTTCGTGCATGCTCCCGCCGCGGGTCTCTCGCGGCCCGTGCTCGAGCTCAAAGGGGTGGCGAAAGCCGTCCTGTTGCCGGGAGAGCGGAAGAGCGTCCGGTTCACGCTCACGACCGATGATCTCGCCTTCGTCGGCCAGGACTTCACGCCGCGGCTGGTGCCCGGAGACTACGAGCTGCTCGTCGGCCCGGCCGCGGACCGTAAGCGCCTGTTGCGAACCGGCTTACGCGTTCCGGCCTGACATGGTGATGCCACGTCCGTGGCAGCCACCTTCCAGTTGGGCGGCGGACTTGGTACCGTGCCGAGGACTCGCCCGGCGATCCGACGCTTGCAGCGGTTGCCGGTCATGAGGACGGGGGCGAGCGAGGCCATGGTCCGTGACCTGATGGCGCTGCCCTGGTGATCGACGAGGGGGCGGCGGCAGCAGCCGAGCACCCTGAGCTCGACTTTGGCCATCGGGCCGCATGGCAGAGCGGGTAGGCGACGCCGTGGCGGAGCGCGGGAGGGAGTTTCCTCACCTCCGCCTGTCGCGATGACAGGAGCAAGCCCTGCTCGCGCCAGAACTGCCGCCGCACGGCGGCAAGGACGTCGGTGAAAGTCGGCCGCAGCCCGCGATACCAGGCATCGGTGCACACAGCCGAGCGGGTGCGGTGATCGAGGCGTGCCGCGAGTAGGGTTACGACGGAGAACAGCGCGAGCAGGCAGGGCGTGGTGCGGGCGATCGCCCGATCCGACCATTGCCGCTGGGTCTCGACGCCGGGATGGTCGCGCACCGCGCGGAACGTGACTTCGACTTGCCAGCGCTGGACGAACCAGCGAACGATCTGCAGCGGATCGCGGGCAGGATCGGTGCAGGGCAGCGCCTGCGGGTCGAAGCGGTGCAGGGGATCGCGCAGCCGCACCCAGCGGATGGGCAGGACCGGCAGGCCGGCGTGGCACCAGACGGCGGTGGCAGAACGGATCTCGACCTCCCGGTCGCCGTACCAGCCGGGCACCGTGACCCGCATCCAGCGCGTGTCCTCACGGGCGCGGCACTCGGCCAAGGTCGGCAGGCGCGCTCTCTTGGTGCGCGGCCGCCCGACCGTTCCTGGCCGGCGCGGCGGCGCCGGTTCATACAGTGCCGCGTCCAGCCGCAGACGGGCGATGCCGGTCAGGCCATACCGTGCCAGCGTCACCAGGCATTCCAGGGCAGAGAAGCTGCTATCGCCCAGCAGCACGCTCTCCCGTCCGGGCAGCCAGCGGCGTGCCTGCCGTGCCATCTGCCGTGCCCAGTCGGTCGGCTTTTTGTGCCGCCGGCCGCGCTCGCGGCCGTAGCGTTCCGAGGGGGCGAGCACGGTCAGGAACGGCAGCGCCCACAAGCGCCCGGCCCAGGGGATCGGCGCCAGGAGCATCAGGCTCGGCCAGCGCAGGCCGCTGGCCTTGACGCGGTGGCTCGTCGAGGAGCGGGTCGGGTCGCGGCAGATGCCCCTGGCGGCGATGCGCGTGCCGCGCCGGCGCTCGATCGTGTCCTCGATCCCGAGGACGATCGGGCCGCTCGGGGCAAAGGCGGCGATCAGCAGGCCGAGCAGCAGGCGGGCCGCCGCGCGGGGATCCCGGACCGCCCGGTCGAGGACGCGCGGATAGTTGGTGAACCGCCGTTCCCGGCCGAGGCCGGTGATCCGCAGCAGGCTGGCCACGGTGCGCTTGCCGGGGGCGAGAACGGCGCCGATCAGCAGCAGCTCGGCACGGCGCCACGTTCGCTGCTGCAGGCACGCCGGGATGACGGTTGGGATGACGGCGGCGAAGCGGGCTGGCAGGGGCATGGCGGCGTCTCTCGGCGGGGACGCGCCAGTCTACCGCCGACCCGCTCCGCCGCCTCACCCGCGCCGCCCGCCGGTCTGCGGCCGAGCCAGCCTCGAATGGCCAAAGTCGAGCTCAGAAGCTCGCAGGTGCCTCGATGCCGACCCGGCCCAGTTGACGCCGGACTTCGGCCTTGAGCTGGTCCAGCGCCTCGGGCGAGCGGGCCTCGGCGCGTACGACCAGGACCGCCTGCGTGTTCGACGCGCGTGCCAGCCACCAGCCGTCCGGTGTTCTCACCCGCACTCCGTCCGTGTCGTCGACCTCGGCACCCTCGGCCGCGAGATTCGCCTTCACCTCGGTGATGGCGGCGAACTTGCGCTCCTCCGGGCAGTCGAAGCGGACTTCGGGCGTGTTGAAGGCCACCGGCATCGCATCCTTGATCTCGGTCATGGTGCGCTGCCCGCGCGCCAGGATGTCGAGCAACCGGATCGCGACATAGAGTGCGTCGTCGTGGCCATAGAATCCGTCCTTGTAGAAGATGTGGCCCGACATCTCGCCCGAAAGCGGCGCCCCGGTCTCGGCCATCTTGGCCTTGATCAGCGAATGGCCGGTCTTCCACATCAAGGGTCGGCCGCCGAGCGCCGCGATCCTGTCGAAGAAGGCCTGGCTGCTCTTGACGTCGGCGATGATCGTAGCACCGGGATGGCGCTGCAGCACGTCCTCGGCCAGCACCTGCAGGATCTGGTCGCCGAACACGATCCGGCCCTTGCCGTCGACCACGCCGATCCGGTCGCCATCACCGTCGAAGCCGATGCCGAGCTCGTAGCCGCCGGAGGTCACCTCGCGGATCAGGTCCTCGAGATTGTGCGGCTCGGTCGGGTCGGGATGATGGTTGGGGAAGCGGCCGTCCACCTGCGCGAACAGGCACTTGTGCCGGCCGGGCAGCCGTGCGGCCAGGGCTTCCATCACCGGCCCTGCCGCACCGTTGCCGGCGTCCCAGACCACCGAGAGCGGCCGCGTGCCGTGGTAGTCGGCCAGGAGCCGGTCGACATAGGTCGCGAACACGTCGACCCGGGTCGCGGTGCCGGCTCCCTCGGCATAAGCACCCTCGGCCGCGATCCGGCCGATCTCCTGGATCTGGGCGCCATAGAACGGTCTGGTGCCCAGCATCATCTTGAAGCCGTTGTAGTCCGGCGGGTTGTGCGAGCCCGTGATCTGCATCCCGCCGTCGGCACCGAGATGGTGCACGGCGAAGTACATCATGGGCGTGGGCCCGAGGCCCAAGAGCAGCACCTCGAGCCCCGCCGCCTGCAGCCCAGCGCTCGCTGCCGCTGCCAGCGCCGGCGAGCTCAGCCGGCCGTCATAGCCGAGGCACACCTTCCGGCCGCCGGCCGCTCGCACCAATGTGCCGAAGCCGTGACCGATGGCACGGGCATCGCCCTCGGAAAGCGTGCTGCCGACGATGCCGCGGATGTCGTATTCGCGCAGCAGCGTGGGGTGGAAGGTGTGCGCCTGACCTGGCATGCTCGTTCCGGACCTGGACGTTGTCGGTTGCGAGGAGAAAGGCTCAGGTCGGTCCCGCGGCCACGGGCCGGCCGACGGAGGTGTAGGCGAAGCCGGCCTTGGCGACCTGAGCGGGATCGAAAATGTTCCTGAGGTCGACGATCAGCGGCTGGCGCATCAGGGAGCGGGCGCGATCGAGGTCGAGGCCGCGGAACTCGTTCCACTCGGTCAGGATCACCGCCGCATCCGCACCCTCGAGCGCATGATAGCTGTCCTGGCACCAGCCCACGTCCGGCAGGAGCTTCGCCGCTTCGCGCATCCCCTCCGGATCGTAGGCGCGGATCACCGCCCCCTCGGCCTGCAGCGCCGGCACGATCACCAGAGACGGACTCTCGCGCATGTCGTCGGTGTTGGGCTTGAAGGTGACACCCAGGATCGCGATGGTCTTGCCCGCCACCGAGCCGCCGCAGGCGTCGGTGATCTTCCGGACCATCCGCCGCTTCCGGCCCTCGTTGACGTTTACGACCGTCTCGACGATGCGCAGATGCGTGTTGTACTGCTCGCCGGTACGTAGGAGCGCCAGCGTGTCCTTGGGGAAGCACGAGCCGCCGTAGCCCGGGCCGGCATGGAGGAATTTCCGGCCGATCCGCCCGTCGAGCCCCATGCCCTTGGCCACCTGCTGCACGTCGGCTCCGACGCGCTCGCACAAGTCCGCGAGCTCGTTGATGAAGGTGATCTTGGTCGCGAGGAACGCGTTGGTGGCGTACTTGATCAGCTCGGCGGTTTCGAGCGCGGTGAACAGGATCGGGGTCTCGATCAGGTTCAAGGGTCTATAGCACTGGGCGAGGATCTCGCGCGCCCGATCGCTCTCGACACCGCACACCACACGGTCGGGCCGCAGGAAATCCTCGATCGCCGAGCCCTCGCGCAGGAACTCGGGGTTGGAGGCGACGTCGATCTCGAGGTCCGGCCGCTGGGTCTTGAAGATCTTCTGCAGTCTCCTGCCCGTACCGACCGGGACCGTGGACTTGGTGACGACCAGGGTGTCGTGCTTGAGCTTGGCCGCGATCTCCTCGGCGGCGGCAAAGACGTAGGTGAGGTCGGCATGGCCGTCGCCGCGGCGCGATGGCGTGCCTACGCCGATGAAGATGGCGTCCGCCCCGTCGATCGCCTCGGCGAGATCGGTGGTGAAGGAGAGCCGGCCTGCGGCCTTGTGCTTGTCGACCAGCGCGTCGAGGCCGGGCTCGTAGATCGGGATCCGGCCCTCCTCGAGCATGCGGATCTTGCTCTCGTCCTTGTCGACGCCCACCACCTCGAGCCCGAACTCGGCAAAACAGGCTCCGGACACCAGGCCCACATAGCCCGTGCCGATCATCGCGATACGCATGATTCGTTCCCTCGCTCTCGTGGGCGCCGTTCAGATGTAGCGCTTCAGCATCTCGCCGAAGCCGGGCTGCAGGTCGGCACGGGCCGAGGCGAGGGCCACGATCGCCTCGAGATAGCCGAGCTTGTCTCCGCAGTCGAAACGCCGGCCCTCGAACCGATAGCCGTGGAAGGGCTGCCGGCCGATGAGCTGCGCCATGGCATCGGTGAGCTGGATCTCGCCGCCGGCTCCGGGCTTCTGCCCGTCGAGGATCTCGAAGATCTCGGGCATCAGCACGTAGCGACCGATCACGGCGAGCCTGGAGGGGGCGGCCTCGGGCTGCGGCTTCTCGACCATGCCCTTGACCTCGGTGAGCCGGCCCCGCGTCTCTCCCGGCGCGATGATGCCGTAGCGCGAGGTGTGCTCCGTCGGCACCTCCATCACGGCCAGCACGTTGCCGCCGGACTCCCGCTGCGCCTCGACCATCTGGACGAGGCAAGGCTTCTCGGCATGGATCAAGTCGTCGACGAGCACGACCGCGAACGGCTCGTCGCCCACGATGTGGCGCGCGCACCAGACCGCATGACCAAGGCCCTTCGGCTCCTGCTGGCGCGTGTAGACCACCGCGCCGGCCCCGGGCACGCTGCGCTCGAGGGCTTCGAGCTCCTTCGTCTTGGCCTTGCGCGCGAGCGTGTCGAACAGCTCGTAGGCGCGGTCGAAATGATCCTCCATGATGGTCTTGCCGCGGCCGGTCACGAAGATGAACTGTTCGGCGCCGGCGGCAGCCGCCTCCTCCAGCGCGTACTGGATGATCGGCCGGTCCACGACCGGGAGCATCTCCTTGGGCAGCACCTTGGTCGCGGGCAGCATTCGCGTCCCGAGCCCTGCCACCGGAAAGACGACCTTGCGAACCTGTCGCATCTACATTCGACCTCGCTCGACCTCACCGCGCTCGATGGTGCGGAGCGGTCGCGCCCGCGTTTTGGGTGCAGGGCACCATCTTTCGCGCGGGTATGCTTCTAGCGGCTGCTGCCGTACAATATCAACCACGCCCTTGGCGCACCCTCTCGGCCCCATCCATCCACGAGGCTGTTCCTAGCACGCAACGATGAACGTTCGGTTAGCTCAGCGATGCGGTCGCAGCAGATAGTCGCGCGCGCGGTTGATCTGGCTCGCGAGATAGGAGCTGCCGCCGTGATCGGGGTGCAGCCGGGCCATGAGCCGCCGATGCGCCGCCCTGATCTCGGCCTCGCTCGCACCCGGCTCGAGGCCCAGGATCTCGAGCGCGGTGCGCTCATCCATCGCAGCGGGGGCGGGCGAGGCGTCGTCCCCGGCCCGGCCCGCTTCCTCGGCGGCCTCGCGCCAGCCCGGCTCACGGCGATCCAGATAGGCCTCGAGCAGCGGCACCGAGCGCGGATCCTCGCGGCGCGCCTCGTCGAGCAGGGCCAGAAGGTCGCGCAGGCCGAGGCTTCCCAGCTCGCGCCCGGCGAAGGGGCCGGCGCGGACCTCCCCTTCGACCTCGCCGCTCGCATGAGCGAGCCGCATGCGCAGGAGGTCGGTCTCGACCTCCGATATCCTCCCGCTGCCCGGCGCCGGCCCGAGCGGATCGGCGCCGCGCCTGCTCTGCATCACGGCGCGGACGGCCACCACGGTGGCGGCGAGCGTGACGAGGGCGAGGCCGAGTCTGCCGGTCAGCACGAGCCCGGTGCTGGTGAGCGCCGTGAACACGGCCACGAATGTCTTGAGCGCCAGCGCCAGATCGCGCGCCGGGATGGTCGCGAACCAGCGCCCCAGGAGGTAGACGAGGCCGAGCGTCACGAGGCCGAGGGCGGCATAGGCCAGCATGGCGTCAGCGGAGCTGATGCTCCAGGAGCCTGACGACCCCGCCCGAACGCCGGGCGAGTACCGCGACCGCGGCCGTACCGCCGGCGGCGTAGGCCGCGACCCCGGCGAGGAGCGCCTTCAGCTCCTGCGCCGAGCCGCTCGCGAACCGGCAGTAGGCCCCGCGGGTAAGGGTGGCGATGTGCCGGAAGGCGCGCGCGGCCGAGGGATCGTCGCCCTCGTGGAACATGAAGGCGCGGACACCCAGAAGGCCGAGCTCGCCCGCGAGCTCGCCCAGCGCATCGACGTCCTCCTCCATGCAGTCGCCCACGAACACCAGAGCCTGCACCGACTTCTTGCGGGTCTCGTTCACGGCGTGGCGCAGGACGCGCCCGATCTGGGTCTTGCCGGCGACACAGCGCACGCCGCGCATCAGACGGACCAGCTCCTGCCCGTCGCGCACCCAGGCGCTGGCCTTGCATTCGCCGAAGCCGCGGTAGAACACGAGCTGCACCTCGAGCCCGCCCAGGTGCCCGGCCTCGAGGAACATCTCGTTCTGCACGTGCGAGGCTAGATCCCAGGTCGGCTCGCGCGAGGCGGTCGCATCCAGAGCGAAGATAAGACGCCCCCTCGTGCCCGCCTTCGAGGCCGCCGGGAGCCGCCGCATCTCCTCGAGGAACGATGCGATGTCGCTCGTGTCGCGCTTTGTGATCTCGCTGCTCATGCTTCTAATGTTGTGCCGCGCGCGCCCGTGTCGAGGGGCGACGCCTACGACAGGAACGCCTCGCGCAGGCCGTCGATCACGTATTGGACGGCAAGGGCGGCGAGGAGCAGGCCCAGAAGGCGCGAGAGCACCACGACCAGGGTCGGGCCGAGCAGTCGGCCGATCCAGCCCGAGAACAGCAGGAGCACGTAGGCCAGGAGGAGGACCGCGGCTAGGGCGAGCAGGACGGCGATCTGCTCGCCCCGGTCGTGGGCGTGGCGTGTCATCTGCAGCACCACGGCCGTGATCGCGGCCGGGCCGGCGATCAGTGGGATGCCGACCGGGAAGACCGAGATGTCCTCGACGGCGAGCTCTTCCTGCAGATGCTCGGCCGCGACCGAGCGGCGCTGGCCACGGCGCTCGAACACCATCTCGAGGGCAAGGAGCAGGAGCAGGATTCCGCCCGCGATACGGAAGGCGGGAAGACCGATGCCGAGGCGGGTGAGCGCCGCGTCGCCGAACACGGCGAACACGGCGAGCACGGCAGCGCCTACCGCGACCCCCTTCGCGGCGGCGCCGTGCCGCCGCGCCGGCGGCAGATGGCGGGCAAGGCCGATGAAGATGGGAACGAGGCCCACCGGGTCGATCGTGACGAAGAAGGTCACGAACGCCACCGTCGCGGCATCCACCCAGGCCTCGTTCATCCGACCCGCTCCCGCACGTCCCGCTCCGGCCTCAGTAAGTGGCGCGGCCGCCGCTGAGATCGAACACGGCGCCGGTCGTGAACGAGTTCTCGCTCGAGACCAGCCAGGCCACCATGGCGGCGATCTCCTCCACGGTCACGAAGCGCCCGCGCGGTATCTTGGAGAGCATGTAGTCGATGTGCTCCTGGCTGATCTGCTCGAGGATCCGCGTCCTGGCCGCGGCCGGGGTGATGCAGTTCACGGCGATGTCGTAAGCTGCCAGCTCCTTGCCCAGGGACTTGGTGAGCGCGATCACGCCCGCCTTGGCGGCGCTGTAGGGCCCGGCGTTGGGGTTGCCCTCCTTGCCGGCGATCGAGGCCGTGGAGCAGATCCGGCCGTAGTTCTGGGCGATCATCACGGGCACCACGGTACGCAGGCAGTAGAACACGCCGGTGAGGTCGATGTCGATGACGCGCTGCCATTCCTCGACCGGATACTCCCACAGGCACATGGAGGGACCGGCGATCCCGGCGTTGCAGACCAGGATGTCGATCCCGCCGAGCGCGTCCCGTGTCGTCGCCGTGGCCGCCTCGACCATGGGTAGCCGGGTCACGTCGACCTCGACCGGGGCCACGGTGCCGAGCCCTCCGAGCTCCTTCACCGCCTGGCCGAGCTCTCGCGGGTCGCGGTCCCACAACGCCACGGCCGCGCCGCTCTGCAGCAGTCGCTTCGCGATGGCGAGCCCGATGCCTTGCGCCGCACCGGTGACGACGGCACGCCGCCCGGCAAGGTCGATCCGGTTCATCCCTCGTCCTCCCTTTCCCGGCCGATCCACGGCCGAGCACGGCCCGATCCTAAAGGGCGCTACCCGCGAGCGACAACCATGGCATCACGAGGGCGCCATGATACGGCGAGTATTTACCCGCGAGCTGGTTCCCGGTTGAGAGCTTGCGCTTTCAGCGGCTCGAAAGCCGTTTCGTTCCAACGCACCAATGTGCAGCGAGCGATGATCCTCCTGGTGATCGGGACGACAGCCATTCCGGCGAAACCGCGGAAGGAGCGTCCGTGAGCCGAAAGGATCGCCTCGACCTGTTCCTACCGTCGGCAGGCTCTCGCTCTTGTGCTGTCTCTGGATGGCGCCGCTCGCTGCCGGCGTTCTGAGAGCGGCAGCCGTGTTCCTGTCCGGGGGTATCGCGCCTCGTCATCGATGGGCCGCGGCTCGAGATCATGCTCGTCGCCTTCTGGCGGCTCGGCGCCGTTGCCGTGGCGCTCCGGTGGAGCTCCGGCATCGAGGTCTGCGAGATCCCGCTCGCCGCCAGCGGGGGCTGTTTCCGGATCATGCCGCTTCGTTCCAGCATCTCTTCCGCACCGCGGAGCTGGTGCTCGAGGCGGCGCGACGAAGCCGAGCACCGACGCTGGCGCCTGTTCGATCCCCAGCTCGGCCGCACGCTGAGGGCGCAGCGGACCATGGAGCGGGAGCTGCGCCAGGCGCTGCGGCGCGACGCCCTGATTTTGCCCGACCGGCCGCAGGTGAGTCTCACCTCGGGGCAGGTGGTCGGCGCAGGAGGCTTCCGTGCCGGTCTCATTCCGAGCAGGGTCCGATCTCGCCGCAGAGCTTCATCCCTCTGGCCAAGGCGAGCGGACCGATCCGGCCGTTCGGGGCCTGGGTCCTGGCCGAGGCTGCGAGGGCTGCGGGCGCCGGCGATGCCGCGGCACCGGCTCTCACGGGCCGAGTGGCGTCAGATCGTCTCGCGCTCGCCCGAAAAGCGCATGAAGGTGCGCTGCGTGCCGTCCTTGGCGAACGCGATCACCGCATACTCGTCCACCGGCTCGCCGGGCATTCCGGGCGAGCCGAGCGGCATGCCGGGGACCGCGAGTCCCTGGATCGCCGGGCGTTCCGCCAGGAGGCGCCGCAGGGCCGAAGCCGGCACGTGGCCCTCGACGACATAGCCCTCGGCCGTGGCGGTATGGCAGGACCGGAGCGCTTCCGGCACGCCGAGGTTCGCCTTGACCGAGGTGAGGTCGTCGAGCGTGCTCACCTCGCAGATGAAGCCGTTCGCACGCAGATGCTCGACCCAGCCGTCGCAGCAGCTGCAGCCGCGCTGCTTTCTGACCTGGACCAGGGTGGCGGCCCGAGCCCGTCCGAGCGGCACGCCGAGCCCGACGCCGAGAAGGACCGTACCGCCGAGCACGAGGCGGCGTGACAGGAGAGGTCGGATCATCGCGGTCTCCCTTCGCTGGCCCCGGCGCAGCAGGCGGTCTCCTGCAGCGTATCGTGGGCGAGGTCGCTGAGGATGGGGCAGTCGGGCCGGTCGTCGCCGTGGCAGCGAGCGACGAGGTCCTGCAAGGTGGCCTTCATGGCCTCGAGCTCCCGGATCTTCTGCTCGATATCGCGAATCCTGGCCTCGGCCAGGGCCTTCACGTCGGCACTCGCCCGGTGCTGGTCGCGGTAGAGGCTCAAGAGCTCGCGGCAGTTCTCGACCGAGAAGCCCAAGGAGCGCGCACGGGCCACGAACTGGAGCAGGTGCACGTCCTGCTCGCCGTAATCGCGATAGTTGTTCTCCCGCCGCCCGGAAGGCACCACGAGGCCGATGTCCTCGTAGTAGCGGATGGTCTTGGCCGGCAGTCCGGTCCGCTTCGCCGCCTCGCCGATGTTCATGGCCGTGCCGTCCCCTGAATGGTTGTGGCCGGCGGGCGCCAGCGGCGGAGGGTGAGCGCGTTCGTGACCACGCTGACACTGCTCAGCGCCATGGCCGCCCCGGCCAGGGCCGGCGTCAGGAGGCCCATGGCCGCGAGCGGCAGGGCCACGACGTTGTAGACGAAGGCCCAGAACAGGTTCTGCCGGATCTTCGCCCAGGTGCGCCGGGCAATGTCGATCGCCGCCGGCACGAGCAGCGGGTCCGGGCGCATGAGCGTGATCCCGGCGGTCTCGAGCGCTACGTCCGCACCGGTGCCCATGGCGATGCCGACATCGGCCGCGGCCAGCGCCGGCGCGTCGTTGACCCCGTCGCCGACCATGGCGACGACGTGCCCCTGCCGCCGTAGCCGCATCACCTCCGCGGCCTTGTCCTCCGGCCGGACGGGCGCGCGCACCGCCGCGATACCGAGATCCTTCGCCACCCGGAGCGCGGCCTCGTGATGATCGCCGCTCAGCATGATGCTCGCGATGCCCTGCCGCGCCAGGGCGCGGACGGCGGCCGCGGCTTCGGGCCGGACGGCGTCGCGCAAGCCGATCAGCCCGGCGAGCCTGCCGTCCACTGCGACCCAGGCGATGCTGTCGCCACGGCGGGCCAGATCCTCGGCCTCGGCGGCGAGGGTGCCGATGGCGATGCCGTGCCCGGCCATGAGGTCGGCCGTGCCGATCAGGACGGCATGGCCCGCCACCTCCGCCTCGAGCCCGCGGCCGGGAAGGGCCGTGAACGAAGTGGGCTCGCCCACGACCAGGCCTTCGGCTTCGGCGTGGCGGACCACGGCCCGGCCGAGCGGATGCTCGCTGCCGCGTTGGGCGGAAGCGGCGAGGCGCAGGAGCTCGGCCGCGGCACCGCCCGGCACGGGAACGACCGCGCCGACCTCGGGCTTGCCGCGGGTGAGGGTGCCGGTCTTGTCGAACACGATCGTCCGCACGGCATGGGCGCGCTCGAGCGTCTCGATGCTCTTGATCAGGATGCCGGCGCGGGCCGCGACGCCAGTGCCGGCGACGAGCGCCGCCGGGGTGGCGAGGCCGAGTGCGCAGGGGCAGGCGATCACGAGCACCGAGACCGCGGCGACCATGGCCTGCTCGAAGCTGCCGCCAGCGATGAGCCAGCCCAGGAAGGTGAGGGTGGCGATCGCGATCACCACAGGCACGAAGATGCCGCTGACGCGATCGACGAGGCGCTGGATCGGAGCCTTGCCCATCTGCGCCTGCTCGACGAGGGCGGTGATCCGGGCGAGCGTGGTGTCGGCGCCGAGCCGCTCGGCCCTGACCTTGAGCCGGCCCGGGCCGTTGATCGAGCCGGCGACGACGGGCTCGCCGGGCCCCCGCGTCATCGGCATGCTCTCGCCGGTGAGGAGCGATTCGTCGATCTCGCTCACCCCGTCGGTTACGGTGCCGTCGACGGCGATGCGCTCGCCCGGACGGACGACGACGATGTCGCCGCGCCGGATTTCGGCGACGGGCACGCTGACTTCCCGGCCGGCGCGCAGCACGGTGGCGGTGGCGGGCCGCAGCGCCATCAGCTCGCGCAGGGCCGCCGAGGCGCCGCGCTTCGCCCGCGCCTCCAGCCACTTGCCGAGCAGCACCAGCGTGATCACGACGGCGGCGGCCTCGAAGTAGAGATGGCCCGTGGCGACGTGTCCGTGCCGCAGCACGAGCCACAGGCTGTAGAAGTAGGCGGCGCTGGTACCGAGCGCCACGAGCACGTCCATGTTGCCGCTGCGGGCACGGAGCGCCTGCCAGGCGCCGCGGTAGAAGCGGGCGCCGATCACGAGCTGGACGGGTGTCGCGAGGGCGAGCTCCAGCCACACCGGCAGATGCCCGCCCCAGCCGAGCCAGCCCAGCAGCATGGGCAGGAGCAGGGGCAGGGTGAGCGCCGCGGCGGCGACGAGGCGAAGGAGCTCGGCTCGCCCGCTCTCCTCGGGGAGGGCCGGGGCCGCTTCGGCCTCGGCGGATACCACCGGCACCTCGTAGCCGATGGCGCGGACCGTCTCGACAAGGCGTTCTTCGTCAGCTTCTGCCGGGTCGAGCACCACCTCGGCGCGCTCAAGCATGAGGTTGACGGCTGCCGACCGCACGCCGGGCACCGCCTGCAGCGCCTTCTCGACCCGGCGGGCGCAGCCGGCGCAGGTCATGCCCCTGATCGGCAAGGCCAAGGACCGCGTCGCAGGCTCACGCTCGATCGTCTGCAGCAAGGGCTGGGCCTCCGGGAAGGTGGCGTCACCCTCCTCAGATGGAGCTTCCAGCGACTGGAAGGTCAAGGGGGCGGATTTTCCCGCTCAGCCGCGGCCGCGATAGGGCGGGACACCCTGATCGGGAAGCCACAAGCCTTCGGGTGCCGGGCCGGTCTGCCAGAACACGTCGATCGGGATGCCGCCGCGCGGATACCAGTAGCCGCCGATCCTGAGCCATTGGGGCTCCAGCCGCTCGACCAGGCGCTTGCCGATCCCGACCGTGCAGGCCTCGTGGAAGCCGGCATGGTTGCGGAACGAGGCGAGATAGAGCTTCAGGGACTTGCTCTCGACCAGCAGCCGGTCGGGAACGTAGTCGATGACCAGATGCGCGAAGTCCGGCTGGCCGGTCACCGGGCAGAGGGAGGTGAACTCGGGGCAGGTGAAGCGGACGAGATAGGTCGTGCCGGGGTGCGGGTTGGGCACGGCCTCGAGCACGGCTTCCTCGGGCGATGTCGGTGCCGGCGTGGCCCGACCGAGCTGGGTCAGGCTCTGATAGATGTCGGTGGACATGGTATCCGGGAATCCTCCTGGTCGGTAGCCGACAGCATCGGGCAGACCTGCCGGCAAGAAGGTGAAATTGGTGGTGGGCAAGCAGCCTGTGTCAAACCGTCATTGGAAATGCGCGAGACCGGCGCTGCGACAAGTCGCGAAGCGCTGTTGAGCGCTGTGAAAATTCGGGCTTGACAGGCTGAAGTCCGTTGACCTTTGAGGGGTGTCCTTGGGCGTGGTCGCCGAAGTGGGACGCTGAACCGGCGTGCTTCCCAGTCCCCGTTCGATTCCTAGCACCGGAACCGAACCGGCGTCCGTTCGAGCGTTCGAGTATCAGCGTGACCAGAATCCCGGCTCATTCCCGGCTCAGGCGTACCCCATCTTGAGCGCCTGGGCCTGCTCCGCCAGGGCGTCGAGGGCCTTGCGGCGCTCGGCGTCGATGCGCTCCTTGTAGGCGATCACGTCCTGGTAGCGCACGCACCGATGCGTGCCGACCTTGTGGAACGGAATCTCGCCACGCTCCAGCAACTGCACCAGGAACGGGCGCGAGACATTCAGCACATCCGCCGCCTCTTGGGTCGTCAGCTCGGCGTGGATCGGGATGATGCTGACTGCCTTGCTCTCGCCGATCTCGGTCGGGACCTCCACCAGCAGCCACAGCGCCGATACGGGGATGCGCACCCGCCGGGCGGCCCCCTTGTCGTCGACGATATCGATCTGCAGCGTCTCGGCGCGGGTTTGCAGGCAGGTAGACAGGACTCGGCTGCTTTCACGGGAGAGGGCGGCCTCCTCAGCCGTCGGCAGGGGGCGGGCAGGTGACAGGGCGGACATCGCAGCCTCATCCTGGGACATCTTCCGGGAGGGAGCGTAACCGAAATGCGCGAAGCATTCGAAATATTCGAGTCTGGCGCAGGCGGTTCGACTTGCTTGCAGGCAGCCAGCCGCAACCTTGGCGCCCCGACCGAACAGCGCGTTCATGGATGCCTGCCAACTCGCTCGGAAGGAGACCAAGGTGGAAGTCGTGCATCTCAACCAGAAGCAACTCGCCGCCCGCTGGGGTATCAGCGAGGCCACCCTCGAACGCTGGCGCAGTGAGGGGATTGAGCCCAAAGCTACGAAGAATCGTGTCTGGCGACCCCGACCCAAAGTCGCAGCATGAGGGCGAGCGCGACGTGAAAGCGTCTTGCAAGGGAATCATCGTAAACCTGAAGGGGATTGACAAATATCTGCGATATAGCAAATATCGCAGATATGACACCGCCGCTCGAATTCACCGCCCTGCTGCGCGCGATCCGCTCCGCGCTCAACCTCACCCAGGAGCAGCTCGCCGAGCGCCTGGGCGTCTCCTTTGCCACGGTCAACCGCTGGGAGGGTGGCGGCAACAAGCCACAGCGCGCCGCGCAGGAGGCCATCCTGGCACTGGCGCGCGAGGCGGGCATCGAGGGCGCAGACAGTCCCCCGCCTGCCGAGGCCGCCGCGCAAGTGGCGCGTCGCCGACGGGGACGGGCGGCCGCCACGCCCACCACCAAGCCGATGGAGCAGATGCTATGGGACGCCGCCTGCTCGATCCGGGGCGAGAAGGATGCAGCCAAGTTCAAGGACTACCTGCTGCCGCTGCTCTTCCTCAAGCGCCTGTCCGACGTCTTCGATGACGAAATCGAACGCCTGGCCGAGGAATACGGCGACCGCGCCACCGCGCTGGAGATCGCAGAGTCCGACCACTCCCTGCTGCGCTTTTATCTGCCGCCGGAAGCGCGTTGGGCGGTGATCAGCGGGCGTGAGTCGTTCGACTGGCCACTCGACGACCGTGGCCGCCCGACTGCCCCCCGGGACATCGGCGAGCACCTGACCAAGGCCGTGCGCGCGGTGGTCAAGCAGAACCCCTCACTCTCGGGCGTCATCGACGTGGTGGATTTCGCCGCCGAACGGAACGGCGAGCGCGACATCAACCCGGCCAAGCTGCGCGGCGTGGTCGAGACCTTCTCCGACCCGCGCTATCGGCTGGGCCTTGCCGACGTGCAGCCCGATTTCCTCGGCCGCGCCTACGAATACCTGCTGCGCAAGTTCGCCGAAGGCTCCGGCCAGAGCGCGGGCGAGTTTTTCACGCCGACCGAAGTGGGCTTTCTGATGGCGCACCTCCTGCGCCCCAAGCCCGGCGAGACCTGCCACGACTACGCCTGCGGCTCGGCGGGGCTCTTGATCAAGCTGCAGCTCGTTGCCCGCGAGCTGGACCCCACCAGCCGCGTGCCGCTCAAGCTCTCCGGCCAGGAGCTGCAGGCCGAGAGCTACGCCGTCGCGCAGATGAACGCGATCATCCACGACATGGAGGTGGAGCTCGCGCGCGGCGACACCATGATCAACCCCAAGTTCCGCAATGCGGACGGCTCCATCAGGCAGCACGACATCGTCGTCGCCAATCCGATGTGGAACCAGCCGTTTGCGCCGGACTTGTTCGCCAACGACCCCTTCGACCGCTTCCGCACCGCCGGCGGCATCACCAGCGGTAAAGGCGATTGGGCCTGGCTGCAGCACACGCTGGCCTGCATGAACGACCACGGCCGCGCCGCCGTGGTGCTCGACACCGGCGCGGTGACGCGCGGCTCCGGCAGCAAGAACGAGGACAAGGAACGCAACATCCGCAAGTGGTTCGTCGATCAAGACCTGATCGACGGCGTGATCCTGCTGCCCGAAAACCTCTTCTACAACACCACCGCCGCCGGCGTGATCGTGGTGCTCTCCAAGCGCAAGCCCGCGGCGCGCAAGGGCAAGATCGTGCTGCTCAACGCCAGCCGCCGCTTCAAGAAGGGTCGGCCCAAGAACTACCTGCCGGAGGAGGACATCCGGCCGCTCGCGGCGATGTACCTCAAGGGCGAGCCGGTCGAAGGGGAACTCGCGGTCATCACCACCGACCAGGCGCGGGAGGCGGATTACAACCTGAGCCCGAGTCGGTGGGTGAACGGATCAGATGACGCCGAGCGTCGACGCCTCGCCCACATTATCGAAGACTTCGAAAGAATCTCCGCCGAAGAGGCTGCGCTTACTCAAAGCGTGGACGTGCTGATCAATGCACTCCGTAAGTTCGTATGAGCGCAGCCACTAATTTCCCTGTTGAATGGCAACAAGTCTCTCTGCGTGAACTCCACGCAGGAGGCGTCGGCTCGCTCGACCCGAGAAACTTTCCAGAAGAACGCTTCGAGTACTACAGCATTCCAGCATATCAAGAAGCAGCGAAGCCATTGGTCGTCAGTGGCCGTGACATTCAAAGTCAGAAACTGCTGATCCCGCATTCCTGCCTGCTTTTCGGAAAGTTGAACCCCAGAGTCGAAAAGGTCTGGAACGTCAAGAGCAAAGCCCCTCTGAGGAGGCTTGCATCTACCGAATGGATGCCCATCGTTCCCGTCGAGAAACTTGACCAAGACTTCGGATATTACCTACTTCGATCTGAATGGGTCATGCCCATCGCAAAGGGGCTGGTATCTGGTTCGACTCCGAGCCGAGAACGTGTTGAGCCCAAAGCCTTCTATGACATTTCAGTTCCGCTGCCGCCACGGGCGGAGCAGGAAAGTATCGCTGGCGTCCTCTCATTGTTGGATCGAAGCATCCATAAGCAAAGCGAGTTGCTGAAAGAGTTGGCGAACCTCAAACGCGCCGCCATGCGCGAGCTGTTCACCCGGGGCTTGCGCGGCGAGCCGCAGAAAGACACCGAGATCGGGCCGGTGCCGGAGAGTTGGGAAATTGCTCGTCTGGATTCTGTTGCATCGGTACGTGCCGGAACAAGTTTTCCGCCTGCTCTGCAAGGAAAAAATCACGGTGACCTGCCGTTCTACAAGGTCAGCGACATGAACCTGGCAGATAACGAAGTAGAGATGCACGCAGCCACAAATTGGATTGACCGAACAGAACTAGATGACCTGCGAGCCAAGCCATTTCCGCCCGAGACAATCATTTTTCCGAAGGTTGGGGGAGCGCTTCATACAAACAAAAAACGTCTGCTAACTGTCGAGTCTCTTGTAGACAACAACATCATGGGAGTGACTGTTCTTGATCGCGAATATTGCCTCCCCAAGTATCTGTTTGGCTGGTTTCAGACTATTAATCTGTCTTCTATAGCCAATGCGGGACCTTTGCCGTCCATCAACAGCAGTCAACTCTATGAGCTGAAGGTGCCGATTCCAAGCGTCGAGGACCAACGCGAAATCGTCACCATCCTGGATGCCATCGACCGCAAGATCGCACTGCATCGCCAGAAGCGGGCGGTACTGGAAGAACTCTTCAAGGCCCTGCTGCACAAGCTGATGACCGGCGAGATCCGCGTGGCAGACCTCGACCTCTCGGCCGTCGAGTCCCATCACGCGCCCCACCAGGCGGCTTGATAGAAAAGGAGACTTCGGCTATGATCAAGCCGTCATCCGCCCCCGGCAGTACGCCTTCCCTCGCTCATCCGGGAAGCGCCGAACCCCGGGGCAATTTTTTTTCCGGCAGCCGCACTTCGCCTCGTGAGGCAGCCGAGAAGCTTCACAAGCTAGCGCTGGACCATCTCAACGATGCCAAAGGCCGGCGCACGGCCCGCCTGTACCGAATCTTCGTCTACGACGCGCCGCCAGCGGCCTGGAAGGGGCATACGCCGCTGGGCAAGAAGTCGCTAGACCTGGCCCAGTCGCCGACGGCGCAGTGGCGGCACGAGTTTCACGAGGCGCTGCGCGGCCTGCGCAAGGTAGCGCTGCGTATGGGCGAAATCCCGACCGGCCAAGTGCGCTGGCAGCTCAAGGCCGAAGTGCTAAAGGAGCTCACCAACGGCAAGCGGCGTTGGGAGGACCTCACCGACGACGATTTCCGGTTGGACCTTCGCCAGAAGGGTGTGGACATGCGCCTGGGCCTGGATATCGCTTCCCTGGCCTACAAGCAGCAGGTCAACCAAATCGTGCTGATCTCGGGCGATGCGGACTTCGTGCCGGCCGCCAAGCTCGCGCGTCGCGAGGGCATCGACTTCATCCTAGACCCGATGTGGGCCACGATCCGCCCCGATCTGTACGAGCACATCGACGGCTTGCGCACGGTCTGCCCGCGGCCGGTGAAGAAGCCCGAGGGTGACGGTGCCGCGGAGGGTGCTGCATGAGCACCCTCAAGATCTCCGAGGCAGGTACGGTGCAGTTCCCGATGGTGAAGCACGCCGCCGAGATCGGCTGGACGCCGATCACGCCGGAGGATGCACGCACCCAGCGCGGCGGCGACGCGGGTACGTTCTTCCGCGACGTGCTGCAGGCCAAGCTCGCCGCGTTCAACCCTTGGCTTTCGGCCGATGCGGTGCGTTCGGTGGTCGAAACCCTGGACGCGCTGCCCGCCACCATCGAGGGCAACCGCGAGCTGCTGGCCTGGCTGCGCGGCGAACGCCAGTGGTACGACGAGGCCGAGAAGCGCCACCGGCCGGTGCGGCTCATCGACTTCGAGCGCGTGACGGACAACGCCTTTCACGTCACCTGGGAGTGGAAGATCAAACCGCCCGCGCGGAAAGGCAACCGGGCGGATGTGGTGTTCCTCGTCAACGGCGTGCCGGTGGTGATTGTCGAGCACAAGAACCCGAACGACGGCGACGCCATCGAGCGCGCGATCAAGCAACTGCGCCGCTACGAACTGGAAACGTCGGAGCTGCTGGCCGCGCCACAGCTTTTCAACGTGACGCACTTGCTCGATTACTGGTACGGCGTGACCTGGAACGCCAACCGCCGCGACATGGCGCGCTGGAAGCAAGCGCCGGAAGAGACGTACCGCTTTGCGGTGCAGTCGTTTTTCGAGCCGGCCGACTTCCTGCGCACCCTACAGCACTGGATTTTGTTCTACGTGCAAGACGGCGAGACGCGCAAGTCGGTGCTGCGTCAGCACCAGCGGCGTGCCATCGACGCCATCTTGCACCGCTGCGCCGACCCGGCCAAGACGCGCGGCCTGATCTGGCACACCCAGGGCTCGGGCAAGACCTTCACGCTGCTGACCGCCGCGCGCTTGATCCTGGAGGACAAGGCGCGCTTTGCCAACGCGACGGTGATCCTGGTGGTGGACCGCACCGAACTGGAAGGTCAGCTGAAAGGCTGGGTGGAGCGCCTACTGGGCGAGATGCAACAGCAGGACATCGCCGTCAAGCGCGCCAACAACAAGGCCGAGCTGCAATCGCTGCTGGACGCTGATTTCCGCGGGTTGATCATCTCGATGATCCACAAGTTCGAGGCGATCCGCAAAGACAGTGTCTTGCGCGACAACGTCTACGTGTTCATCGACGAGGCGCACCGTTCGGTGGCCAAGGACCTCGGTACCTATCTGATGGCGGCCGTGCCCAAGGCCACGATCATCGGTTTCACCGGAACGCCCATTGCGCGTACGTCGCAAGGCGAAGGCACGTTCAAGATCTTCGGCCAGGAGGACGAACAGGGCTATCTGGACAAGTACTCGATCAGGGAGTCCATCGAGGACGAGACGACCCTGCCGATCAAACACGTGATGGCACCCAGCGAAATGACGGTGCCCGCCGAACAGTTGGACAAGGAGTTCTTCGCGCTGGCCGAGAGCGAAGGCGTGACCGACGTCGAGGAACTGAACAAGGTGCTCGACCGCGCGGTGGGGCTGCGCACGTTCCTATCGGCCGACGACCGGATCGAAAAGGTATCCGCCTTCATCGCCGAGCACTTCAAAGAGAACGTGCTGCCTCTGGGCTACAAGGCCTTCGTGGTAGCCGTGAACCGCGAGGCCTGCGCCAAGTACAAGAAGGCGCTGGATGAGCTGCTGCCACCCGAGTGGACGGCACCGGTCTACACCCAGAACGCGGGGGACGCGATCGATCGGCCGCTGGTCGCCCAGTTGCAGCTCTCGGAGGAGCAAGAGGAGCAGGTGCGCCTGCTGTTCAAGAAGCCCGCCGAGAACCCCAAGATCCTCATCGTCACCGACAAGTTGCTCACTGGCTTTGACGCCCCGCCGCTGTACTGCCTGTACCTCGACAAGCCGATGCGCGACCACGTGCTGCTGCAGTCGATTGCACGGGTGAACCGGCCGTACGTGGATGCCAACGGCGTGCAGAAGCGCGTCGGGCTGGTGGTGGACTTCGTGGGCGTGCTGCGCGAGCTGAAGAAGGCGCTGCAGTTCGATTCATCGGACGTCAGCGGCGTGATCGAGGACCTCGACGTGCTGCTCCAGGACTTTCTGCAACGCATCGAGCAGGCCAAGCAGGATTACCTGGAATCAGACCCCGGCGGCACAGCCGACGAGCGGCTGGAGCGCCTGGTGTTCGGCCGCTTCTTGACGCCCGAGGCGCGGAAAACCTTCTTCGAAAGCTACAAGGAGATCGAGGCGCTGTGGGAGATCCTCTCCCCGGACGCTCGCCTTCGTGATCACATCGCGACCTACAAGCAGCTCTCCCAGCTGTACGCGGCCGTGCGCAGCGCCTACGCCGAGAAGGTCGGCTTCGTGGCCGACCTCGCCTACAAGACGCGCCGGCTCATCGAGGAGCACGCCGAGCAGCATGGCCTGGGTCGGCTAACCAAGAGCGTGACCTTCGACGTGGGCACGCTCAACGCGCTGCGGGGCGAGAGGGGCTCCGACGAGGGCAAGGTGTTCAACCTCGTGCGTGGGCTGCAGCGGGAGATCGACGAAGATCCCGCCGCGGCTCCGGTGTTGCAACCGCTGAAAGACCGCGCTGAGCGCATCCTTAAAGACCTCGAAGACCGTAAGACGACAGGTCTGGCCGCCATGGACCAGCTTGCAGTCCTGGCGGCCGAGAAGGAGGCGGCGATGAAAGCGGCGCGCGACAGCGGCCTTTCGCCCCGCGCCTTTGCCGTCTATTGGGTGTTGCGCGAGGATGCCGCCGTCAAGGCGGCCTCGGTCGACGCTAAGGCGCTCGCCAAGGATGCCGAAGCGCTGCTGTCGCGTTTCCCGAATGCGGCAGTGAACGCCGATGAGCATCGCCGCCTTCGCGCGGCCATGTACAAACCCGTGCTGGCGCTCGGACAGGACGAGCGCGCCCGCGTGGTCGACCTGATCATCCGACTACTGCTCGCGGAGGTCGAGGCGTGAAGTCGTCCCTCTATCCTGCGCAGGAACTGCGACGACGCGCGCTTGCCTGGGCTGTGAAGCTGCGCGTCAACCCGCGTGTCGTTCGTGTTCAGGAAATGCGCAGGAAGTGGGGCTCCTGTTCCTCGGCCGGGACCGTCACCCTGGCCGCTGATCTGGTCGGGCAGGATGAACGCTTCCAAGACTACGTCATCGTCCACGAGCTGCTGCACCTGCGCTATGCCAGCCATGGCCGCATGTTCAAGGCGCTGATGAGCGCGCATGTACCGGGGTGGAAGGAGATAGAAGATGCAAGTCGACGCCGGAATAATGGCCACAGTGACGGGAAGGAGAACTGCAACGTGCTGAAGTTAACGAGCGCGGAATTCGAGGTCGGCGAGTAATGGCTCAGGACGGCGGCCTGCCTGGCGGCGATCGACAGACCAAGAAGAGTATGCTTAGAGGCTGTTTGAAAAAGGCTCGAGCCGCTGAGGCTGGCGTGATTCAAGCTGTTGATGTGGAACGCATCGACACGCGGCCGTATGGCGGCCATTGAAAAGAAGACGAAACGGTATCCGAGCGACCTGACCGACGAGGAATGGGCCGCGCTGGAGCCTTTGCTGCCGCAGCCTTCGGGGCGCGGGCGCAAACGCACGACCGACTTGCGCGAGGTGGTGAACGCCTTGCGCTACATGGTGCGGTCGGGCTGCGAATGGCGGATGCTGCCGGTGCATTTCCCGCCCTGGCAGACGGTCTATTGGTGGTTCCGCCGCTTCGTGCGCTCCCTGCTGTTCCGCACTATCCATGATGTGGCGCTGATGATTGACCGCGAACGCGCCGGGCGGGAGGCCAGCCCCACGGCGGGTGCCATCGACAGCCAAACCATCAAGGCTCCGATGGCCGACAAGCGCGGTTACGACGCTGGGACGAAGATCGTTGGGCGCAAGCGCCACATCGCGGTGGATACCGATGGGCGGCTGCTGGCCGTGAACCTGACCACGGCGGACATTTCCGACAGCGCCGGAGCTATGCCGATCCTCGACGCCATCCGCAAACGCTGGCCGTGGGTGAAGCACTTCTTCGCCGACGGGGCTTACGACCGTCGCAAGTTGCTCGACAAGGCCGTCTTTCTCGCTTTCGTGGTCGAGGTTGTGCGCCGTTCCGACGCCGATCCGGGCGTCAAGGTTATCCCGCGCCGCTGGGTGGTCGAGCGCAGCATCGGCTGGTTGACCCGATACCGACGCCTCGTCCGCGATTATGAACGCCGCCTCGACATGTCCGAGGCCATGATCTTCCTGGCCATGGGCAGCCTGCTCGTCCGACGAATCAGCCATCCCTGACATTCTCAAACGGACTCTTAGTCCGGGTTGGTCCGACATACGCAAAGCATGGAACGAGCGACTGCTGTAAATCGCGAGGCTCTGCGCCGCTTCAGCACGCCGGAAATGATCAAGTGGCAATACACCGAGGGCGTAGAAGACACGTCACTGATTGCGCCCGAGACCTATCAGCTGACGTCGGCGGCCATCGATCGCCACGGCGTCGAAGCTCAGTTGGACTTGCTGTGCGACTATGGCAGCAACATCGAGCAGTACGCGCAGCTCCATGAGTACTTCCGCCGCTACCGGCCGCCCACGCTGGTGATCTGGGGCTGCCGCGATCCATTTTTTACCCCAGCCGGCGCTCGAGCGTTCGAGCGCGACAATCCAAACGCGGAGGTGCGCTTCCTCGACACCGGGCACTTCGCCATCGAAACGCACGGCCGGGAGATCGCGGCAGAGATGCGCGACTTTCTAAGGCGCAGCGTCGCGCGCTGACAGAAGAAAACGCGATGTCCGCATGTCGAACTGGTGGATGCCGGTGTGCTGGCGCTGGCCCCGCCGGCTTCGTGCAGATGGCCAGCGCCGAAGCCCCGCAGCTGAACACGCAAGTGCCCGGCTACTACCGCCACATGGTGGTCGGCTCCGCGATCACCGCGCTGGACGACGGCCAAATCGAGCTCGACGCCAAGAACACGCCGCCGCAGGACGTGCAGAAGCTGCTCGCCCGAGCAGGTGGACGCGGTTCTGCTGACGCACCTGCATGGCTATCACGTGGCGGAACTCCCCGACGCCGACGGCTGCCCCGCCTTTCCGAAAGCGACGGTCTGTTACGCAAAGAAGGACGCCGATTTCTGCCTGATCCCGGAGATCGCTGTCATAGCACCGGAGGAGGCCCGCGGCTTATTCAAAAGATCGCCGAGGGCAGCCTGGCTGACCCTGCCCCCTGAGGAGACCTCGCTAAGAGGTTAGTCTGTTTCCTTTGCGGAGGAGACGGACGATGCGACGGAGCAAGTTCA
>NZ_JBBLZC010000112.1:0-588 GCF_037908215.1 Benzoatithermus flavus | reverse complement strand
ATGGGCAAATAAGTTTTCGAGTCTCTGGCCACTTGATGTTTCAAAAACAAATTCAGCTTTTGCGGAGACTTTGTCATTTAGTCTTAGACGCTTGCGGTGATCAGCACGCCATTCATTGTTGCGCCAGAGAACGCCAAACCTCATTACCTTGAGCACACTTGCCTCCAGAACAAAGAACCTGGCCAATTTAATCTCAGATGTGCTGCCTCGGTAGTCGATCAAATCAATTTCTGTAAGATGGAGATCAAGGCATTCGATGAGATTGTTATAGTGCAGCACATTTTTACTTTCGGGTCTTTTTTTATCTGCAAAAGAATAGAACATATTAGAACAGCTGGCTGCATAAGATTGCCGTGTCATCAAGAGGTACCAATATCATTCGCTCATACCATAGGGTTGGCTGTCTAGTGATATTTTTTCACTCTCTCCCTCTCTCTCTCCCTCTCTCTCTTCTGTATGTCTTGATTGACCTTGCTCTTTCTCAAATACAAACGATATATCTCCATGTTTGGGCCCAATTCGACATATTCATATTGTATACTCTCTCATGCACATTGTCTATCTAGGCCACTCTCTCCAACCCATCTC
>NZ_JBBLZC010000111.1:0-591 GCF_037908215.1 Benzoatithermus flavus | reverse complement strand
AAAAAGGGGAAGACCACCACATGAGCGGCCTCCCCCCTTGAAATTGAACGCGCAAAAGAAATTGTCGATAACAAAATATAGGCGTATTGATCCCGTAAATCGTACTTTTGGTGTAAAAAGTGCACTTTTTTTCATAAAATCTGTACAAATTTACGGTTTAGCGTTATAATCAAAATAGTTTATTTGACATTATAATCAACCATGCACGAAAACATATGTAGGGTATTTTATACCCAATCTTGTTATGCCTGCAAAACTAGGTATAACAAACCTAGGTATAACAAGCCCTATAGGCAACACCTGCCGCCAACAGGTGTGTAGCCTTGCTAATTTTCACTCTTTTGCGCCAGGATCGCATGAGGCCGCCAACCTTTTGCGATCCGTTTTATTTTTTATTTTACTACTTTTCTTATTATAACACGCTACCCGAAAAAGGAAAATAGTAGTATCACAAAAAATGTCGATAGTTTACTAGTTTTGAAAACCTTGTGTCTCTATAGCTCAAAGTCAATATTTCCACCCCAAGCGTACCCACATTGATGAAAATGCGGACCCACTATTATGCATAGTATCACGTTTTCAATAAAAAAA
>NZ_JBBLZC010000034.1:0-47817 GCF_037908215.1 Benzoatithermus flavus | reverse complement strand
CCAACGGCGGCCAGTACATGGCCTGAGCCCGGCACCGGGAGAAACCGGGCGCGGCAGCCCATGAGCGGGCTGCCGCGGCATCTTCGGGCCGCTCGCCGCGCCGCCCGCATGAGCCGGGCGGCGGCGCGTGTTTTCAGACGTGGCAGGCGCGCGCAATCTTCGATAAGGGAAATTATGACAATTTGCCAGCCGGATCGTCGATCTGACGGGACCTTGGCTGCCCCGCCATTGCCAGCGGCAAGGAACGGCACCCGCGCGCCGAGGCTTGACGGCCTGCGCGGAGCGCGTAAGGTCGAGGTCGAGCAACGATGCTCCGGCGACGCCTCGCGCGCCGCCACGATCGATCGAGTCCAGGACAGAACCTGACGGCAACGGAGCCCGCGGCAACAGGCCGGCGGGCCTTGTCGCGCTGGCTCCTCGGGGAGGAGAGCACGCGTGACGGCGCCGGACGTCATCCGGATCGGGCTCCTGTTCTCGACCAGCGGCCCTTACGCCACGATCGGGCGCGCCATGATGAATGGCGCCTGCCTGGCGCTCGCCGAGATCACCGCCGACCCCGCCTTCCCGTTCCGGCTCGAGCCGCTCGCCATCGACCCGGGCGGACGCAATGCGGCCTATGCCGAGGCCGCCCGCGCCATGCTGGCCGATGCCGGCCTCGCCCACGTGGTCGGCTGCTACACCTCCTCGAGCCGCAAGGAGGTGCTGCCGCTGTTCGAGAAGCACGACGCGCTGCTCTGGTACCCCTCGCACTACGAGGGCTTCGAGAGCAGCGAGAACGTGGTCTACACGGGTGCAGCGCCGAACCAGCACATCGTGCCGCTGGTCGAGCACCTCCTGCGCACGCGCGGTCGGCGCGCCTGGTGCCTGGGCTCGAACTATATCTGGGCCTGGGAGAACAACCGGATCATGCGCGAGGCCGTGCTCGGCGCCGGCGGCACCATCCTGGCCGAGCGCTACTTCGCCGTCGGCGAGACCGACCTCGACGCCGTGATCGCCCAGATCCTGGAGGCAAGGCCCGACTTCGTCTTCAACACGCTGATCGGCACCTCGGCCTATGCCTTCTTCCGCCGCTTCCGCGCGGCCGCAGCGGCATGCGGCATCGATCAGGCGAGCGCGATCCCGGTCGCGAGCTGCAGCCTCGCCGAGCCCGAGCTGATCGAGATCGGACCCGAAGCCTGCGCGGGACACATCAGCTCGAGCGTCTACTTCGAGAGCATCGACAATCCGGTGAACCGGGCGTTCGTCGCCGCCTATCGCGCCGCGTTCCCGGACGCCGGCCCGACCTCGGCCGACGTCGAATCCTCCTATCTCGCCGTCCACCTCCTCGCCCGCGCGATCCGGTGCGCCGGCCGCGCCGACATCGACGCCGTGCGCGCGGCCCTGCCCGAGATCGCGATGATGGCGCCGCAGGGCGAGGTCCGCATCGATCCCGACAACCGGCACAGCTATCTCACGCCCCGGATCGGCATCTCGAACGCGGCCGGCGGCTTCGACGTGATCTACGAGGCGAAGCGCCCGGTGAAGCCCGATCCCTATCTCGTCTGGCACGACATGCGGCCCGCCATGCGCCCGCGCAGCCTGAGGCTCGTCCGATGAGCCGGCGCCTCGTCCAGAACTTCCGCGGCATGCGCGCGCTCGTGGCGCTCGGCCCCGACCGCAACCGCGCCGTCCTGCTCGATACGCTCGGAAAGCTCGGGCTCGAGGCCGTGCCGGTGGAAGCGCCGCTCGGGGGCGAGACGGCGGACGGCGCGGGGCTCGTCCTGTTCGATGCCGACGCCGGCGAGGGCGAGCTTCTGCCCTGGCTGCCGGGAACCGCGCCCGTGCCGCTCGTCGCCGTGATCGGCCTCGAGACGCCGAGCCGGCTGCAACGCGCCTTCGACCATCTGCCCTGCGCCGTGCTGCACAAGCCGGTGCGGGCGAACGGGGTCTATACCGCCCTCTTCTTCGCGATCAACGAGCATCGCCGCCGGCAGGAGCTGGCGGCGAGCCTGCGCGCGCTCGAGGCGCGGCACGGGGCGCGCCGCTTCGTCATCAAGGCGGTGCTGCGGCTGATGGAACGCCACGGCATCGACGACGAGCAGGCCTACCGGCGCTTGCGCAAGGAAAGCATGCGCCAGCGGCTCACGGTGGAGGAGCTCGCCGTCCGGGTCCTCGCCGCCGGACCGCCCGGGTCTTCGGCGGCGGCACGCGAGGCATGATGCCGGACGGCCAGACACGAAGGAGCAGGGAGAGAGCCATGAGCGACAGGCAGGATGGGAACGTGGGCGGGACGGGCGCCGCCGCTGCGGCCGAGGCGGCGGCGCCCGGCGCCGACCGCCGCACCGTGCTGAAGGGGGCCACGGCCGTCGGCATCGCCGGGTTCGGCGCCACCTATCTTCGCGGCTTCCGCTTCACGAGTGCGGCGAAGGCGGCGGGCTCCTCGCCGGTGAAGCTCGGCTTCATCGAGGACACGAGCGGCAACCTCGCCGTCTACGGCATCCAGAAGCTGCACGCGGCCCAGCTCGCCGTGAAGGAGATCAACGAGGGCAAGACGCTCAAGGGTGCGCCCAACATCGGTGCGGGCATGATGGGCGTCATGGGCCAGGTCGCGAAGGACCCGCCCGTGATCAGCAAGGAGGGCACGGCGCTCGACGTGGTCAGCGACGGCGGGGCGAAGGGCCGTACCGATCTCGTCTTCGACGAGGACGACGAGATCCTGATCGATTCCGGCGACAGCGGGATCATGGGCCGCGAGCTCTCGCTCGTCGCGGCCGACGGCCAGAGCAACAACGCGATCTGGCAGCAGCTCGCCCGCCGCATGATCCAGCAGGACAAGGTCGACGTGCTGGTGGCGGGCTTCGCGTCCGCCGAGCGCGAGGCGATCCGGCCGATCGTCGACCAGTTCAAGCAGCTCTACTTCTACACCAACCAGTACGAAGGCGGTGTGGCGGATGCCAACACCTTCTGCACCGGGCCGGTGTGCGAGCAGCAGGTGATCCCGACCGTGCAGTACATGGTCGAGAAGTTCGGCCCGCGCTGCTACACGATCGCCGCCGACTACAATTTCGGCCAGCTCACCGCCGCCTGGACCCGCGCCTTCATCCCGCTGGTCGGCGGCCAGATCATCGGCGAGGAGTTCATCCCGCTCTCGGTCTCCGAGTTCAGCCAGGTGATCCAGCGCATCCAGCAGGCGAAGCCCGACTGGGTGATGACGCTCCTCGTCGGCCAGAACCACCACAATTATTACCCGCAGGCCGCGGCCGCCGGCCTCAGGTTCCCGATGGCCTCCACCGTCAACATGGCGCAGGGCTACGAGCACAAGCGCTTCGCGCCCCCGTCCCTCGCCAACATGCACAACGCCATCCAGTACCAGCTCGAGGTGCCGACGGCCAGGAACCGCGCCTTCGTCAAGCGCTGGATGGCGATGTTCCCGGACGACCAGTATATCGGCGAGATGGCGCAGAACACCTACTTCACCATCCACATGTACGCAAAGGCCGCACGCCTCGCCGGCACCACCGACCAGCAGACGGTGAAGAAGGCGCTGGAACTGGGCTGGAACATCGAGGCCCCCGAAGGCAGCGTGTTCCTCGAGCCCGGCACACACCACTGCGCGCACCCGATCCGCATGGCGGTGTGCGACGAGAACCACAATGTCCGCTTCGTGCGCGACTGGCCGATGATCCAGGCCTGGTGGCTGCAGCGGCTCGGCGTCAACCTCGTCCGCAATCCGGAGTACAAGCAGTACACGCCGGACGAGGATCCGTACTTCAAGATGTTCGGCAACAGCAAGAAGGCCTGAGGCGCTTTCCGTCCCCGAGGCCGCAGCATCGGCCTCGGGGATGCATCGGGGATGGGACAGGCGGATGGACGGCTTGGCGCTCCTGGCGAGCGTGCTCTACCAGCTCGGCACCAATGCGGCGTTCCTGCTGCTCTGTGCGCTCGGGCTGATCGTCATCCTGGGCATGATGAACATCATCAACCTCGCCCACGGCGAGCTCATGATGATGGGTGCTTATACCGCTACCATGGCGGTCCAGCGCGGGATACCCTTCCCGCTCGCCGTGCTGCTCGCCTTCGTCGTGGTCGGCCTGTTCGGCGCCGTGCTCGAGCGGCTGATCGTGCGCCGCTTCTACGGCCGCGAGCTCGGGGCGCTGGTGGTCACCTGGGGCCTCAGCCTGATCCTGGCGCAGGGTACCCTCATCCTGCTCGGCCCCTTCATGCCGGCGATCCAGATCCCGGGCGGCTCGGTCTCGCTCGGCCAGTATTCCTTCTCGGTCTACTGGCTCGTCATGATCGCGGTCGCGGCCGCCGTCGTCGTGCTGCTCTGGTGGCTCTACAACCGCACCACCTTCGGCCTCGAGGCCCGCGCCACCATGCAGAACGCGGCGATGGCAAGAGCGCTCGGTGTCGACACCGAGCGCATCTACATGCTGACCTTCAGCCTGGGGGCGGGCCTCGCCGGCCTCAGCGGGGCGCTGCTCGCCCCCACCACCTCGATCGCCCCCTTCATGGGCCAGCAGTTCGTGGCCCCCGCCTTCATCACCGTGGTCGTCGGCGGGGCCACCAACGTCATCGCCGGTGCCGTGGGCTCGAGCCTGCTCCTTTCCCTCGTGCGCACGCCCGTGGGCTTCCTCTTCGGCGCCTTCCTCGGCCTCGTCGCCCTCCTGTTCGCGGCCCTCGTCATCATCCGCCTGATGCCCGACGGCATTTCCGCCTACCTGCAGCGCTGGCACGACCGGCGCACGAGGCTCGCCTGACCCATGAAGCTGCATCGGCTCTTCACCGGCCCCGAGGACATCGGCCAGTCGCCCTGGTTCTGGCTGGGCTTCGTCCTCCTGATCGGCTTCCTGTTCTGGTACCCGAACCTGATCACCGAGTTCGAGGCCACGAACGTCGCCTACTATCTCCTCAACATCCCCCTGGCCTTGGGCCTGTGCCTGCTCTGGGGCTACTCCGGGGTCCTGAGCTTCGGCCAGGTCGCCTATTTCGGCATCGCCGGCTACCTCTACGGCATCATCGCCGGCAACATGACGGGCAACCCCTGGGGACCGCTCGCGGGCTCGCTCGGCGGGCTTCTCGCCTGCGCCGTCGTCGCCGCGATCTTCGGCTGGTTCGTGTTCTACGCCCGGGTGCAGATGTGGATCGCCCCCATCCTCACCCTCGTCTTCACGCTGCTGCTCGAGACCTTCCTCGGCCAGACCGCGGGCTATCAGTGGCGGGTCGGCACGGTCCAGCTCGGCGGCTACAACGGCATGACCGGCATCCCGTCCTTCCAGCTCGGCGAGCTCGTCTTCTTCGGCTACCCGCTCTACTACTACGTGCTCGTCGTCGTCCTCGTCTGCTTCGTCCTCTGCCGGATGCTCGTCGGCTCGCGGCACGGCAAGGTGATGCTCGCGATCCGCGAGGACGCGCTCCGCACCGAGCTCCTGGGCTACGACATCCGCGCGCGCCAGCTCGCCGTCTTCGTGCTGGCCGCGGTCCTCGCCGGCATCTCGGGCCTGCTCTACGTCCAGTGGGGCAACTACATCACGCCCTCGCAGGTGGGCCTGCTCCAGGCCTCGCTGCCGGTGATCTGGGTCGCGGTCGGCGGCCGCGACAGCCTGATCGCGACCGCCCTCTCCACCTACGCCCTCAACTGGCTCAACTACACCCTCTCCTCGGCCGGCAACCAGTACGCGCTCGTCATCATCGGCGGCCTGCTCGTGCTGGTGATGCTGTTCTTCCCCAAGGGCATCATCGTCACCCTCGCCCGCGACCTGCCGCGCCACGGCTGGCGCGCCACCTTCACCACGGCACTGGCGGGCCGCTGACATGACCGTGCCCATCCTCGCCACCCGGTCGCTGGCCAAGCGCTTCGGCGGCGTCGTCGCGACCGACCGGGTCGATCTCGCCGTGGCCGAGGGCGAGCTGCGCTGCATCATCGGCCCGAACGGGGCCGGCAAATCGACCCTGTTCGCGCTCTTGTGCGGCATCTACCGCCCCGATGCCGGCACGATCCGCCTCAAGGGCAAGGACGTCACCACCCTCCCCGCCTTTCGCCGCGTGCGGCTGGGCCTGGGCCTCACCTTCCAGACCAACCGCGCCTACCACGACCTTTCCGTCCGGCAGAACCTGGAAACGCCGCTACGCATCGCCCGCGCCGATGCGCCCAAGGATGCCGAGGAGCGCTTCCGCTACGCGCTCGAGCTGTTCGGGCTCGACCCCGGAAGCGAGCTGCCGGCGCGCGAGCTGCCGCATCACCGGCTCCAGTGGCTCGAGATCGCGATGGTGCTCGCCGCCGGCCCCGACATCCTGCTGCTCGACGAGCCCACCGCCGGCATGTCGCCCGAGGAGACCATGCAGACCGCGCGCGTGCTGCAGCACCTCAACCGGGCGGGCCTCACCATCGTCGTGGTCGAGCACGACATCGCCTTCGTCCGCGAGGTGGCCCAAAGCGTCACCGTCCTGCACCAGGGCCGGGTCTTCGCGGAAGGCAGCGTCGCCGACATCACCGCGCACGAAGACGTGCGCAAGATCTATCTCGGGCGGGCCTGAGCCATGGACGCCATCCTCACGGTCGAAAACTTGCGCGCCGGCTACGCCACCGGCGACGTGCTGCAGGGCGTCGCCGTCCGGGTCGGCCCCGGCGAGGTCGTGGGCGTGCTCGGCCGCAACGGTGTCGGCAAGAGCACGCTCATGCGCGCCGTGATCGGTTTGCTCCCGGCGCGCAGCGGCACGATCCGCTTCAAGGGCGAGGACGTGACCGCAAGCAGCGCCGACCGCCGCGCCCGCGCCGGCATCGGCTACGTGCCGCAGGGCCGCGAGGTCTTCCCGCACATGTCCGTCCTCGACAATCTGCGCATGGGCCGGTTCGTGAACGCCGGCCGCGGCACGTTCGCGCTCGACGAGGTCTACGGCTACTTCCCGTTCCTGCGCGAACGCCGCAACCAGCGCGCCGGCACGCTCTCGGGCGGGCAGCAGGAGATGCTCGCGATCGCGCGCGCCCTCGTCAACGGCCCCGACCTCCTCCTCCTGGACGAGCCCTCCGACGGCGTGCAGCCCTCGATCGTGCAGGAGATCGGCGCCTTCATCGTCGAGCTGGTCAGAAAGAAGCCGATCGGCGTTCTGATCGTCGAGCAGAACATCGACCTCATGCAGACCGTGGCACAGCGCGCCTACGTCATGGACAAGGGCCGCGTGGTGGCGACGGTCGACCGCGGCACGCTTCTCGATACTGAGCGCGTCGCCGGGTTCCTCGCCGTCTGACAGGGAGACGAGAGATGGATGCAGGCTGGCTCGAGACGAGCTACATGGCGCGCAAAGGCGTCGCCAGGGGCAAGGCGGGTGCCACCCACGAGCTCACCGAGGCGAAGCAGGGCAAGTACCACTATGTCTACGGGCCCTACGCCGAGCCCGTGCTCAAGATCAAGCCCGGCGACATCGTCGTCGCCGAGACCAAGGACGCGTTCGAGGGCGCCCTCAAGAGCGAGAGCGACCAGCCGACGAAGCTCCTGCACATGCCTTTCCTCAACCCGCAATGCGGGCCGATCGCGGTGGAAGGCGCCGAGAAGGGCGACGTGCTCGCGGTCCACATCCGCTCGATCAAGCCGAGGGGGCCGCAGCCGATCGGCACGACGGCGCTGATCCCGGAGTTCGGCGGTCTCGTCGCCACGACCAACACGGCGCTCCTCAACGAGCCTCTGCCCGAGCGGGTCAAGAAGATGGAGGTGACGGAGGAGGGCATCAGGTTCAACAGCAAGATCACGCTCCCCTACGAGCCCTTCATCGGCACGCTCGGCGTCAGCCCCGAGATCGAGGCCATCACCTCGCTCCAGCCCGACTATTACGGCGGCAACATGGACCTGCCGGACGTGGCGCCGGGTGCCATCGTCTATTTTCCGGTCCACCACAAGGAGGCCTATCTCTATCTCGGCGACTGCCACGCCACCCAGGGCGACGGCGAATTGTGCGGTGTCGCGGTCGAGATGGCATCGACCACGACCATCCAGGTCGACCTGATCAAGAACTGGCCGATCGCCTGGCCCAGGCTCGAGAACGAGCGGTTCATTATGACCATCGGCAGCACCCGGCCGATGGAGGACGCCGCCCGCATCGCCTATCGCGAGCTCGTGCGCTGGCTCGTCGAGGATTACGGCTGGGACAAGTACGAGGCCTATTTCTTCCTGACCCAGGCCGGCCGGGTGCGGCTCGGCAACATGGTCGACCCGAAATACACGCTGGGCGCCTCGATCCCGAAGCGCTATCTCGCCTGAGCGGCAGCAGGCGCCGGGAAGCCCGTAGCCGGCCCGAGCGGTTCGCGATAGGACGGTCTCGAGCCCAACCATCCGGACGAGCCACGCCATGCCCGGCACGCCTGCGCTGATCGCGATCGATTGGGGGACGACCTCGTTCCGGGCGGCGCTCCTGGACGGGACGGGTGCGATCCTCGACCGGCGCACGGCGGCGGCCGGCATCCTGCAGGTGGAAGATCGCGCCTTCGCCGCCGTCGTGCGGTCCGAGCTCGGCAGCTGGCTCGAGCGCTGGCCCGGCCTGCCGCTCTATGCCAGCGGCATGATCGGCAGCCGGCAGGGCTGGGTCGAGGTCCCTTACGTCCCCTGCCCCGCCGGGCTCGCCGAGGTGGCGGCGGCCGTGGTCCGGCACGCGGCGGACGGGCTCGCGCTCTCCTTCGTGCCGGGGCTGAGCCGGACCGACGCGGCCGGCGTTCCCGACGTGATGCGCGGCGAGGAGGTGCAGGTGCTGGGTGTCGCCGACGCTGCGCGCGACGGGCTCGTCGTGCTCCCCGGCACCCATTCCAAGTGGGTGCGCGTCGCCCGGGGGCGCATCGTGGCGTTCCACACCTTCATGACCGGCGAACTCTACGCGGCCTTGAAGGGCCACACCATCCTCGGCCGGCTGATGCGGGGCGAGGCGGAGGACGCGGCCGCGTTCGCCCGCGGCGTGCGGCGGGGTGCGGAGGAGCCGGCGCTCGGCCATGCGCTGTTCAGCGCCCGCACGCTGCCGCTCATGGGCCTTCTGCCCGAGACCGGGGTGGCGTCCTATCTCTCGGGGCTTTTGATCGGCGCCGAGATCGCGGGCGGGCTCGGGCTGGCCGGCACCGTGCCGGCCGAGGTGCCGGTGGTCGGCGACGCGCGGCTGCAGCGGCTCTACCACGCCGCCGGTCAGGTCCTGAACGTGGGCTTCGTGGCGGCACCGGGCGACGAAGCGTTCCGGGGCTGCCTCGCGCTGGCGAGGCAGCGGGGAGACGTGCGATGACGAGCCTCGCCGACGCGCTGCGCGAGCTGCCGTTGGTCGCGATCCTGCGCGGCGTGCGGCCGGAGGAGGTGGAGGCGGTGGCGCAAGCGCTGCTCGAAGAGGGCTTCCGGCTGATCGAGGTGCCGCTGAACTCGCCCGAGCCGTTGACGAGCATCCGCCGGCTCGCTGCACGCTTCAACGATCGCGCCGTGATCGGTGCCGGGACGGTGCTGAGCCCGACGGAAGCCGAGGCCGTGGCCGCCACCGGGGCGAAGCTCGTGGTGGCACCGAACATGGACCCGGCCGTGATCCGGGCAGCCAAGGGCAAGGGCCTGTGGTGCCTGCCCGGCGTGGCGACGCCGAGCGAGGCGTTCGCGGCGCTCGCGGCCGGTGCCGACGCGCTCAAGGCCTTTCCGGCCGAAGGCCTGCCGCCCGCGGTGATCAGAGCGTGGCGGGCGGTGCTGCCGAAGGACGTCCCCATCCTGCCGGTCGGCGGGATCGAGCCCACCACCATGACCGCCTACCGCGAGGCGGGTGCCGCGGGCTTCGGGCTGGGCGCGGCGCTCTACAAGGCCGGGATGTCGGTCGCGGCGGTGCGAAGCCGCGCGGCCGCGTTCGTGCAGGCCTGGCGGCTCTATCCGGGCTGAGGCCGGGCGCGGCCGGGGAGCAGCATCGTCCGCGGCGGGCGTCCTACCATCGAAGCTTCCTTCGGTCTCGGTCGGCTCGGCAAAGGCCGCCGATTCGTTCGTGGCATCGGGTGGCGTGAACGGATCGCGACGGTGGTGAGGCGATGGCGTGGACAGAACCAGCGGTCCCGTCCTTCACGCCAGCATCGGCATGGTGAAGGAAGCCACGCCCCGCTCTCTCCCCGGAGAGGGGGGAAAGGATCGGGTCGGGTGTGTCCGAGCGCTATCCCTTCACCGCCCCCAGCGTCAGCCCGCGCACGATGTAGCGCTGGGCGAGGAGTGCTATCACCACCGGCGGGATCATGGCGGTCATCGCCCGCACCCCCATGAACCAGAACTGCACGCCGCGCGTGTCGATGGCACCCGCGATGTGGACCGGCACGGTGAGCGCGTTCTGGCTCGCGAGCGCCACCGCGAACAGGAACTCGTTCCAGGAGAAGGCGAAGATGATGAGCCCGGTCGCGGCCATGGTCGGAGCGGCGAGCGGCAGCGCGATCCGCCAGAACGCCCCCCAGTGCGAAGCGCCGTCGACGAGTGCCGCCTCCTCGAGCTCGACCGGAAGATCGAGGAAGGCCTGACGCAGGATGACGACGACGAACGGCAGGACGAAGGTGGCGTCGATCAGGACGAGGGCGAGGCGCGTATCGAGCAGGCCCAGCGTGCGCATGACGAGGTAGAACGGGATCACGGTCGCGACCGGCGGCAGCACGCGCTGCGAGAGGAACCAGATCGCGATGTCCCGGTTCGGCCAGCGCTCGAAGCGGAAGCGCGCGATGGCGTAGGCTGCGGGCGTGCCGAGCAGGAGCGCCAGGAGCGAGGCCGAGACCGAGACGATCGTGCTGTTGGCAAGGGCGCGGAAGGTCTCGGGTGTGCCGATCTGGTCGATCCAGTTGTCGAGCGTCGGCTGGAAGTTGACCCACGGGATGCCGAAGCCCGCCACCGTGAAGGTATCGATCGGGTTGCGCAAGGATTGCGAGAACGCCCAGTAGATCGGAAACACGAAGACGAGTGCTACCGTCACCGCCGCGAGGAAGGCGATCGAGTCGGCGAAGCTCGCCGTCAGCGGACGCCGGGGTCTAGGCATAAGTTTCCCTCATCCGGCGGAAGAACAGCGTGATGATCACCATGACGACGGCGAGCAGCCCGTAGGCCATGGCCGAGGCGTAGCCGACGTCGAAGAAGCGCAGGCCCGTCCGGAAGGCCAGCATGGAATAGGGCTGGGTCGCGACGCCGGGGCCGCCGCCGGTGAGCGCGAAGGGGATGTCGAACAGCTTCAGGGCCTCGGCGAGCCGGATCAGGAGCACGATCGTGATGGTCGGCACCATGAGCGGCAGCAGCACCCGGAACAGAAGATCGAAGCCCGAAGCGCCGTCGATCCGCGCCGCCTCGTAGAGATCGTCCGGGATGCCCTGCAGCGCGGCGAGGAAGACGAGGAAGCAGAACGGCGTCCACTGCCAGGTATCGACCAACGCCACCGAGAACAGCGCCCAGCGCGGGCTCGAGAGCCAGGGTATGCCGGTCCAGGAGAGCGGTCCGCCGGCCTCGTAGAAGATCGTGAAGAAGACGTAGCCCGCCGCCAAGGGTGTGGCGAAGATCGGCAGGATCATCATGGTGCGGAGCACGCTGCGCCCCATGATGTGCCGGTTGAACAGGAGTGCGAGGAGAAAGCCCAGCGTGAGCTGCAGGGGCACGGCGACCAGCACGAAGACGAGCGTCACCCGCACCGCTTCGCGCACCTGCGGGTCCTCGAGAAGCCGCGCGAAGTTGTCGAGGCCCACGAAGGTCGAGGTCGTGACCGGCTCCTTGATCACGACGTTCTTCATCCGCGGCCGCCCTTGCGAATCGAGCACGGGCTTCCCGCCCGCATCCAGCACCGGCTCCTGGACGCGCTTCACCTCCACCTTCTGCTCGACCTTGTAGAAGGCGAGATAGAGCGAATAGCCGAGCGGGAAGATCGTGAGCGCCAGCACCCAGATCACCGCCGGCAGGAGGAAGAGGAAACGGATTCGGCTTTTCCAGCGCATCCGAGGTTCCGCCGTTGGGAGGTGCGGCCGAAGGCGTTCATGGTACCGGGTACCATGAACGCCGGCTGAGCATCGGCCCCGGCCCGCCGGGGGCCGGCGCGATCACTGGCCGTAGCCGATCGCGGCCCGGTAGTCCTTGAGCTGCTTGTCCCGGCCGATCCGGTCCGTGACCGCCTCCCAGGCCGTGGCGGTGTCGTCGAGCGCCTGCTTGGCACTCTTCGAGCCCGACATGGCGGCCGAGAGGTTCTTGTCGAGGATGTCCCAATATTCGAACGTGCCGGGAATGCGCAGGTAGGTCAGGGTGGTGGGCGCGTAGAACGTCTCCTTGTAGGCGTGGGTGTAGGACCGCGCGTCGTCCGGGTTCCAGCCCGCCTTGACGTACTCGTCGACCGTCGCCGTGCCGCCGTCCTCCTTCAGGAACTGGTAGCTGTAGCCGGGATCGACGCCGTCCCAGCCGTACATCGCCATCATCTTGCTCACCGGCGGCATCGCCATGAGCGAGAGGAAGGAGTAGGCCGCCTCGGGATTGGCCGAGAAGTTCGAGATCACCCCGTGCCAGGAGCCGCCCGTGGTGTTGCCGACGAGCCTGGGCTTGTCGAGCTTTACCCACTTCTGGTCCTTGAAGCTCCAATATTCGTCGGAGGACGGGATCACCGCCGCGGCGCAGTCGCCCTGGATCTTCGAGCGCGACTTGTCCTGGCAGAGCGCCCCCACGTCGCCCCAGCTATAGACGAACACCGCCTTGCCGCGCAGGAAATAGTCCCATGCCTCGCCCAGGGACCAGCCGACCTGCGCCGCCGGGCCCGTCTTGTGGAGCTCCTGCAGGAACTCGAGCGCCTTGACGTGGCCGGGGCTGTTGATCAAGGGCTTCATGTCGGTGGGATCGAACCAGTAGACGTTCTCGGTCCGGGTGACCTTGTCGCCCGGATTGATGACGAACGAGGCCGACATGGACTGGAAGTGATAGTGCCCCTGCTCGCCCACCTTGAGATGGAGCACGGTGCCGCTGTCCGGATCGGGGTCGTTGCTGTCCCAGTTCTTGCCGTTGAAATATCTCGATATGTCGAGAAGCTGCTGCCAGGTCGTGGGCGGCGAGGGCAGGTCGTAGCCGAACTGCTGCTTGAACGCCGCCTTGTGCTCCGGGTTCTCGAGGACGCTCTTGCGGTAGTAGAGCACCTGGCCGTCGGCATCGTTCAGGATGCCGTAGGACTTGCCTTCCCACTGATGCAGCTTCTTCAAGGACGGCGGCATGACGTCGTAGGACCATTTCGGGTACTTGCCCGACGCCATGAGATCGTCGATCTGGTAGGCGTAGCCCGCCGGCACGATGTCGCCGTACCAGAACGCACCTACCATGAAGGCGTCGTACTGGCCGGTGCCGTTGCGGAGATCGAGCATCATCTTGGTGTAGTGCTCGGCGAACGGCAGCTCGACGATGTCGACCTTGCCGCCCGAGAGCTCCTCCCAGATCGGCCGGAAGCTGTAGAGCGGCCCCGAGATGCCGCCCTTGGGGCCGGCACCGTTGACGGTGACGGCGATCTTCACGCCCTCGAACGGCTTCTTGCCGGGGCCGAACTCGGAGCCGAGATCGGACTGCTTCACGACGATGACCTGGTTGTCGTACTCGGGCCCCATGTGCAGCGCCACGGTCCCGTCGTCGCGCCACTCGACCCGGCTGTCCTGGGCCACGGCCCCGCCGGCCACGAGCGCCACGAACGCAGCACTGCCGAGCAACGCAAAAAGCTTGCCCATGCGAACACCTCCCTGATCCCGCCTGCCGGCACGGTCGTTCCCTCGCCGTGCCATGCGTACGATGATGAAATGATTGGAGCGTCTATCGCGACGCTTGGCAAGCAGAGAACAACTGCTGCTGGCATATTTGCATCGAGAGATGGAGCGACCTCGCAGCCGGTCCGGACGACCGGCCGGGCCGGCTGCGCTCTTCCATGCCCGCCGCAGCGCCCCGTCGCCGCGACCGTGCCGCCGAAGGGCCGGAGCCGCCACATCCGCTCGGGGTTCTCGCGGCTCCAGCGCCGCATCGACCGCTGCGCCGCCGCGTGCGCGCCGTCCGGAAGTTTGGGGCACCTGCCGGCGTGGACGGCGGATGCAGCCCAACTTTTGAGCCCCCTGCCTCTCCGGATGGATCCTTTCGTACCTTCGTACTGCATGTCATGCTGAACGGAAGGTGCGGCCGGGAGCAGACCGGGCCGGACGAGCCAGAGGAAACGCGCCATGCGTCACGCGATGGCGAGGCACCGGCGGTTGGGACTGCTCTGCGTGGCGATCGCGGCCTGCGGCCTGATCCAGGCGGTCCGCGCCGCCCCGGAGGCGCGGGCCGGGAATCCCGACGGAATCGCGCAGCCCGCGCTCCCGGGCAAGTTCTACCGTGTCCGGCCCGACCTGCGCCGCTGCGTGTCGCCTTTGTGCGGCGGCTACTGGGTCGCCCTCGTCAACCGCGCTGCGACGGCCTGCGCCGACGGCACGTCGAGGCCCGAGTGCTACGTGGCCAGGATCGATCGTGGCTCGGCGTCGGCCGCAGGTGCTGGCCCGATCGCCCTCGTGCGCGGCGAGCTGCGGAGCGAGCGGTTCCCCGGCTTCGGGCAGCTCGGGGTGCTGGTGGCGCGCCAGGCCTGGCGGGCGGCCGGCCGTGCGCCGGCGACCGGGACCTGGTTCGGCCTGCGCGACGTCGGGATCCGCTGCATCGCCGCCCCCTGCTTCTCGATCGAGGCGCGCGTCCTGAACACGCCGGACACGCGCCTCGTCTCGGGGGTCGACCTCGACGGTGTGGCTGCCGGGCGCACGGATCGGGAAGCGGGCTACGCCGCGCTGTCGAGGAAGGACGGGCTGATCGCGACGGGCAGGAACGTCCCGGTCGCACACGCGGGCCCGGCCGGCAACGGTGTCGCCATGGTGGCGAGCCAGTTCTTTCTGCCGCTGACGCCGTAGGCCGGGATGCGGGCGATCCCGCCACCCGACCACTTGTGCCGGAAGGACGGCGACCGCACGGCATCGTCCGCCACGAAGCTCGCCGGCCCCGTTTCCCGCCCGCGGACACTCCAGGCGACGATGCGAGCGAGAGGCGAGCATGACGACGATCAGCGGCACCGCTGACGATGAGTTCCTGCGCGGCACCGCCGCCGCCGACCGGATCTTCGGACGCGGCGGCGACGACCAGCTCGTCGGCCGCGGCGGCCCGGACCTGCTCGTCGGCGGGCCGGGGCACGACCGGCTGGACGGCGGCCCCGGTGCCGACCGGATGGTGGGCGGGATTGAGGACGTCGGCTTCATCGGCGGGCCGGGCACGGATACCTTGCGGCTCGAGGGCACGGCCGCCGCCGACCGGCTGCTGGTCTCGACCGGCATCGCGTTCGACGACCCCGGCACGTTCGTCTTCCGGGACGATGGGTCGTTCGGTGGCGCATCGCTGTCCGAGGTGGAGCAGCTCGTGATCGACGGCCGGGGCGGCGCCGACCGGCTCGTGGTCGAGGCGGTGTTCGGCACCCGGTCGATTCCCGTCCTGGGCGGCCAGGTCGAGGTGATCGGCCCCGACCGGCTGACCTTCGACGGTGGCGACGGGAACGACACGCTCGACGGCACCGCGGCCAACGGTCCCCTGACCGCGCGGGGCGGCACGGGCGACGACCGGCTGAGCGGCGGTCTCGGCGACGACGTCCTGACCGGTGGCGGCGGCGACGACACGATCTCGGGCGGCGACGGCGCGGATCGCCTCTGCGGGAACGCCGGATCCGACATATTGGTGGGCGGCCCCGGTGACGACATCCTGACCGGCGGCCCTGGCGCCGACAGCTTCGTCATCGGTCCCGATGCGGATCGGGACACCATCACCGATTTCACCCGAGGGGACGACCGCATCGACCTCGCGGGCTTCTGCCGGATCCAGAATTTCGGCCGGCTCGCGCCGTTCATCGGCACCTCGGGCGGCGACACCGTCGTCGACGTGTCGGCCGCCGCCGGCGAGCCTGCCGGCACGCAGATCGTGACCGTGGCGCACGTCACGGGTCTCCATGCCGGGGATTTCCTGCTGTAGAAGCCGCGCCGAAAGCCCTCGCGCGGAAAGCGGCTCGGGCGTGCGCCGATGCAGGTCGCGCCGCGGCGCTCCCGGCCCGTCACACCGCGACGTCGCGGTAGAGCTCGTCGAGCGGCACGAGTGCCGACGGCACAGCGCTCTCGAAGCCGGCGCTGCCGACATGGTCCTGCACGATCCAGCGTGCCCGCTCCCGCCGAGCCTTGGGCCCTACCAACGGACCGGCACGCCGTAGCGTCCGATCAGCGGATCGGCAGTGAGCACCATGCGCCCGGTGCGCTGCGCCACGGCGACCAGCGCCCGATCGAACGGATCGGCGTGGAGCGGCGGCAGCCGCGTCGCCTGCTCGGCGGTAGCCGGATCGAATGGCAGAAGCACGTAGCCCTGGCCCGAGAGCATGTCGGTGAGCGTGGGCCAGCCCGGCGCTACGATGTCGGGCAGCTTGCCGAGCCGGGTCTTGATCGCGATCTCCCAGACCGTGGTCGCCGCCACGGCAACTCTGCCCGTGTCATTCTCGAGCAACGAGCGCAGGCTCGACGGGAAGCCGGGGGCGGCGGTATAGAAGCCGATCAGAGCACAGGCGTCGGCGAGATAACGGCTCAAGCGAGCCCCCAGCCCGCCAGCTCCTCCTCGCCCATCGGCGCCAGCGCCGCCGCGACGTCCGCGTCGGTCAGGCCGGCGCGCTCCATGGCGGCTCTGGCCGAGCCGAACATCGGGCGCTCACGCGGCCGCTCGTACGGCACCAGTCGCGCCACCGGCACGTTGCGGTTGGTGATCACCACCTCCTCGCCCTGCTCCACCGCCTGGAGCAGCGCCGAGAGAGTGGTCTTGGCCTCGTAAACGTTCACACGGCGCATGTCCGCCTCTTTCATGGTCAAGAAAGAGACTAGGTCATATTCTTGGCTAGATCAACCCCGACAGCCTCCTCCCACCTCTCACGGCAGCGCCCGCAGGTACCGGATCGGCCGGCCGCGCGAGGCCGACTGCGCCGCGTGGACGATGGCGTTCGCGTCGATGCCGTGATGCCGGTAAAGGTCCTGGATCGCGCCGGTCTGGCCGAAATGCTCGACCCCCAGCGCCTTGACCCGGTGCCCGTGGACGCCGCCGAGCCAGGCGAGCGTCGCCGGATGCCCGTCGAGCACGGTGACGAGGCCGCAGTCGCGCGGCAAGGGGGCGAGCAGCCGCTCGATGTGGCTCATCGCGTTCCGCTGGCCGCGCTGGCGCGCGCGCTCGGCCGCCTGCCAGCCGGCATTGAGCCGGTCGGCCGAGGTCACGGCGAGGAGCCCCACGTCGCGCCGGTCCTCGGCGATCAGGCCCACGGCCTCGATCGCCTCGGGTGCCACCGCCCCCGTGTACGCGATCACCGTGTCGGCGTTGGGGCCGGGGCGGCGCAGCCAGTAGGCGCCGTCGATGATGTCGCGCGCGAGATCCTCGGTCATCGCCCGCTGCGGCTGCTCGATGATGCGGGTGGAAAGGCGCAAGTAAACCGAGCCGCCGGTCTGGTCCCTGAGCCAGGTGCGCTCGTCCGGATCGCCCTCGCCGTCGCGCTGGAGATAGTCGAACGCCCAGCGCAGGATCACGGCGAGCTCGTCGACGAAGGCGGGCTCGAACGCGGCGAGCCCGTCCTGCGCCATGCCGATCAAGGGGGTGGCGATCGACTGGTGCGCCCCGCCCTCGGGGGCGAGCGTGACCCCCGAAGGGGTCGCCACCACGACGAAGCGGGCGTCCTGGTAGCAGGCATAGTTCAAGGCATCGAGGCCGCGCTCGATGAAGGGATCGTAGAGCGTGCCGATGGGCAGGAGCCGCTCGCCGAAAAGAGAATGGCTGAGGCCCAAGGCCGAGAGCAGGACGAACAGGTTCATCTCGGCGATGCCGAGCTCGAGATGCTGGCCCTTGGGCGAGAACTCCCAATGGAACGGCGAGGGGATGCGCTCGTGCTTGAAGATGTCGGCCATCTCCTCGCGCGCGAACAGCTTCCGCCGGTTGACCCAGCCGCCGAGATTGGTCGAGACGGTGACGTCGGGCGAGGTGGTGACGACCCGCTCGGCGAGCGACGTGCGCGTGCCGGCGAGCTCGCTCAGGATCAGGCCGAAGCCCTGCTGCGTCGACATCTCGGCCGCCGGCCGGAACGGCAGGCTCTCCGGCACCTCGACCCGCGCCGCCGCGAGCCGCCGGCGGCCTTTCCGGGCGAACGGCACGCTTTTCAGAAACGCCTCGAGCTCGGCCGCCGGGAGCGACAGTCCCTCGAACCGGTCCCACTCGTGGCCGGGGCGGATACCCATCGACTCGCGCAAGGCCTCCATCTGCGCCGGCGTCATCAGCCCGGCATGGTTGTCTTTGTGCCCCTGGAACGGCAGGCCGTAGCCCTTGATGGTGTAGGCGATGAAGCAGACCGGCCGGTCGTGGCGGATACCCTCGAACGCTTCCAGCAGGGTCGGCAGGTCGTGCCCGGCGAGGTTGGTCATGAGCCGGGCGAGCTCCGCGTCCGAGCGCCGCTCCAGGAGGGCGGTGACCTCGCCCTGGTCGCCGATCTCGTCCATGAGGCGCTTGCGCCAGGCGGCCCCGCCCTGGTAGCAGAGCGCGGCGTAGAGCTGGTTCGGGCAGTGGTCGATCCAGCGCCGCAAGGCCTCGCCGCCGGGCTCCTTGAACGCCTTTTCCAGAAGCGAGCCGTATTTCAGGATCACGACCTCCCAGCCGAAGTTGCGGAAGATCGATTCGAACCGCTGCCACAGGCCTTCGCGGATCACGGCATCGAGGCTCTGGCGGTTGTAGTCGATGATCCACCAGCAGTTCCGGAGTCCGTGCTTCCAGCCCTCTAGGAGGGCCTCGAAGATGTTGCCCTCGTCCATCTCGGCGTCGCCGATCAGGGCCACCATCCGGCCCTCCGGCCAGTCCTTCGCCCAGCCCTTGGCCTTGACGTAGTCCTGCACCAGCGAGGCGAAGAGGGTCTGCGCCACGCCCAAGCCCACCGAACCCGTCGAGAAATCGACGTCGTCCACGTCCTTGGTGCGCGAGGGATAGCTCTGCGCCCCCTTCCAGCCGCGGAAGTTCACGAGCTTCTCCCTGGTCTGGTTGCCGAGGAGATACTGGATCGCATGGAACACGGGCGAGCTGTGCGGCTTCACCGCCACGCGGTCTTGGGGGCGCAGCACGGCGAGATAGAGGGCGGTCATGATGGTGGCGAGCGAGGCCGAGGAGGCCTGGTGTCCGCCCACCTTGAGCCCGTCCCGGTTCTCGCGCACGTGGTTGGCGTGGTGGATCGTCCAGGACGAGAGCCACAGGATCTTCTTCTCGAGCTCGGCAAGGCAGGCGAGGCGGGCGTCTGGCATCGTGGCGGTCCCCGAGGGCAGGAACGATGGTGCCGCATCCTAGCAGGCGAGCGGGCGCGATCCACCCGCCCGTGCTCGACAAGGCCGCACGGACGCGGCATCAGCGAAGACGGCAAGGAGGAGGCGGACGATGCGGGTCGCGTGCATCGGCGAGTGCATGATCGAGTTCCGGGAGCTGCCGGACGGGCTGTTCACGCGCGGCTACGGCGGTGACACGCTCAACACCGCGGTCTACCTGGCACGGCTCGGCGTGCCGGTCGACTACGTGACGGCCTTGGGCGACGATTCCTGGAGCGAGGAGATGCTGGCCGGCTGGCGGGGCGAGGGTGTGGGCACGGACCGGGTCTTGCGCATCCCCGGCCGCCTTCCCGGCCTCTACGTCATCCAGACCGATGCACGTGGCGAGCGGCGCTTCTCCTACTGGCGCGACACCGCACCGGCGCGCGAGCTGTTCGACCGGCCGGAGACGGGGGCGCTCGCCGAGGCGCTCCTGGGCTACGATCTCCTCTATCTCTCCGGCATCAGCCTCTCGCTCTATGGTCCCGTGGGCCGCGCGCGCCTGCACGAGGCGCTGGAGCGGGCCAGAGCGCACGGAGTGCGGATCGCCTTCGACACCAACTTCCGCCCGCGCGGCTGGCCCGATCCCGCCACGGCGCAGGCCGCGTTCGCGGCGGCGCTCGCGAGCGCCGACTTCGTCCTCGCCTCGACCGAGGACATGCGGCTCCTGTTCGGCGCGGACCGCCCCCCTGCCCTCATGGCCCACGCCGGGCGGGCCGAGATCGTCCTGAAGCTCGCCGAGCCCGCCTGCGCCGTGCCCGCCGGCCGGCCGGAAGAGCGGATCGTGCGCGCCGGGCCCGTGGCGGACGTGGTCGACACCACCGCCGCCGGCGACAGCTTCGCCGCCGCCTACCTCGCCGCCCGCTTGCGCGGCGCCGCGCCCGCGGCCGCCGCCGCGGCCGGGCACCGCCTGGCGGGTGCCGTGGTCCGCCACCGCGGCGCCATCATCCCGAGAGAGGCGATGCCCTCGGACCTCACAGCACCTTCCCCGGATTGAGGATGCCCTTGGGATCGAGCGCTGCCTTCAGCGTGCGCATCAGCGCCAGCTCCTCGGGGCTCCGGGCGTAAGGCAGCCAGCGCTTCTTCGTGGTGCCGATGCCGTGCTCGGCCGAGACCGTGCCGCCGCGCGCCGCGACGGGTTCGTAGACCGCGCGCTCGATCGCCTCCTTGGGCTGCGGGTCGGCCCCCGCGACGGCGGCGACGATGTGCAGGTTGCCGTCGCCGATATGGCCGTAGAAGAGCGCCGTGATGCCGGGAAGCTCGGTCAGAAGCCGCTCGCGGCAGGCCGCGACGTAGTCCCCCATCGCACCCGTCGGCAGGCCGACGTCGAAGCTGAAATGCGGCCCCAGCACCTGCCGGAACTCGCCCGCGGCGTCGCGCAAGCTCCAGAACGCCTTGACGTCGCCGAGCGAGCGGGCGAGCGCTGCGTCCGCGAGCAGGCCTTCCTCCAGCATGGCCTCGAGCCAGGCCTCGAAGCGCTGTCCGTCCGCGGCCTCGTCCGTGCCCTGCGCCTCGACCAGGACGTAGAGCGCGTGGTCCCGGTCGAGCGGCGCGCGGACATGCGGCATCCGGCCGGTGACGAAGCGGTAATAGTCGCCCCACATCACCTCGAACGCCGAGAGCATGGGCCCGAGCCGGGCGCGCGCCCCCTGGAGCAGGCCCAGGACCGCCGCGAAGCTCGCGAGCGCGCACAAGGCGGCGTGCACGCAGCGCGGCCTGGGCTGCAGGCGCAGCACGGCGCGGGTGACCACACCCAGCGTCCCCTCGCTGCCGATGAAGAGGTGCTTCAAGTCGTAGCCGGCATTGTTCTTGATGAGCCGGTTCAGGCTCGTCACCACCGTGCCGTCGGCCAGCACCACCTCGAGGCCCAGCACCATCTCGCGGGTCATGCCGTAGCGGATCACCCGGTTGCCGCCGGCGTTGGTCGCGATGTTGCCGCCGATGGCGCAGGAGCCGCGGGCACCCAGATCGAGCGGGCAGAAGAAGCCCGCCGCCTCCGCCGCAGCTTGCACCCGCTCGAGCGGCGTGCCGGCCATGACGGTCATGGTGGCGGTGGCGGGGTCGATCGCCTCGATGCCCGCCATGCGCTCGAGCGAGAGCGCCACCTCGCCCGCACCGGCGCGCGCCCCGCCGCAGAGCCCGGTGAGCCCGCCCTGCGGCACGACAGCCTGCCCGTGGGCGTGGCAGATGCGCAGGGCGGTCGCCACCTCCTCGGTCGCGCGCGGCCGCACCACGGCGAGCGGCCGGGTCGGCGGCAGGCCGCTCCAGTCGGCGCGGTTGCGTTCCGGAACCGCTTCCCCGGCGAGCACCAGCTCGGGACCGAGTGCCGCCAGCAGCGCCTCGACCACGGGCTTCACCGGCCCGTCTCCATGACGGCGCGGATGGCGGCGAGGTGCGTGCCCGCCGCCTCGCGTAAGAGCACGCTGTCGCCGGCGCCGGCGACGAGGCTGTAGCCGTCGCGGAACAGCCCGCCCGTGTCGCGGCGCGCGCTCGGCACCGTGCCCAGGGGCTTGCCGGCGGCGCGGATGCCGGCCTCGGCCCGGCGCACGAGCGCATCGACCTCGGGATGGTCGAGCTGCTCGAGCCGGCCGATCGAGCCCGCGAGGTCGTTGACCCCGATCAGCACCATGTCGACCCCGTCCACGGCCGCGATCGCTTCCGCCCGTTCCGCCGCGGCAGCGCTCTCGATCTGGACAATCAGGAACAGCTCCTCGTGCGCCCTTGCGACGTAGCCCTCGGCAGTGCCGTAGCCGGAGCAGCGCATGGCCGGCGCCGCATAGCCGCGGCGGCCGCGCGGCGGGTAGCGGCAGGCGGCGACGGCGGCCGCGGCCTCCTCGGCGGTCTCCACCATCGGGATCATGAGGGACTGCGCCCCCAGATCGAGGATGCGCTTCAAATAGACCTGATCGTTCCAGGGCACGCGGACGATGGCGGGACAGCCCACGGCCGCGCTCGCGCGCAGCATGTGGGCGGCATCCTGGAGCGAGCCCGCGCCGTGCTCCTGGTCGACGATGAGAAAATCGAAGCCCACGGCCGCCATGAGCTCGGCCACGGCCGGGCTCGCGAGACTCAGCCATGCGCCATAGACCCGCTCACCCCTGGCGATGCGTCGCTTCAGGCGGTTCTCCTGGAACATGCTCGTCGGACCTCCCCGATCGCGGCGCCGCGCCGCGCCGCGCAGGCGTAGCCTCCGGCCGGAGCGTTTGTCGAGCCCCGCGATGCACGGGCCGCGGACCGCTCATCGGGCTGCAGCCATGATGCGGCACCGGCCAGGTCGGTATCATCCCCGGCCCTCGAGGAGAGAGATGTCCCGACCGCCGGCTCGGCCGGAACTCGAGGACGCCGTCGTCGAGCCTCGCCTTGCCCAAGGCAAGCCCTGCCGGGATAGCGACCGGGGAGCGCTTCAGCCGGCGCGAACCGCGGCCAGGTGCCGGGCGAAGGACGGATCGCGCATCAGCGCCTTGCAGCGCGCGAAGCGGTTGGCGGCATAAGCCCAGAAATCGTCGGCCGGGTTGCGGTTCGCGTGCTGGATCAGGCCCCACAAGGTCCAGAGCAGATCGCACATTGCCTTGTAGATCACCATCCGCCCCCGATCGGCCGGGCGCGGCGGCCCCTCGAAATAGGCCTCCAGGAGGGTCTCGTCCTGGGCCGCGTCGAACCCGCCCTCGACGGAGAGATCGCCCAGATCCCACATCGGATCGTTCATCCCGGAATATTCCCAGTCCACGATCCACATGCGCCGGCCCGTGTCGAGGAAGTTCTCGCACAAGGGATCGCAGTGGCAGGGTGCGAGCGGGACCGGATGCGCCGCCAGCGCCTCGCGCACGGGGCCCGCCTCGCGCACGACGTCGTGGTAGCCCTCGGGCAGCTCCGCACCCAGACGCTCGAGCACGGCCAGATAGTCGTCGATCATGGCGAACAGCTCGAAGCGGAAGGCGAAGCTCTGGCCGCTGCGGTGGAGGCGGGCGAAGGCCCGGCCGGCGCGGGCGACGGCCCCGGCGTCGGCGCGGAACCGCTCGGGCGACATGGTGACGGCGTCCTCGACGAACCGGGTCAGCATCAGCCCGGACTCGTCGATGTGGAGGAGCTCGGGCGCCACGCCGGCCGCGGCCGCGGCGCGCGCGTTCACGGCCTCCACCTTGCGGTCGATGTAGGCTTCCGTGCCGGCACCCGGGATGCGCAGGCAGAACGCCTCGCCGGCGAGTTCGACCTTGTAGACGAGGTTGGTGAGCCCGCCCATTCGGGTGAGCCGGGCCGCATCCGGGTCGCGCCCGGCCAGGACGGGAATGCGCGCGAGGCTCGCGCGGGCCTGCTCCTCGCTCACGGCTGCGCCCCTCCCCTTCAATGGCCGATATGGTAGTAGGTCTCGAGCACGTGCCGGGCCTGCCGCTCGGCGGCGGGCCAGTCCCATGCGGCCTCGGTGAACCGGTCCGGCGACAGGCTGCGCACGTAAGGCGACGGCTCGGGCTCGAGCAGCGCTTCCACCACGTGCCGGCCGATCCCGGCCGAGCCCGAAACGCCGTGCGCGTTGCAGCCGATGGCACAGACGAAGCCCGGCACGCGCCGGCTCTCGCCGACGATGAACCGGCCGTCGGGGGTGAAGGTGGGCCAGCCCGTGAACACGTGCCGGACGGGCTGGTCGGCGAGAGCGCCGCCGAAGGGGCGGAACTGCTCCATGAAGCTGGCGAGCACCGGCCAGTCCTCCTCGATCGGCGGCAGAGGATCGGCGAGCCCGTAGCGGCGCGGATCGAGCGAGAGCGCTGCCGGCTCCCAGCCGCCGAGCAGCAGCGCGTTGACGTCGGCGCGGGCGTAGAGCGTGGCGTCGGGCAGGCGCAGGACCGGCATCTCGGGCCGGATCCAGTCGGTGGGCGTCGTGATCACGTAATGGTGGCGGACGGGAAAGACCGGCAGCTCCAGCCCGACCAGGCGGCCGATATGGTAGCCGTGCGCGCCGGCCGCGGCGATCACGGTCTCGCAGGCGATCTCGCCCTCCTGCGTGCGCACCGCGGCGACCCGCCCGCGCTCGAGCCTGATCGCTTCCACACGGGCATTCGTGCGAAAGCGGACACCCTTCGCCCGCGCCGCGTGCTGGTAGGCGGCGACGAGGTCGGCCGGCTGGAGATAGCCGTCGCTCGGGCACCACAAGATCGCCTTCGCCGCCGCGAAGTCGAGGCCCGGCCAGAGCCGCTGCGCGGCCGCCGCGTCCAGAAGCTCGGTCTCGAGCCCGGCCGCGTCCGCCACCGCCATCAGGCGGCGGAATTCCGCCACGCGCTCCTCGGTCTGGGCGAGGCGCAGGCTTCCGGTCTGGCGCCAGCCCGGCTTCACCTCGGCCTCGCGCTCGAGGCGCGAGAAGGTCGCGACCGACCACATGGCGAGCCGCGTGCGCTCGGGCGAGCTGCGCACCTGCCCGACCAGGCCCGCGGCCTGGGGGCTCGTCACCGTGCACAGCGCCGGCTCCTTCTCCAGCACGAGGACGTCCGCGACCCCGGCTTCCGCGAGCTGGAAGGCCACGCCGGCCCCGATCGCCCCGCCGCCGATGATGACGATGCGTGCCTGGTCCATCATGCCTTCACCCGGGTCAGCTTGGGATCGTAGGGCGGCTCGAGGAACGGGGTGGCCGGCACCCGGAAGCCCGCGACCTCGAGCTCGTAGCTGCCGGCCATGACGTAGGCCGGATCGACGCCGGCCGGGTCGCGGACATAGCCGTAGCCCAAGGGCTTGCCCAGCGTGTAGCCGAAGCCGCCGCTCGTGAGCCAGCCGCAGCGGCGGCCGTCGCGGTAGATGGTCTCGCGGCCGAGCAGGACCACGTTCGGGTCCTCGACCATGAAGCCCGCGAAGAGACGCGGCAGCGGCCGGCGTTTCTGCTCGAGCAGCGCGTCGCGGCCCAGGAAGGGCGTGTCCTTGCCGAGCTTCACCGCCCAGCCGAGGCCCGCCACGAGCGGGCTGTGGTCGGGGCCGATGTCCGAGCCCCACGCACGGTAGCCCTTCTCGAGCCGCAGCGATTCGATCGCCCGATAGCCGGCATTGGCGATGCCGTGCGCCCGGCCGGCCGCCATCAGCGCGTCGTAGACGGTGGCCGCGAACTCGGTCGGCAGATGCAGCTCCCAGCCGAGCTCACCGACATAGGTGACGCGCAGCGCTAGCACCGGCGCACCCGCCACGGTGATCGTGCGGCAGGTTCCGAACGGGAAGGCGGCATTCGCGAGATCGTCGCGCGAGCAGACCGCCAGCACGTCGCGCGCGCGCGGCCCGAACAGGCTCAAGGTCGCATGGGCCGAGGTCACCTCGACCAGGTGCGCGTCGAGCCCTGCGGGAATGTTGCGGGCGATCCAGTCGGCATCGTGGGTGGCGAAGCCGGTGCCGGTGACGAGATAGAAGCGGTCCGGCGCCAGCCGCGCCACGGTGAGGTCGCACTCGATGCCGCCCTTCCGGTTCAGCATCTGGGTGTAGGTGAGCCGGCCCGGCGGCTTCGCGACGTCGTTGGCGCAGAGCCAGGAGAGGGCCTTCTCGGCGTCGCGACCGACCACGAGGAACTTCGCGAACGAGGACTGGTCGAACAGCGCCACCCGCTCGCGGCAGGCCGCGTGCTCGCGGCCGACCGCCTCGAACCAGTTGGGCCGCGCGAAGGAATAGCGGTCGGCGGCCTCCTCGCCGGGCCGTGCGAACCAGTTCGGCCGCTCCCAGCCGAGCTTCTCGCCGAACACCGCCCCTTGCGCCCGCAGCCGGTCGTAGAGCGGCGAACGCCGCAGCGGACGGCCGGAGCGGTGTTCCTCGCCCGGCCAGGCCAGGGTGTAGTGTTTGGCATAGGCCTCGAGCGTGCGGGCGCGGACCCAGCCCTCGTCCAGGTGGTTGCGGCCGAAGCGGCGGATGTCGACCGGCCAGAGATCGAACGGCGGCTCGCCGCGCGCGACCCATTCGGCGAGCGCCATCCCGGCCCCGCCGGCGGATGCGATGCCGAACGCGTTGAAGCCGCAGCCGACGAAGAAGTTCCTGACCTCGGGCGCTTCGCCCAGGATGAAATTGCCGTCCGGCGTGAAGCTCTCGGGGCCGTTGATCATCCGCTTGATCCCGGCCCGCTCGAGCGCCGGCACGCGGCCGAGGGCGAGGCGCATGATCGGCTCGAAATGGTCCCAGTCCTCGTCGAGCAGCGCGAACTCGAAGCCCTCGGGGATGCCGTCCTCGGCCCAGGGGATCGGGTTCGGCTCGTAGCCGCCCATCACGAGCCCGCCCACCTCCTCCTTCCAGTAGGTGAGCCGGTCGGGATCGCGCAGGGTGGGCAGGTTCGGCGTCACCCCCTCGATCCGCTCGGTGATCACGTACTGGTGCCTGACCGGAACGAGGGGAATGTTGACGCCGGCGAGCCGGCCGAGTGCGCGCGACCACATGCCGCCGCAGAGCACGAGGCGCTCGCAGGCGACGGCACCGCGGTCGGTCGTGACGGCGCGCACCCGCCCGTGCTCGACCGAAATCCCGGTGACCTTCACCTCCTCCACGATCGTGACACCTGCAGCGCGCGCGCCCTTGGCGAGTGCTTGGGTGATGTCGGAGGGGTTCGCCTGGCCGTCGGTCGGCAGGAAGGCGGCACCCACCACGTCGTCGACCGTCATGAGCGGCCACAGCTCCTGCGCCTCCTTCGGGGTCAGAAGGTGCATCTCGAGGCCGAAGCTTTTCGCCGTCGTCGCCTGCCGGCGCACCTCGATCCAGCGGTCGGGATTGCAGGCGAGCCGCAGGCCGCCGTTACGCTTCCAGCCGGTGGCGAGACCGGTCTCGGCCTCGAGCCGCTCGTAGAGCGCGACCGAGTAGCCGAGGAGCTGGGTGATGTTGGCGCTGGTACGGAGCTGCCCGACGAGGCCGGCCGCGTGCCAGGTGGAGCCGGCCGAGAGCCGGTGCCGTTCGAGCAGCAGCACGTCGGTCCAGCCCATCTTGCCGAGATGATAGGCCACGGAGCAGCCGACGATACCGCCGCCGATGATGACGACGCGGGCGGAGCTGGGAAGGTCCTGCATCAAAGGTCCATCTCGTCGAAGGTGGCGAGTGCTCGCTCGAAGCGGGCGAGGTTCTCGGCCGTGTAGGCGGCGAAATCGAACGCAAGCGTGGCGTGGAGCTCCGAGACCATGCTCCACATCGCCTCGCGCAGGAGCGAGGCCACGAGCATGGCCTGGGCGCGGCGGCGCAGCTCGTCCGTGACGGGCCGGTCGAAATAGGCCTCGAGCAACCACGAGCGCTGCGCTTCGTCGAGTTCGTTGTTGGAGGCGAGGCCGCCGAGGTCGAACAGAGGACTGTTGAAGCCGCCATAGTCCCAGTCGATCAGCCAGAGCCGGCTGCCGTCGTCGATCAGGTTGGCGGCGAGGAGATCGTTGTGGCCGTAGACGAGCTCGACCGGCCCCACCGCCGCCTCGAGGCGCTCGGCCGTGGCGAGCCAGTCCGGCAGCCGATGGGCGAGGCGGAAGCCGCCTTCCCGCAGCGTGTGGGCGTAGTCGCGCAGCACATGGAAGACCCAGAACACGAGCGCCGGCCCGCGCAGGTGGCGCTGGATCTCGCGATGCGCGCGCCGCACCAGCTCCAGGACGCGCGCGAGGTCGCGGCGCACGTCCTCAGGCGTCAGGGTCCGCCCGTCGATGTGCGCGAGGACGAGGATGCCGGGCTCGGCATGGACCACGGCGGGCGAGACGCCGGCTGCGAACGCGGCCCGGCTCGCGGCGAGCTCGTTGAAGCGCATGACGCCGTGGTGCGGGATGTCGTCGCCGACCCGGACGACGAAGCGGCGGCCGCCGTCCTCGACCAGGAAGTTCGTGTTGGTGATGCCGCCGCCCAAAGGCTGCGGGTCCACGGGCCCCCGCCACAGCGGCAGGGCGGCGACGCGCGCTTTCCGGTCCATCAGGCGAGCCCCAGCCGACGGCGCAGCCGCAAGGTGCCGGCGGCGAGCAGCCGGTCGGCGATCATCGCGACCGCGGCGACGCAAAGGCCCGCGATCACGCCGCGGCCGACATCGGCCTTGGCGAGCGCCATGTAGACCTCCTGGCCGAGATCGCGGGTGCCGACGAGAGCCGTGATCACCAGCATCGAGACCGCGAGCATGATGGTCTGGTTGAGGCCGAGCAGGATCTCCGGGAGCGCGAGCGGCAGGCGGATGCGGGTCAGGAGCTGGCGCTTCGTGCAGCCGTTGGCGATGCCGGCCTCGACCAGCGGCGGCGGCACGTGGCGCAGCCCGTGCGCCGTGTAGCGGAGCGCGGGTGCCACCGCGTAGAGGACGATCGCGATCATGGCGGTGAAGTCGCCGACCCGGAACAGCATCACGACCGGGATCAGGTAGACGAAGCTCGGCAGGGTCTGGAGCAGGTCGGTCACGGCCTCGAGCACGCGCCAGAAACGGGGGCGCAGCGCACCGGCGATGCCGGCCGGAATGCCGATCAGGGCCGCGATCACGACCGACACGCCGCAGAGATAGACCGTGATCATCGCGTTCTCCCACTGGCCGGCGAGGGCCACGAAGCAGGCGAGGGTCGCGACCGTGACGGCGAGGCGCCAGCCGCCGAGACGCCAGCCGGCGACGCTCAAGAGCAGGAGCATCCAGGGCCAGGGCTGGGCGAGGAGGAAGCGCTTCACCGGAACCAGCAGGTTGAGCAGCGCCACCGTCTTGAACGCCTCGAGATCGTCGAACAGGTGGAGGTTCAGCCAGCGGACCAGCGCGTCCCAGAACGGCGCGGTCGAGACCTGCCAGGCCGCGGGATAGGTGGCGAGCGCCGGCAGGGGATGGGCGAGGCCCCAGAGCAGAAGGGCCGCGGCTGCCGCACCGGCGAGCCGGCGGCCGGCGTGGCGCCGGTCCCCCTCGTGGCGCCGCGGTGTCGCCGCCTGCGCCGCCAGCGCCTGCGACAGCCGGTCGAGCGCGATCGCAAGGAGCGTGATGGCGAGCCCGGCCTCGAGGCCGTGGCCGATGTCGAGCCGCCGCAGCGCCGACAGCACGTCGAAGCCGAGACCTCCGGCCCCGATCATCGAGGCGACGATCACCATGTTGAGCGAGAGCATGATGACTTGGTTCACGCCCAGCATCAGGCCGGGACGCGCCACCGGCACGAGCACCCGCCAGGTGAGCTGGCCGCGCGTGCAGCCCGCCATCCGGCCGAACGACACCACCTCCTCCGGCACGGCGCGAAGGGCGAGGATCGTGACCCGGATCATGGGCGGGATCGCGTAGAGGACGGTGGCGATCATCGCCGCCACCGGCCCGAAGCCGAACAGGAACAGGATCGGCACGAGATAGGCGAAGATCGGGACCGTCTGCATCAGGTCGAGCACCGGCGTCATCGCCCGCTCGAACGCGCGCGAGCGGTAGCCGGCGATGCCGAGGAGGAGCCCGCCCGCGGCCCCGAGCGGCACGGCGACCACGATCGAGGCGAGCGTGGTCATGGCGCTGGCCCATTGGCCGAATACGGCGAGATAAAGAAAGCAGCCGCCGACCAGGGCCGCGAGCCCGGGCCCGCCGGCGTAAGCACCGAGCGCCGTCGTCAGCAGCAGGACCGAAAGCCACGGCAAGGGCGGGGCGAGCTGCACCGCCTCCGCGCCCTGCCCCGCCACGAAGCCGTTCACGAGCACGGCCTTGGCGAGCGCGAGCGGCCAGTCCAGGAGCCAGGCGAGGCCGCGCGTGAGATCCTTGAAGGCGAGCGGCCCGAGCCGCGCCTCGGGGCCGACGAGCCAGGCCATGGCGGCCGAGACGTCCGCCGCCAGCGGCGGCTGCCAGTCGCGCGGGAAGCGCACGGCCCAGCGCGGCAGGGCGCTCGCCGGCGCGAGGTAGAACGCGAGCGAGACCGCGAGCGCCGCGGGCCACAGCAGGATGCCGGCCGCCCGGGGCAGGCGGATGTTCGGGGCGGCGGCACCGGCGGCGGCGGTCGCCATCACCGCGGCTCCCGCCCGACCAGGACCGCGACGACCGCCTCGCGGTCGAGCACGCCGAGGAGCGTCCCGTCCTCGACCACCGCGAACGGCCGGCCGGCCGCCTCCACGGCGGCGGCGACGTCCGCGATCCTGGCTTTCGGCGAAACCTCGCCGGCGAAATCGCCGGCACGACCGTTCACCGGCCGCATGACGCTGCGCACGGTCAGGATCCGCGCCCGTGGCGCCTCGCGGGTGAAGGCGGCGACGTAAGGGTCGGCCGGGGCCAGGACCAGCTCCTCGGGTGTGCCGGTCTGGACGATGCGGCCGTCGCGCATGATGGCGATCCGGTCGGCGAGGCGCACGGCCTCGGCGAAATCGTGGGTGATGAAGACGATCGTCTTCTTCAGCACGGCCTGAAGGCGCAGGAACTCGTCCTGCATCTCGCGCCGGATCAGGGGATCGAGGGCGGAGAAGGGCTCGTCCAGGAACCAGAGTTCGGGGCCGACGGCGAGCGAGCGCGCGATGCCGACCCGCTGCTGCTGCCCGCCCGAGAGCTCGCGCGGGAAATGGTCCTCGCGGCCCTGCAGGCCCACGAGCCGGATCATCTCGCGCGCCCGCTCCTCGCGGGTGCGCCGGTCCACACCCTGAACCGCGAGCGGGAAGGCCACGTTGCCCAAGACGGTGAGGTGCGGAAGCAGCGCGAAGTGCTGGAACACCATGCCCATCCTGTGCCGGCGGATGGCGATCATCTCGCGCTCGGACGCGCGCAAGAGATCCCGGCCCTCGAACAGGATCTCGCCCGCGGTGGGCTCGACCAGGCGCGAGAGGCAGCGCACCAGCGTCGACTTGCCCGAGCCCGAGAGGCCCATGATGACGAAGATCTCGCCCTTTTCGACCTCGAGCCCGACGTCGACCACGGCCGGGACCAGGCCGGCGGCGGCGATGGCGGCGGGATCGGCGGCGGCACCTTCGCGTGCGAGGAAGCTCTCGGCGCCGTGACCGAAGAGCTTCCAGACGTGGCGGCAGGCGAGCGCTGGCTCGGCCAAGGCGGGGCTCCTTTCCCGTCGACCTACTGGCCGAGCCAGGCCTTCCAACGCGTCTCGTTCTTCGCGAGCCAGTCGTCGACCACGGCCTCGAGCTTCTCGCCGTCGAGGTCGACCCGCGCGATCAGGCCGCCCATCTCCTCGTTCGTGATCTGGAAGTTCTTGATCGCCTTGTAGGCGCCGGGCCACTTGTCCTTGAGGCCGGCCCAGGCGACCTTCCAGATCGGACCGCGCGGCTTGCCGCAGTCGAAGGCGAGATCGGGATTCGTGCCCCAGGCCGGATCTTGGTAGCAGGCGGGCTCGTAGGCCGGGAACCGCACCCACTCGCCCTGGTACTTGATGGGCGCCCAATGCGGCGCATAGATCCAAAGGAGGATCGGCGCCTTGCGCTGGTAGGCGCTCTCGAGCTCGGCGAACAGGGCCGCGTCGGTACCGGCGTGGACGACCTCGTAGTCGAGGCCCAAGGCCTCGACCCGCTCCTCGTCGTGTCCGCCCCAGGTGACCGGCCCGCCGAGATAGCGGCCCTTGGGGGCGGTCTCGGGCGTCGCGAACGCTGCGGCACAGGCGTTGAGCGCCTGCCAGTCCGGCAGACCCGGGCACTTCTCCTTCATGTAGGCCGGGTACCACCACTCCTCGATCGCCTGCATCCCGGTCTCGCCCAGGTTCTCGACCTGGCCGGTGGCGGTGGCCTCGTTCATGGCGTCGCGGCCGGTGGTGGCCCAGATCTCCATGCCGACGTGGAGGTCGCCGGTCTTGAGGCCGGCGAACTGGGCGAGATAGTCGGCCTGGACGTACTCGACGTTGTAGCCGGCCCGCTTCAGGACCTCGCCCATGATCCGGGCACTCAGGAGCTGGCCGGTCCAGTCGTGGAGCGTGAGCTTGATCGGGTCCTGCGATTCGACGGCGGCCTCGGCCCCGGCGGTGGCGAGGCCCGCCGCGAGCAGGCCGCCCAGGACGGCGCGCTTCAGGGTTCCCATCGTCCGAGCCTCCCCGTTCGGCGGCTCGCCGGCACGTGGCGCGCCGCTTCTGCTTCTCCCTGATGATCGGGCATTCTTCATCCCGAACCGGGCAAAGGTCAACAGGAAACCCGCAAATTTGTTGCGCTTCGAGGTCCGATCCCACAAGCTTGCCACATCTCGGGCAAGGAGTTGACGGGCGTGCATCCGACCAGGCTGCAGGCGGCGATCATCGAGGCGGTGCGCAACGAAGGGGCGGTCCGGATCGCCGCCCTCGCCCGCCGGCTCGCGGTGTCGGACGAGACGATCCGCCGTCAGGTGAAGCCCCTGGTCGCGGATGGCCTCCTCACCCGCACGCACGGCGGCATCGCCTGGGCGGCGGCGCGCAGCGAGCCTCCCTTCCACCGCCGGCTGGCCGAGCGCGCCGCCGCCAAGCGCATGATCGGCGAGCTCGCGGCCGAGCGCGTGCAGGACGGCCAGACCGTCATGATCGACACGGGCTCGACCACCGCCTACACCGCGGAGGCCCTGAGCCGGCGCCGGCGCGACCTCACCGTGATCACCAACTCGCTCGAGATCGCGCGCCGCCTGGTCGGCCGCAACGGCAACCGCGTCTTCCTCGCCGGCGGCGAGCTGCGCGCCGACCTCGCCGCGGCCGTGGGCCCCGAGGCCGTGGCCTTCCTCGACCAGTTCCGGGCCGATCTCGCCATCCTCTCGATCGCCGCCATCGACCCCGAAGCCGGGCTCATGGACTTCGACCTCGACGAGGCGCGCATCGCCCGCACCATGCTGACGCACGCGCGTGCTCGTCTCGTCGTCGCCGACACCAGCAAGTTCGGCCGGCGCGCGCCCGTGTGGGTGTGCGCCGCGGGCGAGATCGGCACCGTCGTCACCGAGGCGCCGCCGCCGGCCGAGCTCGCCGCCCGATTGAGCGAGGCCGGCGTCGAGCTGCTCTGGCCCGCGGGCTGAAGCACCCGGTACCCGCGGCCGTGCGCCGCGAGCACGCGGCCCGTCAGGCGCGCCCGGCGCCTCGGCCGGCCAGGACGCGCCGGAAGCTGGCTGCGGAGAGCTGACGCGGGATCGCCGGCCGATCGGCGGATCGCCCGGTGGTCACTCCCGAGCCGGCCCCGCCCCGAGCCCGGACGGCAGGAACGGGACACGCCTTCCGCGCCCGGCCCCCGGTCGGGCCGACGCTCGCACGGCCGACCGGCGGCGCTCGCGGGCGGTCCACTGGTAGCGCGGATCGTCCCGGATCAGGTGCAGATGCTCGCTCACCCGGTTGCGCTCGAGCCAGCCGATCATGGCCTCGAGCTCGGCGAGGCTCATGGCGGCACGCGGCTTGCCGAGCACGCGCTTCAGAACGGCGTTGTAGGCGTGATAGCCCCAGGGCTGGCCGATCAGCCCGGCCTCGACGTCCTCGATCACCTGCGCCGCCACGAGCAGCCCCACCTGCCGGCGCAGCCGCTGCTCGGCCTGGCTCGGCGTCTCGGGGAGATCCCCCGCCGCCTCGCCCGCCCGGCCCGCGTGCGCGCGATCCCGCGGATGCACGGTCTGGAACACGAGCTCGGTCGCCTCGGAGCGGAGCGGCTCCAGAGGCGGGGACCGGAACGGATCGTCCTCGGCGTGGATGCCGGAAAACGGCAGCTCGTCCTGCCCGGGCGTCGGCCGCGCCCTGGCCCGCCCGGCCTGATCGCTCTCGATGGCGCGCCGGAACAGCCGGAACAGAGGATCGTCGGGATGATAGATCACCGCCCGCTGCTCCTCGTAGGCGCCGCCGTGCGGATCGAAGCGCGTCGCGCGCGCCACCATCTGCTCGAGCCAGGGGGTCGAGCGGATCTGGGTCAGGCAGGCGACGTGGCTGATCTCGGGCGCGTCCATGCCCTCGTAGGCCATGCCCACGGTCACCAGCACCGAAGGCTGCGGCCGCAGGCGAAAGCGCGCGATGCGCTCGACCGCGTCCCGCTCCTCCGAGATCGCGAGCGCCACCGCGTCGCCCGGCAGCCACAGCCGCAGGAGCTCGGTATAGGCTCTCGCCGTCACCTGATCGGGCGCCACGACCAGGAGCTTGCCCAGCCCCCGCGCCGTCTCGCGGGGTGCGAGGCCCAGCGCCGCGCGCCGGCGGGCACGATGCTCGCGGCAGTCCTGGAACGCGCGGCGCAGGAGATCCTTGGCGTAGCCCGTGCGCAGCGCCGTGAACAGCATCGGCCGCAGCCGCTCGCCGGCCGCGCCGAACGAATCGGCCTCGCAGCGGTCGCCGCGGAACAGCCACTCCGCCTTGCCGTCGAGCGCGCCGAAGCGGATCGGGACGATCGCCTGCTCGGCCAGCGCCGCCTTCCGGCTGTAGCCGACCACGGCCCAGCCCGGTGCCGTGAGATCGACCCGCCGCTGCCGCCGCGCCCAGCGATCCGCCCGGTAGGTGAGCCACAGGATCGGCCGCCGGTCGCAACGCTCGAGCGTGCCGGTCATGAGGAGTCGGAGGCCGGCGGTCTCGAGCAGCGGCAGGAGCGCGCGCGACCAGGCCGTGTCCTCGGCCGCGGCCGCCGCCGCGTCGAGCTCGCTGAGACCCGGCAGGTGGTGCAGCTCGTCGATGCACAAGAGATAGCGGTGGCGGTTGAACTCGGCGAGGTGGAGGTCGGGTGCGGCCGCGATCGCCTGGTAGGTGGTGACGTAACCGGCGAGGCCGCGGCACGGGTCCGGCCCGTTGTCGGCCGCGCGCACGGCATGGCCGTGCCCGAGAAAGCGCCGCCAGGCCGGATCGACGAACGCCTCCTCGGCCTGCCGGCGCAGCGTGTCGCGCGGCACCACCCAGCAGATCCGCTCGACCAGTGGCGTCTTTCGCCCGGGCGGCACCACGCTCAAGAGCCGTGCCGCCGCGATCACCGGCAGCGCCGACTTGCCCCCGCCCGGCGTCACCGCCGCCAGGATGTCGGTCACACCCGCCGCCCCGGCCGCGATCGCCCGGCACAACCGGTCGATCTCCTCCTGGTGGCGGCGCAGCCTCACGGCCTGCCGCCCCTCGCCGCTCCGTCGGGTTCGGCATTCGCCATGCGACGCCACCTCGACCAGTATCTTGGGCCTGTGGATAATTATTTCACCATATGTTGTGATCCTAGCCTGTCAAGCCGTTATTCCCAGTGCGCGGCCGCAAGACCCCGGCGATGAGGCGCAGGCATGGGAACGAATCCGGCACGAGGGTCGAAGATCTGCCCGCGCGGTACGACGGCCCGGTGTCGGGAGCGCGCGCGCAGCCTGGCCGGTGGGACGGAAGAGGGCCGATTCCGCAGGGATTCTCCCGAAATCGCCATCAGATATCGAATGAATGTTCGAGCAAGTGATGGAAGTTTCATCTCGATCATCCCATTAATTAATAAACGAACGGATATTCATGATGCTACAATGAATCGTTACGGTTCCATCGGCACGATATCGGTTGCGCTGTATAGCTGCCGGCGCAATCCTCTAGGAGAATGAAATGATCCTCCGAAGACTTGTCGTGACTTCGGCGATTCTGACTGGCTTGTCCATGGGCGCCTCTTCCGAGGCGGCGGCACAGGCCGCCGTGCAGTTCTTCGCGGTGCTGAGCGGCGGCAACGAGGTGCCGGCAGGGGCCGGTGCCCCCAACGGCTCCGGCGTCGCCTCGCTGCTCCTCGTCGGCAGGAGCACGGTCTGCTACTCGGTTCTGGTCAGCGGCATCGACACGCCGACCGAATTCCATGTCCATCGGGGCGTCGCCGGCACCGAAGGCGACGTCGTGGTGCCCTTCCTGCCGCCGACCTCGGGCAATCCCGGCAGCGCCTCGGGCTGTGTCACGGGCTCGGCCGTGATGCTCGGCGCCATCCGCAGCACGCCGACCGCGTTCTACGTCAACGTCCATACTCGCAACTTCCCCGGAGGGGCCGTGCGCGGCCAGCTCTTCTGAAGCCCGAGCGTCTCCGGGCAGGAGCTTCGAGCTGCGGGGACATCCTACGAAAGCAACGTCTCCACCCTGCGCCGGACCGAGCGGGCGGCCGTCGCCTGTCCCCCGCGAGCGCGGCCGCGCACGGACCCGGGCTTCATCGGAAGATCCAGAAGAAGAGTTGATTTCGCATGGCGGTCCAGAATTCTCAGGTTGATCAACCATGGCGCCTCTGAAACCCGATACGAAAAAAGACTTCGTGAATAACATTTTAAGTGTCGGCCGGTCGGGTCGATGCTCAAATCCTTGGTCACAAGAGGACCTCCAACCTGCGTGTCTAGGCGCGAGGCCGTCCGGAGTGTTCGTCTTCTGATTGAGAGGGGAACATGGCGCTTTTCCTTGGCACCACCGGCGACGACGACATCGTCGGCACGTTCGGCGCGGATCAGATCTATGGCGACTACGGCAACGACCTGCTGTGGGGCGACAACGGCAGCGACACCATCCGTGGCAGCTTCGGCAACGACCTCCTCAACGGCGGCACCGGCGCCGACTGCCTGCGCAGCGACCAGGGCAACGACGTCCTGGTCGGCGGCGAGGACGGCTCGCGCGACATCCTGATCGGCCTCTACGGCCGGGACTGGCTCGACGGTGGTGCCGGCAACGACACGCTGGACGGCGGCGTCGGGGCCGACACGCTGATCGGCGGCGACGGAGCCGACGTGTTCGTCTACCAGAGCATCAAGGACAGCCCGGCCACGGGCGGCGACTTCATCCAGGACTTCGACCCGAGCCAGGACCAGATCGACCTCAGCAACGTCCGGACCGGCACCGGCCAGGACTTCGTCTTCATCGGCCAGACCAGCTTCACCGGCCTCGGGCAGGTCGCCGTCGAGTACACGGCCGACGGCCTCACCCACGTCAACGTCAACACGAGCTGGGCGGCCGGCTCGGAGATGGTGATCACGCTGCAGGGCTGGGTGCCGCTCGGCGAGAGCAACTTCATCCTGCACGGCGGTGACCAGTTCGCTCCGGTCCGCGACGAGAACTTCCTCAGCACCGAGGGCGACGACTGGTTCTTCGGCGAGGGCGGCAACGACTACGCCTTCGGTGGCGCCGGCAACGACGAGCTGCACGGCGGTCCGGGCGAGGACATGCTGCGCGGCGGCGACGGCAACGACATCCTGGTCGGCGAGCAGGGCAACGACCTCTACTACGGCGGCCTCGGCCGCGACTCCTTCGTCTTCGACGGCAATTTCGGCCACGACCTCGTCCAGGACTTCCATCACGAGGACAAGCTGGTCATCGCCCCCGACGCCTTCGGCAATCACCGCACCTTCGAGGGCCTGACCATCACCCAGGAGAGCGACGGCGCCCTGATCGACACCGGCGATGGCAACCAGATCCTGCTCGCCGACTTCAACGCCGCCGATCTGAGCCAGCGCGACTTCATCTTCACCTGAGCCGCACCCCCGGACCACTGCCGCCGACGCGCGCGACGGCGCTCGCGTGGTCCACCGGCCGTGCCGGCGGGGTGCTGCCTGCCTCCGGGAATGCCCGGCAAAGGCGCCGTCGATGTCGTCCGGCAAATTTACAGGCGTCGCGTCATCCCTTAGCTTCCGGACCGCAGGAGATCAGGGAGCATGGATCGATGACGCGATTCTCCGACGGCTGGACCCGGCGCTCGGTGCTGGCCGGCACCACCGCGATGGTCTCGGCGGCGGCGCTCGCCCGGCCGGCACGGGCGGCACCCGACTGGCGGAAGTTCGAGGGCGCCTCGATCGAGGTGAATCTGGTGAAGAGCCCGCGCGGCGAGGTGTTGCAGCGGCACCTGAAGGAGTTCGAGGATCTTACCGGCATCACGGTCGGGCTCGAGCAGATCCCCGAGCAGCAGCAGCGGCAGAAGGCCGTGGTCGAGCTCTCGAGCGGCCGGCCGAGCTTCGACGTCGTGCATCTGAGCTACCACGTGCAGAAGCGGCTGTTCGAGAAGGGCAACTGGCTCGCCGATCTCGGCCCCTACCTCGCCGATCCGAGCCTCGCCGATCCCGCTCTCGACACGAGCGACTTCTCGGCCGCGGGCCTCGCTTACGCCACCGCCCCGGACGGAAAGCTGCACAGCCTGCCGCTCAGCGTCGATTACTGGATCGTCTACTGGAACAAGGAGCTGTTCGAGAAGAAGGGGCTCGCCTATCCCGCCACCTTCGACGAGCTCGTCGCCGCGGCCGAGAAGCTCACCGATCCCGATGCCGGCATCTACGGCTTCACGGCGCGCGGGATGAAGAACGCCAACGTCCCGGTCTGGACCAGCTTCCTTCTGGGCTACGGTGTCGAGCCCGTCACGGCCGACGGCAGGCTCCAGACCGCCAGCCCCGGCGCCATCGAGGCGGCCAGGCTCTACCAGCGTCTTCTCACCAGATCGGCCCCGCCCGGCGTGGCGGGCTTCAACTGGAACGAGTGCCAGTCCGCCTTCCTCCAGGGCAGGATCGGCATGTGGCTGGATGGCGTCGGCTTCGCCCCGCCGCTCGAAGACCCGAAGAAGTCGCGCGTGGTGGGCAAGGTCGGCTACGGCATCGTGCCGAAAGGCCCGGTGGCGCAGGCCTCGGCCACGTTCGGCGACGGCATCGGCGTGGCGGCCGCGAGCCGGAACAAGGAGGCGGCCTTTCTCTTCTGCCAGTGGGCGGTCTCGAAGACCCTTCAGGCCGATCTGCTCCAGACCGGCTCCGGCGTGCCGTTCCGGAAATCCGTCATCGACGATCCCGAGGTGCGCAAAGGCGTCAAGATGCCGGCCGAATGGATCGACGCCGTGGCGGGTTCGGCCAAGGTCAGCAGGCTCGGCTTGCCGGTCGTGGTGCCGGTGACCGAGTTCCGCGACATCTTCGGCATCGCGCTCACCAACATGATCGGCGGCGCCGATCCCGCGACCGAGCTCGAGCGGGCGACCGAGCAGTTCCAGCCGATCCTCGCCAAGAGCGAGGCCGGCTGATGGCGGCGGTGCCGGGGCGGGCGGTCTTCCGGCGGGGTGTGCTCGCGGGCACGGCCCCGGGCTTCCGGGACCGCCATCCTTACCTGCCCTTCATCCTGCCGGCCGTGCTGCTCGTGACCGCCGTCATCGTCTTTCCCTGGGCGTTCACGGGCTGGATGAGCCTGCAGGCCTGGCAGGTCGGCGGCGAGCGCCGCTTCGTGGGCCTCGCCAACTATGCGCGGCTGCTCACGGATGCCCGCTTCGGCGCGGCGGTCTGGCACACGCTCCTCTACACCTTCCTGGCCGTCCTCCTGCCGCTCGTCCTCGGCACGCTTTCCGCCCTCGTCTTCGACGAGCGCTTCCCTCTGCGCGGTTTCCTGCGCGGCATCGTCGTCATGCCGATGATGGCGACCCCGGTCGCGATCGCTCTCGTCTGGACGATGATGTTCCACCCGCAGCTCGGCGTCCTGAACTATCTCCTCTCGCTCGTGGGCCTGCCGCCGCAGCTCTGGGTGTTCGATCCCGCGACCGTCATCCCCTCGCTGGTCCTGGTCGAGACCTGGCAGTGGACGCCGCTCGTGATGCTGATCGTGCTCGGCGGGCTCGCGGCGCTGCCGAGCGAGCCCTACGAGAGTGCGGAGCTCGACGGCGCCAACGCGCTCCAGAAGTTCCGCCACATCACCCTGCCGCTGATCGCCCCTTTCCTCATGGTGGCGGTCATCATCCGCACGATCGACGCCGTGAAGAGCTTCGACATCATCTTCGCCATCACGCAAGGCGGCCCCGGCACCGCTTCGGAGACCATCAACCTCTACCTCTTCACCCAGGCCTTCTCGTTCTACGACATCGGCTACGGCTCGGCCCTGGCCGTCGCCTTCTTCGTCCTCGTGGTGGCGCTCTCGCTCGCCCTGATCTGGGTGCGGGCGCGCACCAACTGGACCCTGAGCGGAGGGGCCTGAGCCCATGGTCCGCGGGAAGCTGCGCATCGTCTTACGGAAGGCCGCGCTCGCCTTCGCGGTCGCCGTGATCGTCTCGCCGGCGCTTCTCTTCTTCCTGTGGATGCTCTCGCTCTCGCTCAAACCCGAGATCGACAACACGAGCTACCCGCCCGTCCTGATCCCGACCACCATCGCCTGGGAGAACTACCGCCAGGTCCTCGCGGAAGGCTCGTTCGGGCTCTATTTCTGGAACAGCCTGATCGTCACCGGCACGGCGACGCTCGTGGCCCTTCTCGTGGGCGTTCCCGCCGCCTACGGCATCGCCCGTGCGCGCGCGACGCATCTCGCCGTCGTCGTCATGATCGCGCGCATGACCCCGGCGCTCAGCTATCTCATCCCGCTCTTCCTCCTGTTCCAGTGGCTGGGGCTCCTGGGCACGCTCTGGCCGCAGATCGTCACGCACCTCGTCGTCACCGTGCCGATCGTGATCTGGGTGATGATCAGCTTCTTCGAGGCGCTGCCGATCGAGCTCGAGGAGGCGGGGCGGATCGACGGCGCTTCGCGCTGGCAGGTGTTCCGGCTGATCGCCCTGCCGCTCGCCCGCCCCGGCATCACGGTGGCGCTGCTGCTCGCCTTCATCTTCTCCTGGAACACGTTCGTGTTCGGCATCGTGCTCGCCGGCCGCACCACGCGCACGCTGCCGGTCGCGGTCTACAACTCCTTGACCTTCGAGCAGGTGAGCTGGGGCCCGCTCTCGGCGGCGGCGCTGATCGTCACCCTGCCCGTCCTGCTGCTCACCGTCCTCGCCCAGAAGCAGATCGTCGCCGGTCTCACCGCCGGGGCGGTCAAGGGGGGCTGACGGCGCCCCGGCTGCCGCGGGCGAGCCGCCAGGCGCGCAAGAGCAGCCCCCAGCCGAGCCAGGCGAGGGCGAACGCCACCGGGAACACCACGGCGCGCGGGAAGAGAAAGATCGAACAGGCCAGCATCAGGAATACGACCCCGATCTTCGCGATCACCCGGCTCTCGGTGGCGCTCAAGGGCCTGGAGCCCGTGATCGCCGCCCCCGCCGTGCTGCCGAGGCCGATGGCGCCGGCCGCGAGCCGCCCGCCGCTGCCCTTGTGGCGCTGCCCGTGCGGCGCATGCGGCGGCCGCGGCGGCTCGCCCATCGGATGCACGCGCCGCCGCTCGTCGAGCACCACCTCGGTGGCGTTGCCGAGATCCTCGAGATAGGTGGCCTCCATCAGCCGCGCGAAGCCCGCGTCCTCGATCGTGATGTCGAGCTCCCAGTTGGTGAGCCAGCTCGTGAGGTTGAGGTTGGTCGAGCCGATCCGGGCCCAGCGCCCGTCGCACACGGCGCTCTTCGCGTGCAGCATCGAGCCGTTCCACTCGAAGATCCTGATCCCGGCCTCGAGCAGCGGCCGGTAGTTCGAGCGCACGAGCGTCTGCACGCCCGGCACGTCGATCGAGCCCGGCACCAGAAGGCGCACGTCCACCCCGTCGCGCGCCGCCTCGGTCAGCACCTGCACGAAGGCCGTGGTGGCGACGAAATAGGCGTCCGTGAGCCACAAGGTGTGCCTGGCCGCGGCGGCGACGAGCTGATCGACCCGGTACGTGCTGAGCTGGCCCGGCCGCCCGCGCACGACACGCATCCGGATCGGGCCCGCCTCCGGCAGGTCCTCGGGCAGGATCCGCTCCTCGGGCGAGATGGCGCCGCCCGAGAGGCGCCAGCTCTCGGCGAAGGCCTGATCGACGTCGGCCACGACCGGACCCCGCAGCTCCACGCCGGTGTCGCGCCAGGGCGGGACGCCGCCTTGCGGGTCGCCGAGCCAGGGGCGCGCGAGGCACAAGCCCGAGACGAAGGCGAGGCGGCCGTCCACCGTCATCACCTTGCGATGGTCGCGCCGGAAGCAGGCGACGGGCGAGCTCCATTGCGGCGGGTTGAAACAGCGGACCTCGATCCCGGCCGCGCGCAACCGCGCCCAGTAGCCGCGCGACGCCTTCCCGAGGCTGCCCCACCAGTCGTAGAGGAAGCGCACCTTGACCCCGCGCCGCGCCCGCTCGATCAGGGCATCCGCGAACGTGCGGCCGACCTCGTCGTCGGCGACGATGTAGTTCTCGAAGTGGATCGTGCGCTCGGCCCGGCGGATGGCGTCGAGCCAGGCCGGGTAGTTCTGGGTCGCGTCCTTGAGCAGGCGGACGGCGTTGCCGGCCAGCGGCTCGCTGCCGGTCACGCGCGAGAACGCCCGGTCGAGGATCGCGTCGTGGCCTTCGGCCGGCTCGGCGGGCGGCCGGGCGAGGACCGCTTCCGGGCCGCTCGGGATCATGGCTGCGCTCGCTCTCTGGCCCTTCCTTTCCTTCCTGCCGCAGGAGCGGTGCCCCTGCAAGCCGGGGATGAGGCCGCCCTGCCGTTCAGGCGGCGCTCGCCCGCATCCGGTCCGCTGCCGCGAGCGTCGGCCAGGCCACGCCGCAGGCGAGCTGCAGGCAGCAGCGCGACAGATGCAGCCATCGCATCGTGCGGGCGGCGAGACGGTCGGGCGGCAGGACACGCGGCCCGCACCCGCAGCCCGCCGTCAGCATCGGCAGGAGGTCGTCCTCCAGCTGATCGGCCGCGAGCTGCATCGCGACCCGGGCGAGCTCGGCCGGGCCGACCACGGCGGGAGCGAGGAGTATCTGCGCGTTGCGCAGGAAGCTCGCGGTCCCGAGCGCCGCGAGCCGGATGCCTGCCTCGCCGACGATCCAGCCGATCGCGGCGTCCGCCGGGAGCGCTCGCGGCTGCGGACGTGCGGCCGCGGGCGGTCCTTTCTCCGGCTGGCGCAGGAAGGGGATGATCCGCGCCGTGCCGCCTCCGTCCGCCTCGCCGCCGCTCCATCCGGCTCCGCTTCCGACCATGGTCGCTTCCTCTGCTCGAGCGCCGCGGGGCACGGCAGCTCGGGATTTGCTGCAATGCAACGCACGGCCGCGGCGCAGGTTCCGCGCCGCGGCCGTGCCGAGCGGCATCGGAAGCGCCGGCGAGCGAGACGGCTTCCATCCGCCGCCGCCTCGCGCCTAAATGGCGCGCCTCGAGCCCACGCAGCCGGAGCAGGCCCATGTCCGAAAGACCCGAGAAGCCGCGCGTCGGCCTGTTCGTCACCTGTCTGGTCGACGCCATCCGCCCCAGGATCGGCTTCGCCGCCATCCGCCTCCTCGAGGAAGCCGGCTGCACGGTCGAGGTGCCGGAGACCCAGACCTGCTGCGGCCAGCCCGCCTGGAACAGCGGCGACAGCCGCCACGCCCTGGCACTGGCCCGGCAGGTGATCCAGGCCTGCGAGCCCTTCGACTACCTCGTCCTGCCCTCGGGCTCGTGCGCCGGCATGATCCGCCACTATGCCGACGGGCTCGCGGACGATCCGGCCTGGGCGGCGCGCGCGCGGGCGCTGGGGGAGCGCACCTTCGAGATCACGAGCTTCCTCGTCGACGTCATGGGTTGGCGGCCCGAGGGCCGCTCCTTGCGCGCCACCGCCACCTACCACGACAGCTGTGCCGGCTTGCGCGAGCTCGGCGTCTTCGTCCAGCCCAGGAAGCTCCTGGCATCCGTGGCCGGGCTCGAGATGAGGAAGCTCGAGGGCAGCGAGGTCTGCTGCGGCTTCGGCGGCACGTTCTGCGTCAAGTACCCCGCGATTTCGAACGCCATCGTCGAGGAGAAGGCGGAACGGATCGAGGCGACCGGCGCCGACCTCCTGCTCGCGGGCGATCTGGGGTGCCTCATGAACATGGCGGGCAAGCTCAGCCGGCGCGGCTCGACGGTGCGCGTCTTTCACACCATCGAGGTCCTGGCCGGGATGGCCGACGGCCCTGCCATCGGCGAGGAGGGCTGAGGCGATGCAGCTCGCTCCCGAGCGCTTCGAGGAGAACGCGGCCGCAGCGCTCGCCGATCCCGTCCTCGAACTCGCGATCCGCCGCACCACCGGCACGGCCGAGAGGAAGCGCGCCGAAGCCGTCGCCGCCTTCCCCGAGTTCGCTGCGGCGCGCGAGCGCGGGCGGAAGATCAAGGACCACGTCCTCGCCCACCTCGATCATTATTTATGCGCGTTCGAGCGCAACGCCGTGGCCGCCGGCGCCCACGTCCACTGGGCGGCCACGGCCGAGGAGGCGTGCCGCATCGTGCTCGCGATCTGCCGGGAAGCCGGTGCGAGACGCGTCACCCGCGTGAAGTCGATGCTGGGCGAGGAGATCGGCCTGCCGCACGCGCTGGCCGCGGCCGGCATCGAGCGGGTCGAGACCGATCTCGCCGAGCACATCATCCAGCTCGCGGGCGATCCGCCCTCGCACATCGTCTGGCCCGCCATGCACAGGACGCGCGAGCAGGTGGCGGCGCTGTTCCAAAAGGCGCACCGGGAGCCCATCGGCGGCCCCGACGACGTCGCGGGCATGGTCGAGAGCGCCCGCCACGAGCTGCGCTCGAAGTTCCTCGGCGCCGAGGTCGGCATCTCGGGCGCCAACTTCCTGATCGCCGATACGGGTGCGGTCTGCACCGTCACCAACGAAGGCAACGCCGAGCTCACCACCACCCCGCCGCGCGTCCACATCGTCACCGCCGGCATCGAGAAGCTCGTACCCTCCACCGCGCACGCCTTCGCCATGCTGCGCCTGCTCGTCCGCTCGGCCACGGGGGCCGACATCACCCAATACACCACCTTCCACTGCGGCCCGAAGCGCGCGGGCGACGCCGACGGCCCCGAGGCGATGCACATCGTCCTCGTCGACAACGGCCGCACGCGGATGCTGGCCGACCGCTCTCTACGCGCGATGCTGCGCTGCATCCGCTGCGGAGCCTGCATGAACCACTGCGTCGTCTATCGCCAGATCGGCGGCCACGCCTACGGCTCGGTCTATCCCGGCCCCATGGGGGCGGTGCTCACCCCCGTCCTCACCGGCCTCGCCAGAGCGCGCGACCTGCCCCACGCCTGCACCATGAACCGCCGCTGCGAGGAGGTCTGCCCGGTCGCGATCCCGCTTCCCACCCTGCTGCGCGGCTGGCGCGACCGGAGCTGGCGCGAAGGGCTCGAACCCGCGGCGACCCGGGCCGGGATCGGGCTCTGGGCGTTCGTGGCGCAGCGCCCCCGGCTCTACCGCCTCGCGACCGCCTGGGCCGTGCGCGCCCTGCGTCTGTTCCGCCGCGGCGGCTGGATCCGCGTGCTGCCGCTGGCGAGCGGCTGGACCGCGCATCGCGACTTCCCCGCCCCTGCCGGAAAAACCTTCATGGAGCTCTACCGCGAGCGCCGCCGGGAGACGAGCCGATGACGAAAGCGCGCGCCACGATCCTGCAGGCGGTCCGGGCCGCGCTCGGCGGAGCGCCCGCCGACCCGGGCACCATCGCCGCCGAGGCGGCGGCGCTCCTCGCCGATCCGGACGCGATCCGCCCCCGGCTGCCGCCGGGCGATCCCGTCGCGGCCTTCGCCGAGCGCGTGGTCTCGCCCAAGGTCGACGCCACGCTGGAGCGCATCGACCGGCTCGACGCCCTGCCCGCCGCCGTCGCGCGCTATCTCGCGGCCCAGGCCCTGCCGCCCGCCGTGGCCCTCCAGCCCGCACCCGAGCTGCTCGCCCTCGACTGGCGCGGCCTCGAGATCCGCCGCAGCATGTCGGCCGACGAGGCGGTGGGGGTGGGCCTCGCCCGCTTCGGCATCGCCGAGACCGGCTCGCTCGTGTTCCATTCCGGCCCCGACACGCCGATCCTGTTCAACTTCCTGCCGCTGCACCACGTCGTGGCGCTGCGGGCGGACCGCATCCTGCCCTACCTCGAGGATTACGCCGCCGCCGCCGCGAGCGAGCCCGCGCCGCGCAACGTCAACCTGATCACCGGCATCAGCGGCACCACCGACATCGAAGGCAGCTACGTCCGCGGCGCCCACGGGCCGCGCTTTCTGCACGTCGTGCTGGTGGCCGGGTGACGACGCCATTCCGAGATGAAGGCACGCATCTCCGTCACCGCGTGACGGCGCCTTCACCGTTCACGCGACCTGCTCCTCGAAGCGGCTCGTGGCGTCACGATCGCGGTCGTATCGTCTCGTGAGCGGAAACGGCGGCAACCAGGCCTCGCGACGGACGATCCAGCTTTCGTAGGTCGGCGTCAGCTGGTCGGGGGCATCCAGGGAGCCCAGGTTCACCTCGATTTCGTCCGCGGTGCGTGCGAACACGGACGAGCCGCAGCGGGGACAGAAAAACCGCCCGGCATAGTCGCGTGTTTCGCCCTCGATCGTCACCGCATCCTGAGGGAACACCGCGGAAGCGTGAAAAAGCGCCCCGTGATGCTTGCGGCAGTCGAGACAGTGACAAAGGCCGACCCGGTACGGGCGTCCCGATGCGACGATCCGGACGTTGCCGCACAGACAACCGCCCGTGAATCGGTCCATGCTGCGGCTCCTCTAAAATCGAGCGGGCGGAACGTTTACGATGACCGGCACCGTCATGGCAACTGCCCGGAGTTTCGGAGACACCCCGCGCAATCGGCCTTCCTCGCGGTGCACCGGCCATGCGGGCCACGTCCGGCCGGGCGCAGCCGGAGAACGAGCGGCAGGCGCTGCATTATCCCATGGGAGGCTCGGCCGATGCCGGGTGGAGAGGTCGATTTCGTATGCTGTTCCCGAAACCCCTTTCCCCGGGTTCGGTAAGCGCTGTCTGCGCCCCACCTTCCGGGTCGGCCGACGAGGAAAGCACGGCTCTCATGGCTCATTGGGTAGTATAACCCCCGTCCACCGGCAGAGCCTGCCCAACGACGAAGGAGGCGGCATCGGAGCACAGCCACACCACCGCCTCGGCCACCTCTTCCGGTCTCCCAATCCGCCCGATGGGATGGCGTGCCGTCATCATCGATTCGAACGCGGGGATCGCGGCGATGAACGGATCCAGGATCGGGGTGCGTATGGTGCCTGGATTGACGGCGTTGATCCGGATGCCCTGCTGCGCGTACTCCAACGCGGCGGCGCGCGTCAGGCCGACAACCCCGTGCTTGCTCGCCACGTAGGCCGAGGCACCGGGCGCACCCACCACCCCCCATATCGACGCCGTGTTGACGATGGCGCCACCACCCTGCTGAAGCATCTGGGGGATCTCGTACCGCATGCACAACCACACCCCTTTGAGATTGATGCCGATCACGCGATCCCAGCTGTCGTCAGGGTATTCGTGCGTGGAAGCTCCGATAGCTCCGGCGATGCCGGCGTTGTTGAAGGCGCAGTCGAGGCGGCCGTAGGTGGCGACGGCTGTGTCGACCATGGCCTCGACCTCGGCTGCCACCAACACGTCGGCTTTGGCAAAGATTGCTTCACCGCCAGCCTCCCGGATGAAGCGTACGGTTTCTTCACCCCCCTGCACATTCACATCCGAGACGACTACCCGGGCGCCTTCTCGGCCTAAGGCGAGTGCGGAAGCCTGGCCGATACCCGTGCTTCCACCCGTCACCAGCGCGACTTTGCCCGCTAACATACCTGCCATTTTCAGCTTCCTTGCCCACGAGAAAAGGGTCAGCAAGAAAAGGGGTAAGACCCTATTTTTCCATTTTTCGGGAAAAGGGGTCAAGGAAAGGAGGTCAGATCCCGAGTTTCGGGGACACCCTACGAAATTAACCCTCTTCGTGGCGCTCGCGAGTTTCGGGGACACCCTACGAAATTAACCCTCCTCGTGGCGCTCGGGGCAACGCAGACCGCGTCTGACCGGATTTCGTAGGGTGTCCCCGAAATCCCCTGGCTCGACACGCTGGTACGCCTCTCGACCCTGCTCGGGGCGAGCGATCAGCAGGCGGTCGATCTCCGGGCGGTGGTC
>NZ_JBBLZC010000110.1:0-591 GCF_037908215.1 Benzoatithermus flavus | reverse complement strand
ACCGTTTCGCTGGAAACTTGGCGATTAAAAACGGGCTGATCGGGATAAGCACCCCGTTGACGAGCATATAGCCGGTCACGAGCCATTGAATCGTCGACGTTTCCACGTTGAAATCTTGCATCATATGCGGCAAGGCGACGTTGATCAACGTTTGATTCAAAATGGCGACAAACGCGCCCAGCATGACCGTCGCCACAACCTTGCCGCGGCTGCCGATATCCCCAAGGCCGCCTTGACCGGCCGGAGCGGCCGGACGCCCATCTGTTCCTGTCGACGGCTCTGCTTTCGTTTCCGCTAACGGTTGAGCGTTGGCTTCCTCCGCTTCATCTGCCGCCTTCCCTGCGGCTGAAGCCGGTTTGCGGCGGCGCAGCGCGATGTTGACCGCCGCCAAGACCAAAACGGCAAACACAATATAACCAATGACAAATGCTGTCATCTTCCATCACCTACTTATGGATGCGGACGGTGACGTTCATGCCCGGCACAAGTCCGGCTCCGCTGTAGTTGTCAATGGAAATCGTCACCGGGATGACTTGGGTCACTTTCGTGTAGTTGCCGGTCGCATTGGAACTTGGCAGCAGGCTGAACGTA
>NZ_JBBLZC010000109.1:0-591 GCF_037908215.1 Benzoatithermus flavus | reverse complement strand
GTTCGTGAACGGGGTGCTCTGGGTGCTGCGGTCGGGAGCCCACTGGCAGCACCTGCCGGAGCGCTACGGCAAGTGGAAGAGCGTCCACGCCCGGTTCACCCGCTGGGCCAAGGCTGGCGTGTGGGAGAAGGTGTTCGCTGAGCTGATCCGGGATCGGGACAATGAGTACCTGATGCTCGACACCACCCTGGTCCGCGTCCACCAGCAGGCGGCCGCCGGAAAGGGGGGCCCAAACTCAGGCGCTGGGGCGTTCCCGAGGCGGTCTGACGACCAAGATCCACATGGTCTGCGACGGCCTGGGCCGGCCGCTCCGCTTCATGCTGACGGCCGGCCAGCGGCACGACAACCTCACCGCCAAGGCGCTGCTCGCCGGCTTCCAGGCCAAGGCCGTCCTCGCCGACCGGGCTTACGACAACAACGACCTGCGCCAAGCCATCACCGAGATGGGCGCCGAGATCGTCATCCCCTCGACCCGATCACGAAAGCAGCCGATCCCCTACGACCAGACCACCTACAAGCTCCGAAACCAAGTCGAGCGCTGCTTCAACAAGCTCAAGCACTTCCGTCGCTTCGCCACCCGCTACGACCGCC
>NZ_JBBLZC010000108.1:0-593 GCF_037908215.1 Benzoatithermus flavus | reverse complement strand
CGAGAAAACGACTGCGCCGTACACACTTTAAACTGCAAGTGCCGGGCATGGTGCAATGCCCGAACTGCGGCGAATGGAAATTGGCGCACCGCGTCTGCAAAGCATGCGGTACGTACAAAGGAAGAGATGTCGTCAACAAATAATGGCCGACATCAAGCGACAGGCTGTCCGAAAAGCGGGCAGCCTTTTTTATTGGCAGTGAACAATCGACAACGTACGTCCACGCGTTTGTTTTTTTCGCTGCTGGCAGGAAAAAAGGGGGGGACGATGACCAATTGTCATAAAATAAAGGAGGAGTGCTGATGGAAGCGATGATGGAGCAGCGTGACGGCGTCGCCTTGTTTACGATTTGCCGTCCCGAAAAACGGAATGCAGTCAATTTTGCAGTGATGGAGGCGCTTGAGGGAGCGCTGAGCGAGGCGGAAGCGGATGAGCGGGTCAAAATATTTGCCATCACGGGCGCTGGCGATGAGGCTTTTTGCTCGGGCGGCGATTTACACGAGTTCGGGCCTTTGCGCGGCGCTGAGGCGAAACAGATGCTGACGCGCATGGGGGAGGTGCTCTACCGGCTGCTGACGTTTCCTAAACCGACG
>NZ_JBBLZC010000033.1:0-49278 GCF_037908215.1 Benzoatithermus flavus | reverse complement strand
GGGGACAATATCGGGGTTCTGTTGCGCGGCACCAAGCGGGACGAGGTGGAGCGCGGGCAGGTGCTGTGCAAGCCGGGCTCGATCACGCCGCACACCAGGTTCAAGGGCGAGGTGTACATTCTGACCAAGGAGGAGGGCGGTCGGCACACGCCGTTTTTCTCGAACTACCGGCCGCAGTTCTACTTCCGCACCACCGACGTGACCGGGTCGATCAAGCTGCCCGAGGGCACGGAGATGGTGATGCCGGGGGACAACGTGGCGATGGACGTGGAGCTGATCAGCCCGATCGCGATGGAGAAGGGCCTGCGCTTCGCCATCCGCGAGGGTGGCCGCACCGTCGGCGCCGGCGTCGTCGCCGAGATCATCGCCTAACAGGAAGGAACGGTTCGGCAGCGGACCGGCGACACGCATGGAAACGCAGAACATCCGTATCCGGCTCAAGGCTTTCGATCACCGCGTGCTCGACCAGTCGGTCCGCGAGATCGTCGGCACGGCCAAGCGAACGGGGGCCCGTGTGCGTGGCCCTATCCCGCTGCCGAACCGGATCGAGCGCTTCACGGTGAATCGTTCGCCCCACATCGACAAGAAGAGCCGCGAGCAGTTCGAGATCCGGACGCACAAGCGACTCCTCGACATCGTCGACCCCACGCCGCAGACCGTGGACGCGCTGATGAAGCTCGACCTCGCTGCGGGCGTGGACGTCGAGATCAAGCTCTGAGGGTGAGGCCATGCTGCGTACCGGGCTGATCGCCCAGAAGGTGGGCATGACCCGACTGTTCGGCGTCGACGGCAGCCATGTGCCCGTGACGGTGCTGAAGGTCGAGAAGTGCGAGGTCGTGGCCGTCCGCACCAAGGACAAGGACGGCTACACCGCCGTGCAGATCGGCGTGGGCAAGGCCAAGCCGAAGAACGTGTCGAAGCCGATGCGAGGCCACTTCGCCAAGGCCAAGGTCGAACCCAAGGCCGTGCTCGGCGAGTTCCGGGTCTCCGAGGACGCGCTCTTGAACGTCGGCGACGAGCTCCATGTCGGTCACTTCGTGGCCGGCCAGTTCGTCGACGTCGTGGGCGTCTCGATCGGCAAGGGCTTCGCCGGTGCCATGAAGCGGCACAATTTCGGCGGCCTGCGCGCCACGCACGGTGTCTCGATCTCGCACCGGAGCCACGGCTCGACCGGCAACCGCCAGGATCCGGGCCGCGTGTTCAAGGGCAAGAAGATGGCGGGCCACATGGGTGCCCGTCAGGTGACGGTGCAGAACCTCGAGGTGTTCGGCGTCGACCCCGAACGCGGGCTGATCCTGCTCAAGGGTGGCGTGCCGGGCCCGAAGGGCGGATACCTGCGCATCTCGGACGCGGTGAAGAGCGCTCTGCCGAAACAGGCGCCATTCCCCGCTGCCGTCATCCACAAGGGCGAGGCTCTCGAGACCTTCGCGGTCGGCGAGAGCGAGGCGTAAGCGATGCAGGTTCAGGTCAAGAATCTGGCTGCCGAGGAGGTGGGCTCGGTCGAGCTCCCCGATACGATCTTCGGCGTCGAGGTGCGCACCGACATCCTTCACCGTGTGGTGGTCTGGCAGTTGGCCAAGCGCCGTGCCGGCACCCACAAGGTGAAGAGCCGCGGCGAGATCGCCCGCACCGGTGCGAAGATGTACAAGCAGAAGGGCACCGGCCGGGCCCGTCACGGCTCGCGGCGCGTCAACATCTTCCGCGGCGGCGGTGTGGCCTTCGGACCGAAGCCGCGCGATCACGCGATCGATCTGCCGAAGAAGATCCGGGCGCTGGGCCTCAAGTGCGCGCTCTCGAGCAAGGCCAAAGAAGGCAAGCTCGTGGTCCTGGACGAGGCGAAGCTGCCCGAGCCCAAGACCAAGGCTCTCGTCGGCGCGTTCGACAGGCTGGGCTTGGGCTCGGCGCTCGTGGTCACCGGTGCCGAGGTCGAGCGCAACTTCGCGCTCGCGTCGCGCAATCTGCCGCTCGTCGACGTGCTGCCGGCGCAGGGGCTCAACGTGTACGACATCCTCCGGCGCGACACGCTCGTGCTGACCCAGGATGCCGTGCGCCGGATCGAGGAGCGCCTGGCATGAACCGGCTCGCGATGTACGACGTGATCCTGGCCCCGGTCGTCACCGAGAAGTCGACCCGGGTCTCGGAACACAACCAGGTCGTCTTCAAGGTCAGAAAGGACGCGACCAAGCCCGAGATCAAGGCCGCCGTCGAGGGCCTGTTCGGCGTGAAGGTGACCGCGGTCAACACGCTGGTCCAGAAGGGAAAGACGAAGCGCTTCAAGGGCCGGGTGGGCTTCCGCTCGGACGTGAAGAAGGCAATCGTCACCCTGGCGGAAGGCCAGAGCATCGACGTGACGACGGGAATCTGACGCCATGGCGCTCAAGACCTACAACCCGACCAGCCCGTCGATGCGGCAGCTCGTCCTCGTCGATCGGAGCGAGCTGCACAAGGGCAAGCCGGTCAAGAAGCTGACTGTGGGCCTCTCGAGCTCGGGTGGGCGCAACAATCTCGGTCGGATCACGACCCGCTTCCGCGGCGGTGGCCACAAGCGGGCCTATCGCCTCGTCGACTTCAAGCGACGCGGCAAGTGGGGCATGACCGCCACCGTCGAACGGCTCGAGTACGACCCGAACCGGACGGCGTTCATCGCGCTGATCCGTTACGAGGACGGCGAGCTCGCCTACATCCTGGCCCCGCAGCGGCTCCAGGCCGGCGACAAGGTGGTGGCGGCCGACCGCGTGGACGTGAAGCCCGGCAACGCGGCGCCGCTCAGGGCGATCCCGGTCGGCACGATCGTCCACAACGTCGAGCTGAAACCGGGTGCCGGCGGCCAGCTCGCCCGCTCGGCGGGCGCCTTCGCGCAGCTCATCGGCCGCGACGGCGACTGGAGCATGCTGCGGCTCGGCTCGGGCGAGATCCGCAAGGTGCGCTCGGAGTGCATGGCCTCGATCGGTGCCGTGTCGAACCCCGACCATCAGAACGTGAACTGGGGCAAGGCGGGCCGCATGCGGTGGAAGGGCCGTCGCCCGCACAACCGCGGCGTGTCGATGAACCCTGTCGACCATCCGCACGGCGGCGGCGAAGGCCGGACCTCGGGCGGCCGGCACCCGGTGAGCCCGTGGGGGCAGCCCACCAAGGGCCACAAGACCCGCCGCAACAAGAAGACCGACGGCATGATCATTCGCAGCCGTCATCTCGCCAAGACCAGGGGAGCCTGAGGCTGATGCCGCGCTCTGTTTGGAAGGGCCCGTTCGTCGACGGCTATCTCTTCGACAAGGCCGAAGCTGTCCGCGCGTCGGGCCGTAACGACATCATCAAGACCTGGTCGCGCCGCTCGACGATCGTGCCGGATTTCGTGGGTCTGACCTTCGCCGTCTACAACGGTAAGAAGTTCGTGCCCGTCTACGTCACCGAGAACATGGTCGGCCACAAGTTCGGCGAGTTCTCGCCGACCCGGACCTATTACGGTCACGGCGCCGACAAGAAGGCGAAGAGGAAGTAGGCCATGGGCAAGCCCAAGCGCGAGCGGTCGCTTGCCGACAACGAGGCCATGGCCGTGGCGACCCTGCTGCGCACCAGCCCGCGCAAGCTCGATCTCGTGGCGGCGCTGATCCGCGGCATGGACGCGGGCCGGGCGGTGACCACGCTCGAGTTCTCGCGGAAGCGCATCGCCCAGGCCGTGCGCAAGACGCTCGAGTCCGCGATCGCCAACGCCGAGAACAACCACAATCTCGACGTCGACCGGCTCTACGTGGCCGAGGCCAGCGTCGGCAAGCATATGGTCATGAAGCGCCTGCACGCCCGTGCGCGCGGCCGTGCCGGCAGGATCGAGAAGCACCTGAGCCGGTTGCGGATCGTCGTGCGCGAGCGAGCCGACGAGGTCGAGACGGCCGAGAAGGAGGCCGCCTGATGGGCCAGAAAGTCAATCCGGTCGGGCTCCGGCTCGGCATCAACCGCACCTGGGATTCGCGCTGGTACGACGATCGTGGCTACGCGAAGCTCCTGGCCGAGGATCTCAAGATCCGCTCGTTCATCGAGAAGCGGCTCGCTCAGGCCGGCATCAGCCGCGTCGTGATCGAGCGTCCCGCCAAGCGGGCCCGGATCACGATTCACACTGCCCGCCCAGGTGTCGTGATCGGCAAGAAGGGCCAGGAGATCGAGACGCTCAGGAAGGAGCTCGCGGCGCTCACCTCGGGCGAGGTGCACCTCAACATCACCGAGGTGCGGAAGCCCGAGCTCGACGCGAAGCTCGTCGCCGAGAACATCGCCCAGCAGCTCCAGCGGCGCGTGACCTTCCGTCGCGCCATGAAGCGCGCGGTACAGTCGGCGATGCGCCTGGGCGCTCAGGGCATCAAGGTGACCTGCGGCGGCCGCCTCGGCGGGGCCGAGATCGCCCGCAGCGAGTGGTACCGCGAGGGCCGCGTGCCGCTGCACACGCTGCGCGCCAACGTCGACTTCGCGCGTGCCACGGCGCACACGCCCTATGGCACGTGCGGCGTGAAGGTCTGGGTGTTCCGTGGCGAGATCATGGAGCACGATCCGATGGCCTACGACAAGCGCCTGGCCGAGATCGGCCCGAGCCACGAAGGCCACCGGCGCGATCGCGAGCGGGGTGAACGGCCATGATGCAGCCCAAGCGCACGAAGTTCCGCAAGGCGCACAAAGGCCGTATCCACGGCCTTGCGAAGGGCGGTTTCGAGCTTAACTTTGGTGCCTACGGCATGAAGGCGCTCGAGCCCGGCCGGGTGACGGCCCGGCAGATCGAGGCGGCCCGGCGTGCCATCACGCGCCACCTGAAGCGTGTCGGCCGGGTGTGGATCCGGGTGTTCCCGGATGTCCCCGTGTCGAAGAAGCCGGCCGAGGTCCGGATGGGCAAGGGCAAGGGCTCGGTCGAGTTCTGGGTCTGCCGCATCAAGCCCGGCAGGATCATGTTCGAGATCGACGGCGTACCCGAGGAGCTGGCGGCGGAGGCCATCCAGCGCGGCGCCGCCAAGCTTCCGGTGGAGACCCGCTTCGTGCGGCGCATTCAGCAGACCGGCGAGGAGGCCGCGGCGGCATGACCAAGGTGGCCGACTTCCGTGCCAAGACGACGGACCAGCTGCGGGACCAGCTCCTGCAGCTCAAGAAGGAGCAGTTCAACCTGCGCTTCCAGAAGGCGACGGGACAGCTCGAGAGCACCGCTCGGGTGCGGCAGGTGCGGCGCGACATCGCGCGCATCCTGACTGTGCTCGGCGATCGGGCGAGGTCGTCGTCTACCGCAGCGCAGGGTTGAGGAGTTAGACGGCGATGCCGAGGCGCATCCTCCAGGGCACCGTGGTGAGCGACAAGGGCGACAAGACCGTGATCGTGTCGGTCGAGCGTCGCGTCATGCACCCGATCTACAAGAAGTACATCCGGCGCACGAAGCGGTACGCGGCGCACGACCCCGAGAACCGCTACAAGGTCGGGGACGTGGTCCGCATCATCGAGTGCCGGCCGTTGTCGCGGACCAAGCACTTCGAGGTGCTCGCCGAGGGTGCCGAGGCTGGTGCCGCCGAGCCGACGACGGAGGCCTGAGCCATGATCCAGCCCGAGACCAATCTCGAGGTCGCCGACAATTCCGGCGCCCGCCGGGTGCAGTGCATCCGTGTGCTCGGCGGCTCGCACCGGAAGTACGGCGGGGTGGGCGACGTGATCGTGGTCTCCGTCAAGGAGGCGATCCCGCGCGGCAAGGTGAAGAAGGGCGACGTCCACATGGCGGTCATCGTCCGCACCGCCAAGGAGATCCACCGCCCGGATGGCAGCGCCATCCGCTTCGACAAGAATGCGGCCGTGCTCATCAACAAGCAGGGCGAGCCGATCGGCACGCGCATCTTCGGGCCGGTGACGCGCGAGCTTCGGGCGAAGCGCTTCATGAAGATCATCTCGCTCGCCCCGGAGGTGCTGTGATGGCCGCGAAAGTCAAGAAGGGCGATCGGGTCGTCGTCCTGTCCGGTCGGGACAAGGGCAAGGAGGGCGAGGTGCTCGCCGTCATGCCCAAGGAGAACCGCGTCGTCGTGCAGGGCGTGATGCTGGTCAGGCGGCATCAGAAGGCGAGCCCGCGCAACCCCGAGGGCGGGATCGTCACCAAGGAGGCGCCCATCCACGTCTCCAACGTGGCGCATCTCGACCCCAGGGACGGCAAGCCGACGCGGGTGGGCTTCAAGTTCCTCGAGGACGGCCGCAAGGTGCGCTACGCCAAGCGCTCCGGCGAAGTGATCGATCGCTGAGAGACGTAAGATGGCACGGTTGAAGGAGCATTACCGCGAGGTCGTGGCGCCCGCGCTGCAGAAGCGGTTCAACTACAAGAACCCGATGCAGGTGCCCCGCCTCGAGAAGATCGTCATCAACATGGCGGTCGGCGAGGCGGTGCAGGACGCGAAGAAGCTGACCAACGCCACGAACGAGCTCGCGAAGATCAGCGGCCAGAAGCCGGCGATCTGCAAGGCACGGAAATCGGTCGCGAACTTCAAGCTGCGGCAGGGCCAGCCCATCGGCTGCAAGGTCACGCTGCGCGCCGAGCGCATGTACGAGTTCCTGGATCGGCTGATCAACATCGCGCTGCCGCGCGTGCGCGATTTCCGCGGCGTGTCGCCGAAGAGCTTCGACGGCCGGGGCAACTACGCCTTCGGCATCAAGGAGCAGATCATCTTCCCCGAGATCAACTTCGACGACGTCGACGAGACGCGGGGAATGGACATCATCATCTGCACCACGGCGCGGACCGACGAGGAGGCGAGAGAGCTGCTCGCGGGCTTCAACATGCCGTTCAGGAAGTGACGGGGCGAGGTCAGGTCATGGCGAAGAAGAGCGCCGTCGAGAAGAACAACCGTCGCCGCCGTATGGTGGACCGGTTCGCGGCCAAACGCGCTGCTCTGAAGGCGATCATCATGGATCGCGACCGCGACCCCGAGGAGCGCTTCGAGGCGACCTTGAAGCTCGCGGAGCTGCCGCGCAACGGCTCGAAGGTGCGGGTGCGCAACCGCTGCATCCTCACCGGTCGCCCGCGCGGTTACTATCGTAAGTTCGGTCTCTCGCGCATCGCGCTCCGGGAGCTGGCATCCGAAGGCCAGATCCCCGGCGTGGTGAAGGCGAGCTGGTAAGGCGGGAATAGCCAAGATGGCGATGAGCGACCCGCTCGGGGATATGCTGACCCGGATCCGCAACGGGCAGATGGCGAACAAGAGCGCCATCAAGGCTCCGGCTTCCAAGCTGCGGGCCAATGTGCTCGAGGTGTTGCGGCGCGAGGGTTACATCCGCGGCTACGAGACGGTGGATCTCGGCGGCGGCAAGATGGAGCTGAACATCCAGCTCAAGTACCACAATGGCGAGCCCGTGATCCGCGAGCTGCGTCGGGTGTCCAAGCCCGGCCGCCGGATCTATGCCGGCGTCAAGGAGCTGCCCAAGGTCTATAACGGCCTCGGCATCGCGATCCTGTCGACGCCGCGCGGGGTTCTGTCCGACGCCGAGGCGCGCGAGGCGCGGGTCGGCGGCGAAGTGCTCTGCACGGTGTTCTGACATGTCACGGATCGGCAAGCATCCCGTCGTGGTGCCCAGCGGCGTCACGGTGAACCTCGAGGGTCGCAAGATCACCGCCAAGGGCAAGCTCGGCGAGCTCTCGCTCGAGCTGCCGCCCGAGGTCGACGTGGCGCTCGACGACGGCAAGGTCACGGTCAGGCCACGTGACCAGGAGAAGCGCTCGCGGGCGATGTGGGGCATGTCCCGCTCGCTCGTGCAGAACCTGGTCAAGGGCGTGTCCGAGGGTTATACGCGCAAGCTCGAGATCGCGGGCGTGGGCTACCGCGCCGCCGTCGACGGCAAGGTCTTGAACCTGCAGCTCGGCTACAGCCACGACATCAAGTTCGCGATCCCGCCGGACGTGAAGATCGTCTGCGAGAGCCCGACCGCGATCACGATCAGTGGTGCGGACAAGCAGCGCGTCGGTCAGATCGCGGCCGAGATTCGGGCGTTCCGCAAGCCCGAGCCGTACAAGGGCAAGGGTGTGAAGTACGCGGAGGAGAAGATCCTCCGCAAGGAAGGCAAGAAGAAGTAGGCCATGGTCAAGGCTGCTGAGCGGTTCGAGCGGCGGCGGCGCCGGGTGCGCTACGCCCTCAAGGTGAATGGCAATGGCCGTCTGCGGCTGTCCGTGTTTCGTTCGGGCCGCCACATCTATGGCCAGGTGATCGACGACGCCGAGGGCCGGACCCTCGTCGCGGCGTCGACGCTGGACAAGACCCTGCGTGGCGAACTCAAGACCGGGGCGGACAAGAACGCGGCGCATCGCGTGGGCCTGCTGCTCGCCGAGCGCGCCAAGGCTGCGGGCATCGAGACGGTGATGTTCGACCGCGGCGGCTACAAGTATCACGGCCGGGTCAAGGCCCTTGCCGATGGCGCCCGCGAGGGCGGCCTGCAGTTCTAGGACGAGGAAAATCCATGGCACGCCAAGGTCGCGAGAGGGCCGCGGACGACCGTCAGGACAGCGAGCTGATCGATCGCCTGGTGAGCGTCAACCGTGTCGCCAAGGTGGTGAAGGGCGGCCGCCGTTTCGGCTTCTCCGCGCTGGTCGTCGTCGGCGACGGTAAGGGGCGGGTCGGCTACGGCAGCGGCAAGGCCCGCGAGGTGCCAGAGGCGGTCAGGAAGGCGACGGAGCAGGCGAAGCGGTCGATGATCCGCGTCCCGCTGCGCCAGGGCCGCACGCTGCACCACGACGTCATCGGCCATTTCGGCGCCGGCCGGGTGCTCCTGCGCACGGCTCCTCCGGGCACCGGCATCATCGCCGGCGGCCCGATGCGCGCCGTGTGCGAGGCACTGGGCATCCAGGACGTGGTCGGCAAGTCGCTCGGCTCGACCAACCCCCACAACATGGTCAAGGCGACCTTCAACGCGCTGGGGCTCGTCGTGAGCCCGCGTGCGGTGGCCGCGAAGCGCGGTCGCAAGGTGGCCGACATCCTGGGCCGCCGTGACGCTGCCGAGGCCACGGCCCAGCCGCAGGCCCGGGCGGAGTGAGCACATCATGGCGACGAAGCTGAAGGTCACCCAGATCAAGAGCCCGATCGCGCGCCCCGAGATCCAGGAGCGCACGCTGATCGCTCTGGGACTCAACAAGCTGCACCGCTCCCGCGTGCTGGCCGACACCCCGGCCAATCGCGGGCGGATCGAGAAGGTGAAGCATCTGCTCCGCGTCGAGCAGGTCGAGAGCGAATGAGTATCCGCCGATGAAGCTCAACGAACTCCGCGACAATCCGGGTGCTCGGCCGTCCGGCAAGCGCCTCGGGCGGGGCATCGGCTCGGGCCTGGGCAAGACGTCGGGCAAGGGCCACAAAGGTGCGAAGGCCCGCAAGAGCAACCCCAAGCCCCGCTTCTTCGAGGGCGGCCAGATGCCGATCTACCGGCGTCTGCCCAAGCGCGGCTTCAAGAATCCGACCCGTCCGAACTATGCCGAGGTCAATGTCGGCCGGCTGCAGGCCGCGATCGAAGCCGGCAAGCTCGACGCGGGCAAGACCATCGATGCCGAGGCGCTGATCGCCGCCGGCCTCGTCCGTCGTGCGCTCGACGGCATCCGGCTCCTGGGGCAGGGCGAGCTCAAGACCGCGGTGACGGTCGAGGTCGTGGGCGCCTCGAAGGGGGCTATTGCCGCGGTCGAGCAGGCCGGCGGCAAGGTCGTGGTGCTCGGCGCGGCTTCGGCCGAGGCGTGAGCGGCACCGCGGCAGCGAAGGGGAGATCCGAATGGCGTCGATAGCCGAGCAGCTCGCCGCCAACATCAATTTCGGCGTGTTGAGCAAGGCCACGGAGCTCAAGCAGCGCCTGTGGTTCACGCTCGGCTGCCTCGTCGTCTATCGTATCGGCACTTATATCCCGCTGCCGGGCATCGATCCCGAGGTGATGGCGCAGATCTTCCAGCAGCAGCGCGGCGGCATCCTCGGCATGTTCAACATGTTCGCAGGCGGTGCGCTCGCGCGCATGTCGATCTTCGCGCTCGGCATCTTGCCCTACATCTCGGCGTCGATCATCCTCCAGCTCATGACGGCGATCTCGCCGCAGCTCGAGGCCCTGAAAAAGGAGGGCGAGAGCGGGCGGAAGAAGATCAACCAGTACACCCGCTACCTCACGGTGCTGCTGGCGGCCTTCCAGTCCTGGGGCCTTGCCGTCGGGCTCGAGGCCATGAGCGGACCTTCCGGCTCCGCCGTGATCGATCCGGGCTGGTTCTTCCGCATCACGACCGTGATCACGATCGTGGGCGGCACCTTGTTCCTGATGTGGCTCGGCGAGCAGATCACCGCCCGCGGCATCGGCAACGGCACCTCGCTCATCATCTTCATCGGCATCATCGCCCAATTGCCGCACGCGCTCGTGAGCCTGCTCGAGCTCGGCCGCACAGGCGCCATGTCGCCGCTGTTCATCGTCTTCTTCCTCGTCATGGCGGTCGCGGTCATCGCGCTCATCGTCTTCTTCGAGCGGGCGCAGCGCCGGATCCTCGTGCAGTACCCGAAGCGGCAGCAGGGCAATCGCATCTTCGGCGGCGAGAGCTCGCATCTGCCGCTCAAGCTCAACACCTCGGGCGTCATCCCGGCGATCTTTGCGAGCTCGCTCCTCCTCCTGCCCGCCACCGTCGGCGGCTTCGCGGGCGGGGCCGGCCCCGACTGGTTCGTCGCGATCACGGCGTCCCTGGGCTACGGCCGGCCGCTGCACATCGCGATCTACGTCGCACTCATCGTGTTCTTCACCTTCTTCTACACCTCGATCGTCTTCAATCCGCAGGAGACGGCCGAGAATCTGAGGAAGCACGGCGGCTACGTGCCGGGCTACCGCCCCGGCCAGCGCACGGCCGAGTATCTCGACTACGTGCTCACGCGCCTGACCACGATCGGCGCCATCTATCTCGCAGCCGTCTGCGTCCTGCCCGAGATCCTGATCGCGCGGTACTCCGTCCCGTTCTACTTCGGCGGCACCAGCCTCCTCATCGTGGTGTCGGTCACGATGGACACTGTGGCGCAGATACAGTCCCATCTGATTGCGCATCAATACGAGGGGCTGATCAAGAAGGCCCGCTTGAGAGGGAGAAGGGGATGAGGCTGATTCTGCTCGGGCCGCCCGGAGCGGGTAAGGGCACGCAGGCGCAGTGGATCAAGGACACCTACAAGATTCCGCAGCTTTCCACGGGTGAGATGCTGCGCGAGGCCGTCGCCAAGGGTACCGAGGTCGGGCGCGAGGCGAAGGCGGTCATGGAAGCGGGCAAGCTCGTTTCCGACGAGATCATCAACCGGATCGTGGCCGAGCGGATCGACCAGCCCGACTGCGTCAACGGTTTCATCCTGGATGGCTACCCGCGGACGATCCCGCAGGCCGAGGCTTTGGACCGGATGCTCGCCGAGCGAGGCCTCGCCCTCGACGCCGTGGTCGAGATCCGGGTCGACAACGAAGCGCTGGTCGAGCGGATCGCCGGCCGGTTCTCGTGCGCGAAGTGCGGTGCCGGCTACCACGACAAGTTCAAGCCGACCAAGGTGCCCGGCGTGTGTGACGAATGCGGCGGCACCGAGTTCGTGCGCCGCAAGGACGACAATGCCGAGACGGTAAAGCAGCGCCTTGCCGCCTATGAGGCGCAGACCGCACCGCTCCTGCCGTACTATCGGGCCAAGGGCCTGGTGCGCACGGTCGACGGCATGGCGTCCATCGAGGAGGTGACCGCGGCAATCCGGCGAGCGCTGGATGCGGCGGCCTGATTGACACTAGAGGTTCGGTGCCTATAATCCCGGCGCTTCGCAGAGCCGGTCCACGGCGACGGACCGGACGCGCCGTGTGTATTGGCGCAGATTGAGGAGAAGGACGTGGCGCGTATTGCGGGTGTCAACATCCCGAGCCAGAAGCAGGTGTGGGTCGCGCTCACCTACATCTACGGGATCGGGCCCCACAACTCGAAGAAGCTGCTCTCGGAAATCGGTGTTCCGTTCGAGCGTCGCGTGAACGAGCTCACGGATGCCGAGATCAACCGCATCCGCGAGAAGATCGACCGCGAGTACAAGGTCGAGGGTGACCTCCGCCGCGAGGTCGCGATGAACATCAAGCGGCTGATGGACCTCGGCTGCTACCGTGGTCTGCGCCATCGCAAGGGCCTGCCGGTTCGCGGCCAGCGCACGCACACCAACGCGCGCACGCGCAAGGGTCCGGCACGGCCGATCGCCGGCAAGAAGAAGGCGACGAAGAAGTAAAGAGATGGCAGCTACCGACAACACCCAGCGCTTGCGTCGGCGCGAGCGCAAGAACATCTCGGCGGGCGTGGCCCACGTGATGGCGTCGTTCAACAACACCGTCATCACGATCACCGACGTCCAGGGCAACGTGATCGCCTGGGCGACGGCGGGCTCGCAGGGCTTCAAGGGCTCGCGCAAGAGTACCCCGTTCGCGGCGCAGGTCGCGGCCGAACAGGCCGGCCGCCGCGCTGCCGAGCACGGCATGAAGTCGCTCGAGGTGCAGGTGAAGGGGCCGGGCTCGGGCCGCGAGTCGGCGCTCCGTGCGCTGCAGGCGGTCGGGTTCCAGATCACCTCGATCAAGGACGTCACCCCGATCCCGCACAACGGTTGCCGGCCGCGCAAGCGGCGCCGCGTGTAAGCGCCGAGCACCCGGCGCAAGCTCCTTAAGGGCAGGGAGGCCTGGGGTGCTTCGCGGCACCCTTGGGCCTCTTGCCGTTTGACGCCGCTGTGTCCCCCGTTCGCAATCGCTGGCGATAGCGAGGAAGATCCGTGATCCAGAAGAATTGGCAGGACCTGATCAAGCCGCAGCGGCTCGACGTGCAGCCCGGCCGTCGGCCCGATCGCGAGGCCACCATCGTCGTCGAGCCCTTGGAGCGCGGCTTCGGCATCACGCTGGGCAACGCGCTCCGGCGCGTCCTGCTGTCGTCGCTCCAGGGTGCCGCCATCACCCAGATTCACATCGACGGCGTGCTCCACGAGTTCTCGAGCATCCCCGGCGTGCGCGAGGACGTGACCGACATCGTCCTCAATCTGAAGGCGCTCGGCCTGCGCATGCACAGCGATGTGCCCAAGCGCATGCATCTCAAGGTCGAGGGCCCGTGCATCGTCACGGCCGGCATGATCGAAGCCGGCCACGACGTCGAGATCATGGATCCCGACCACGTCATCTGCCATGTCGACAAGGGCGGCAAGCTCTCGATGGAGATGACGGTCCAGCTCGGCAAGGGCTACGTGCCGGCCTCGATGAACAAGGCCGAGGACGCGCCCATCGGCCTCATCGCCATCGACGCGATCTACAGCCCGGTGCGCAAGGTGGCCTACAAGGTCGACAATGCGCGTGTCGGCCAGCAGACCGACTATGACCGCCTGACGCTTCAGGTCGAGACCGACGGTTCGGTGGCGCCCGACGACGCGGTGGGCCTCGCTGCCCGGATTCTGCAGGACCAGCTCCAGCTCTTCATCAACTTCGAGGAGCCGCACCTCGCCCAGCCGCAGGAGCGGCGGCCCGAACTGCCGTTCAACCCGAACCTGCTGCGGAAGGTCGACGAGCTCGAGCTCTCGGTCCGCTCGGCCAACTGCCTCAAGAACGACAACATCGTCTACATCGGCGATCTCGTTCAGAAGACCGAAGCGGAGATGCTGCGCACGCCCAACTTCGGCCGCAAGTCCCTGAACGAGATCAAGGAGGTGCTGTCGCAGATGGGGCTGCATCTCGGCATGGAGGTGCCGGGCTGGCCGCCGGAGAACATCGAGGAGCTCGCCCGCAAGGTCGAGGAACCCTATTGAGCCAACGATAGCCCGGCCGCCGTCGCGAAGACCTCCGGCCGGACGAGAGGGAAGCACCTGTCATGCGTCACGCCAAGCGCGGCCGCCGGTTCAGCCGTAGCCACAGCCACCGCCAGGCCATGTTCGCCAACATGGCCCAGGCCCTCGTCAAGCACGAGCAGATCGTCACCACGCTGCCCAAGGCCAAGGATCTCCGGCCCGTGGTCGAGAAGCTCATCACGCTCGGCAAGCGCGGCGACCTGCACGCCCGCCGCCTCCTGATCGCCCGCACCCGCTCCGAGGCGACCGCAGCGAAGCTCATCGATGTCCTCGGCCCCCGCTACAAGGACCGCGCCGGCGGCTATGTCCGTATCCTGAAGGCGGGCTTCCGCTACGGCGACAACGCGCCGCTCGCGGTGATCGAGCTCGTGGATCGCGACGTGAACGCGAAGGGCCAGGACAGCGGCCCGGTCGAGGTCCATGAGGAGGTCGAGGCGCAGGCCGTCGCCTGAGCCCCGGACGGCCGAAGAGCCGCCGCATCTGGACAGCTTTCGGCGAAGGGGTGCCTTGCGAGGCGCCCCTTTTGCTTTTCACCGCGAACCGCCTAGCTTGCCCTCGGACGAGCCACGAGAGCCCAGGTCACGATGCCGAACCCGATCGCCGTCTTCGACGGCCACAACGACACGCTGCTGCGCCTCTTTCAGGAGAAGCTGCCGCTCACGAGCTTCGTCGAAGGCAGTGGGGCCGGTCACATCGACCTGCCGCGGGCACGCGCCGGCGGCTTCAAGGGTGGCCTGTTCGCCTGCTTCGTGCCGTCCGTCCGCCCGGCCGGCGCGGGCCTGCCCACCGGTGTCCGCGGCTATACCGCCGAGGGCCGCACACCCTCGCTCGAGCACGCCCAGCGCGTCACCTTCGCCCTCGCCGCCCGCCTGCGCCGCCTCGAGCGCGCAGGTGCCCTTTCCGTCTGCCGCAGCGTCGCCGACATCCGCGCCGCCATGACGGCGGGCCGGCTCGCCGCCGTCTTCCACATCGAGGGGGCGGAAGCGATCGATCCCGAGCTCGAGGCGCTCGAGGTCCTCCATGCCGCGGGCTTACGCTCACTCGGGCCGGTCTGGAGCCGCCCCAACGTCTTCGGCCACGGCGTTCCGTTCCGCTTCCCGAGCTCACCCGACACCGGCCCCGGCCTCACCGAGGCCGGCAAGGCGCTGGTCCGTGCCTGCAACGAGCTCGGAATCGTCGTCGACCTCAGCCACCTCAACGAGCAGGGCTTCTGGGACGTGGCGAAGCTGAGCACGGCTCCTTTGGTCGCCAGCCACTCCAACGCCCATGCCTTGTGCCCGGCCTCGCGCAACCTCACCGACCGCCAGCTCGACGCGATCCGCGAGAGCGGCGGCCTGGTCGGCCTCAACTTCGCCGCCGGCTTCCTGCGCCCCGACGGCCGCGACGATCCCGACGTACCGCTCGACGTGCTCGCCGACCATCTCGACCGTCTCGTCGATCGCCTCGGCATCGACGGCGTGGCGTTGGGTTCGGACTTCGACGGCTGCACCGTGCCCGTCGCGATTCGCGACGCCGCCGGCCTGCCGCGTCTGTTCGACCATCTGCGCGCCCGCGGCTGGGACGAGCCGAGCCTCGCGAAGCTCGCGCACGAGAACTGGCTGCGCGTCCTCGAGCGCACCTGGGGCGGGTGAGGGGTCCGATCCGGCCAGCGCTCAGCAGCGGCCGGCGAGGGCACGGGTGATCGCCGCGGCACGGACCTCGCGCGGCGTGAGGCCGAACAGGCTCTTGAACTGGCGCGCGAACTGCGCCTGGTCGCTGAAGCCGCACGTATAGGCGATCTCGGCGATGCTGCGCCGGTTGGCGGGCTGGCGCAGCGCGGCCTCGGCGGCGCGCAGGCGGGTCTCGCGCACGAAGCCGCATACCGTGCGGCCGGCGTCGCGGAAGAGATCGTGCAGATAGCGGGTGGAGATGCCGCAGGCGCGCGCGATCCGCTCGGGCGAGAGGTCGGGATCGCCGAGATGCTGACGGATATGGGCCTCGATCCGCGCCATGTGTGCCTCGCGCACCGTGCTGGCGCTGCTCGCGAGCACGCGCGGATCGCCGCCGATGGCGAGGGCCAGAAGATCGACGAGCTGCCGCCCCACCGTGTCGAGCATGGCGGCATCGGCCGCATCCAGCCGCTTGGGCACGAGGCGCAGCATGTCGGCGAAGAAGGCACCCACGCCCGTGGTGGCGTCGAACTCGAGGGCGCAGAACCGGTCGGGGCGGCGCAGGCGCTCGCCGAGGAGCGATCCCGGCACCTTCAGCACGAACAGGTCGTTGGGCTCGGCGTAGCTGAACTCGTAGGGCTCGTGGCTGCGCTCGATGATGAAGCCGCCGGGCAGGCAGCACACGTCCTGCCCGCACTGCGCGAAGCTGACCGGCGCTCCGGCCGGCAGGGTCACGAGATACTGCTCGCCGGTCTCCGCCACCAGATGGTGACGCCGCCGCCGGTAGGTGAGCGGGTCCGAGGTCAGGCGCGAGAGCGAGGCCGGGCCGAGCTCCCAGGCGACCAGCGTGCCGTCGAAGCTCTCGGGGGCCGGAAAGCCGAGATCGAGCGGGAAATAGGTGGCGGCAATGATCTCCGACCAGCGCGCCGCGCGCTGGCCCCGAGGTATGCCGGCGGTACGAAGCGGTGACGCCATCGCTCCCGAGCGGCCCGGCCCTTGTAGCCGGGATCGCCTCCCCCCTGATCGATCCGCCGCGAGAATGCGTCGGGACGGCATTGCCTGGCAAGCGGCTGTCCTCATCTACCGCCCCGATCTGCGCTCCGCGTCGAGTTTTTCTGCGCGCAGCGTCAAGACGCAGGGCCGGTCGCGCGCTCATGCTCCACCTCCACGAAACATCGGCCGGCTTTCGGGCCGGGCCACGATCATCGGGAGGCATCAGGCGATGCGACGGCAAGTCGACCCGATCACGCTCTCCGTGGTGCGCGGCGTGCTCGAGACCACCCAGCGCGAGATGACGGTGGCGCTCGAGAAGACCGCGCGCTCGAGCGTGTTCAATCTGGCGCACGACTATTCCAACGCGCTGTTCAACCACGTGCCCGAGATGATCCTGCAGGGCCAGGACATCCCGATCCATCTCGGCTCCTTGATCCCGGCCATGAAGGCCGTGGCGCGCTTCTTCGGCGACGACATCCACGAAGGCGACGTCATCCTGCACAACGACCCGGCCTACGCCGGCTCGCACATCATCGACACCTGCATGTACAAGCCGGTGTTCTACAAAGGCGAGCTCGTCTTCTGGACGGTGTGCAAGGGTCACCTCACCGACATCGGCGGGCCGGTGCCGGCGGGCTACAACCCGGCCGCCACCGAGATCTACGCGGAAGGCCTGCGCATCCCCCCGGTCAAGATCCGGGACAAGGGGGTCGAGCGCTACGACGTCATGAACCTGCTCCTCACCAACATGCGCGCCCGCCGCAACCAGGAAGGCGACTTCAACGCCATGCTGGGTGCCGTGCAGGTCGGCGAGCGCAACCTCATAGCGCTCCTCGACAAGTACGGCGTCGAGGAGGCTCGGGCCTGCATCGACGAGCTCCTCGCCATGGCCGACCGGCACATGCGCACCCTGATCGCGTCCGTTCCCGACGGCACCTACAAGGGTACCGCCATTCTCGAGGATGCCGGTCACGGGCTCGGCGACTTCGCGATCACAGCGACCGTGACCATTGCGGGCGATAGCTGCCACATCCGCATCGACAGCCCGCCGCAGGTGCCCTACTTCATCAATTCCTACGAGGGGAACTCCTACTCCGGTGTCTATCTGGGCCTGATGATGTTCGCCCAGGTGCCGCCGCCCTACAACGAAGGCCTCTATCGCTGTGTCACGGTCGACATGGGCGAGAAGGGCACCTTGTGCAACGCGCACGAGCCGGCACCCCACGTCAATTGCACGACGACACCCATGGAGACGCTCACCGACGCGGTGCGCCTCGCCTTCGAGCAGGCGGCTCCCGCCCGGGTCAGCGCATCCTGGGGCCATGCCAACGGCTGCAACATCGCCGGCTGGGACACGCGCCACGACGAGGAGTACGTGACGATGGTGCTGGCCTCGATCATCTCGGGTGCCGGCGCCACTCCGCACCAGGACGGCTGGCACGCCTGCGGGCCGGAATGCTGCTTCGGTGCTCTGGAATCGGGCGACATCGAGCTGCTCGAATACTCGTACCCGATCATCATCCACCGCTACGCGCTCATGACCGACAGCGGCGGGGCCGGCAAGTTCCGCGGCGGCTCCGGTACCTGCTGGGAAGTCGAGCCTCTCGACCGGCCGATGCGGTTCATCACCTTCGGTGAGGGCCGGCGCATCCCGGCGATGGGAGCCGCCGGCGCCCGCTCGGCGCTGATCGAGCCCAAGGTGGGCCGGCTCGAGATCACGCGCGGCGGTCGCACCGAGGTCGTCAAGCGCAACGTCATCGAGACCATCCGGCCCGGCGAGCGCGCCGCCAACATGAATCCCGGTGGCGGCGGCTACGGCAACCCGTACGAGCGTCCGATCGAGAAGGTGGTGACCGACGTGCGCGCCGGGCTGGTCTCGCTCGACGGTGCGCGCCTCGACTACGGCGTCGTGATCGCGGACGCCACGACGCTCGCCGTCGACCACGCCGCGACCGAGGCCCTACGGCGGCTGCGGGGTTGAGCCCCGAAAAGCGCCCTTTCCCGACCTTCCATCATCGAGCCGACCGCCCCGCTGCTCGCCCGCGCGGGGCAGGAGGAGAGACATGCGCAGCAAGTACCGTCTGGGTGCGGATGCCGGCGGCACCTTCACCGATTTCGTCCTCGCCGATAACGCCGGCAATGTCCGCCTCTACAAGACCCCCTCGACCCCGGACGATCCCACCCGAGCGCTCGCCGCCGGCCTCGAGCTGATCGCCCACGATCTCGGCCTCACCCCGGCCGAGATCGTGGCCGAGAGCGATCTTTGCATCAACGGCACCACGGTGGGCCTCAACGCCCTGATCCAGCACAAAGGGGCCAAGGTCGGCCTGCTCTGCACCGCCGGCCACGAGGACAGCCTCGAGATCCGCCTCGGCCACAAAGAGGACGGCCACCGCTACGACCCCGAATATCCCCCGGCCACCATGCTGGTGCCGCGCCATCGGCGCCGGCCGATCCGCGAGCGCGTGCTCTCGACCGGCGAGGTGCGGATCCCGCTCCACGAGAGCGACGTGCGCGAAGCCTGCGAGCTGTTCCGGGCCGAGGGCGTGGAATCGGTCGCGATCTCGTTCGTCTGGTCCGTGCTCGATCCGTCCCACGAGCGCCGTGCGGCCGAGATCGTCCGCGCCATGCTGCCGGACGTGCCGGTCACCGTGGGCTCCGAGCTCTACCCACAGGTCCGGGAATATACCCGCACCTCGACCGCGGTGGTGAACGCCTATCTCGGGCCGATCATGAAGGCTTACGTCGAGCGCGTGGACCGGTTCTTCCGCGATCTCGGGGCGAAGCAGCCCGTGCGCTACTTCCAGTCCAACGGCGGCCTCGCCACCGGGGCGGTGATGGCCGACCGCTCGGTCTACGCCATCAACTCCGGCCCGGCCTCCGCACCCCAGGCCGGGCTCTACGTGGCCGAGCCGTTCGATGCTCGGAACGTCATCACCGTCGACATGGGCGGCACCTCGTTCGACATCACGCTGGTGAAGGACGGTGTCACCAACATCAAGAAGAACGCCGATTTCTTACGCTACCGCATCGGCGTGCCGATGATCCAGGTCGAGACCTTGGGTGCCGGCGGCGGCTCGATCGGCTGGATCGACGAGCTGGGCCTCCTGCAGGTCGGCCCGCAGAGTGCCGGTGCGGTGCCCGGTCCCGCCTGCTACGGCAAAGGCGGCACCGAACCCACCGTCACCGACGCCAACCTGGTCCTGGGCTATGTCAGCCCCGAAGGGCTGCTCGGCGGGCGCATGGCGCTCGATCGCGACCAGGCCGTGGAGGCCATCCGCCGCCGCATCGCCGAGCCCTTGGGCATCTCGGTCGAGCGCGCCGCCTACGGCATGTTCACCATCGTCAACAACAACATGGTGAACGGCATCCGCCGCGTCTCGGTCGAGCGCGGCTACGACCCGCGCGACTTCGTCCTGGTCGCGGCCGGGGGTGCCACTGCCGCCCACATCACGGCCCTCGCGCGCGAGATGGGGATCGGCACGGTGCTGGTGCCCAAGCTCGCCTCGGGCCTGTGCGCCTTCGGCCAGATCATCTCGGACGTGAAGTACAACCACATGGCGACGGCCCCCTTGCGCCTCGAAGGCAACGAGGCCTTCGCCCGCATCGACGCGCTCTTCGCCGAGATCGAGGCCGAGGGCAGGGCGTATCTTGAGCGGGACGGCTTCGACGAGGAGACGATCGCCATCCGCCGCAGCATGGACATGCGCTATGTCGGCCAGGTCCACGAGTGCACGGTCGAGATCGGCAACTTCCGGATCGACGCCTCGACCATCGACGAGGTCAAGGCGGCGTTCCACCGCCGGCACGAAGAGCTCTACACCTATGCCGAGCCCAGGACGCCGATCGAGGTGGTCAACATCGAGAGCACCTTCTTCGGTCGGGTGAGCAAGCCGCAGCCGCCGCGCATCGCCCGCGGCGGCGACCCGGCGGCGCTCAAAGGCCGGCGCGAGATGATCTTCGATGCTTCCGGCAGCGCCATCACCGCACCGGTCTACGACGGAGCGAAGCTGGGTGCGGAGGCCGTGATCGCCGGGCCCGCCGTGATCGAGGAGCCGACCACGACCATCGTGCTCGAGCCGGGCTGGACCGCCCGCCTCGACGAGCGCGGCACTTACGTCCTGACCGGCTCCTCTGCCTGAAGCGGGCAGCTTTTTCGGGATGACAACCAAATGGGGTGCCGAACCGGCGCCCCGATCAGGGAGAAGCAATGCCATGGCTGGAACCGTGACCGACGGTAAGGGTGCCTCCACCGATCTCGACTACGCTTCGGCGGCCGTGCCGCCGGACGGCCGGATGCCCAAAGGTGCCCTGACGATGGCCTGGTGGGCCGTGTGCAGCGCCATGTTCTACATTGTCGTCGCCGCCACGCTGGCGCTCAACTTCGGCGCCAGGAACGCCATGATCGGCATGGCGCTCTCGGTTGTGGCCTACGGGCTCATCAACGGCGTGCTCAGCCGCTACGCGATCCGCACCGGCCTCTCGGTGGCACTGTTCTCGCGCGTGCTGTTCGGCAATATCGGTGCTGCGATCGCGACCCTGATCTTCTTCGCGACCGCGACCTATTATGCCGTGTTCGAGGGCTCGGTGATCGCCGTCGCCCTGAGCCACGTCTTTCCGAGCCTCGGCTACGAGCTCGCGGCGCTCGTCGTGGTGCTCTACAGCGTGGCGCTGATCTTCGGCAGCATCCAGCACTGGCTCGACAAGCTGAACGGCGTGCTGCTGCCGTTCTACGCGCTCGGCCTGCTCGCCGCCATCGTCCTCACCATCGCCACCTACGGCTACAGCCACGCCTGGCTCGACATGGGTCCGGCCGGTGGCGCGCCTGCGAACGGCTGGTGGAGCTGCTTTGTCTACTTCATGGGGGTGTGGATTCTCATGATGTACACGTTCGACTACGCCCGCTTCGGCCGCAAGGAGGATGCCGACTACCACGCCCGCTTCAACTTCGGCATGCCGTTCTATCTCGTCACCTTCTTCCTGAACGGTGTCGCGGGCATCTTCCTCGCGAGCTCGATCCCGACCGAGGGAGCCTTGAGCGAGGTCTCGGTGGTGCTGGCACTCCTTCAGCTCATGGGGATTTGGGGGCTCGTCTTCGTCTGGGTCACGCAGACCCGGATCAACACTGCGAACTTCTATCTCGCGGCCGTCAACATGGAATCGTTCTTCCAGCTCGTGGCTGGGCTGAGCTTCAGCCGGATCGTCTGGGCGGTCGTGGTCGGTGCCATCGTCTACGGGCTGATGCTGGCCGACGTGTTCGGCTGGATTCTCCAGGCCCTGGCCTACCAGGGGATCTTCGTCGTCGCCTGGGTGGCGATCGCGCTCGGGCACATCCTGCTCACGCGCGATGGCGGGGTCGTCGAGTACCGCAGCGACCGGGTCCCGGCCTTCGACCCGAACGGCCTGATCGCCTGGTTCGCCGCGGCTGCCGTCGGCGTGGTGCTGCTCGAGGCGGGCGGCTCCTTCGCCGGGTTCTCGGCCCCGGCCACCGCCGTCGTCGCGGGTCTCGTCTACCTCTTGCTCCGCAGCAAGGCGCGGCGCGGCCGGCTCGCCGGCGAAACGGCGTAAGCCTCGAAGATAGGACGGCGAGCAGGCCGAGATCACCTAGGCCGGGCGGTCGCTCCCGTTGCGGAAGCGGCGGGGAGGAAGCCGGATCTGCCACGCCGGCGGCAAGCGGCGCCGCCCGGAGGGGAGCGCCGCTTGCGGGCGGGTCAGAGGTGGATCGGCTTGCCGAACGCCGCGGCCATCGCCGCCTCCTTCACCGCCTCCTCGAGCGTGGGATGCGCGTGGCAGGTGCGGGCGATGTCCTCGGACGAGGCGCCGAACTCCATGGCGATGCCGATCTCGGCGATCAGCACCCCGGCCTCGGGGCCGATGATGTGCGCACCCAGCACCCTGTCGGTCTTCTCCTCGGCCAGGATCTTGACGAAGCCGTCCGTGGTGCCGACCGAGCGCGCGCGGGAGTTCGCCATGAACGGGAACTTGCCGACCTTGTACGCGATGCCGGCCTCCTTGAGCTGCTCCTCGGTCTTGCCGATCGAGGCCACCTCGGGAGCCGTGTAGACCACGCCCGGAATGATGTCGTAGTCGATGTGGGGCTTCTGGCCGGCGAGGCGCTCGGCGCAGACCGAGCCTTCCTCTTCCGCCTTGTGCGCCAGCATCGGGCCCTTGATGACGTCGCCGATGGCGTAGATGCCGGGCACGTTCGTGGCGAAGTGGTCGTCCACCTCGATCCGGCCACGATTGTCGAGCCGTACGCCGACCTTCTCGAGCCCGAGGCCCTCGGTGTAGGGACGCCGGCCGATCGCGACCAGGACGGTGTCGCAGGCGATGGTCTCGGGGGCACCACCTGCTGCGGGCTCGACCGTGACCTGGAGTCGGTCGCCCGAGCCGTCCACGCCGGTCACCTTGGTGCCGAGCCTGAAGCTCATGCCCTGCTTCGTGAGGATCTTCTGGAACTCCTTCGCGACCTCGCCGTCCATGCCGGGCGTGATGCGGTCGAGGAACTCGACCACCGTGACCTTGGCGCCGAGCCGCCGCCAGACCGTGCCCATCTCGAGGCCGATGTAGCCGGCGCCCACGACGAGGAGATGCTCGGGCACCCGCTCGAGATCGAGGGCACCCGTCGAGGAGACGATGCGCTCCTCGTCGATCGTCACTCCCGGCAGCGGCATCACGTCCGAGCCCGTGGCGATCAGGATGTTCCTGGTCGCGAGCTCCCTGGCGCCGCCATCGCCGCTCTGCTGGACCACGACCTTGCCGGGGCTCTCGATCCGGCCGGTGCCCACGACGTAATCGACCTTGTTCTTCTTGAACAGGAACTCGATGCCCTGAGTCAGGCCTTTGACGACCTTGTCCTTGTTGTCGAGCATGGCGCCGAGGTCGAGCTCGACATCCTTGATCTTGATGCCGTGCCGGCCCATGCCGTGCACGGCCTCCTCGTAGAGATGCGAGGAGTGGAGCAGCGCCTTCGAGGGGATGCAGCCGACGTTGAGGCAGGTGCCGCCGAGGCTGCCGCGCTTCTCGACGCAGGCCACCTTCATGCCGAGCTGGGCGGCCTTGATCGCGGCGACGTAGCCGCCCGGACCGCCGCCGACGACGACGAGATCGTATGCTGCCTCACTCACGGAACCGTTCTCCTGACCCAGGACATCGTTGGCCGGCGGCCGAGAGCCGCCGAATCGCGCCGCAGCCTAGCGGCACCGGCCGACGAGGTCACCCATTGCCGGCTACGACATGGAAGCGCAGTCTCGGCCGGAAGAGCCAAGAGGGAGAGGCTCGATGTCGGACACGACCACGCAACCGGCCGATCTTATGGTCTCGCGCGTCGCCGTCGAAGCGGTGGTCAGGGTGGGGCTGCTCCTGCTCCTGACCTTCTGGTGCTTCACGATCGCGAAGCCTTTCCTGGTCCCGGTCGTCTGGGGAACGCTTATCGCGGTCGCGATCCACCCGGTCCATCACCGGCTGCGCCATGATCTCGGCGACCGCGACCGGCTGGCGGCGTTCCTGGTGAGCTTCCTGCTCCTGATTCTGCTCATCCTGCCGCTGGTCGTGCTCTCGCGAGCGCTCGTGGATAACGTGGCGAGTCTCGCCCGCGTGCTGGCCGAGGGCGGGATCGCCCTGCCACCGCCGCCCGAAGGGCTCGCCGGCTGGCCGGTGATCGGCCCGCCGCTCGACGAGTTCTGGCGCCTCGCCCTCGACAACCTGCGGACTGCGCTCGGTCAGGTGACGCCGCAGCTCAAGGTGCTGGCGGGCTGGCTGGTCTCGCTCGTGGCCGGGGCCGGCTTCGGCATCCTCAACTTCCTGATCGCGATCGTCATCGCCGGCATCCTCCTGGTCCATGTCCGCGAGGCGGGCGGGTTCGCGCAGGCAGTGTCCGTCCGCCTTGTCGGCAGCCGTGGGCCGGAGCTGGTCGAGCTCACCGAGCGGACGGTGCGCAGCGTCGCGCGCGGCATCCTCGGCACGGCGATCGTCCAGTCGATGCTGGCCGGCATCGGCTTCGTCGCAGTCCACGTGCCCGGGGCGGCCTTCCTGACCCTGATCTGCTTTCTGCTCTGCATCGTTCAGATTGGCCCCGCGATCGTGCTGCTGGGAGCCGTGATCTGGGTTTTCTCGACGGCGACGCTTCCGGCAGCACTTCTGTTCCTCGTCTGGTGCCTGTTCGTGGCGCTGCTCGACAACGTGCTCAAGCCCTACCTGATGGCGCGGGGTGGGGGCGTGCCGCTCGCAGTCGTGTTCGTGGGTGCCATCGGCGGGCTGCTCGCGCACGGGCTGATCGGCCTGTTCGTGGGGCCGGTCGTGTTCGCGCTGGGGTTCCGGCTGTTCCAGGCCTGGATCGCCGGGCCGGAGGCGGCCGTGGCGGCGAGCCGGCAGGCGGAGCCGAGCGCTTCGCCGCCTACCGGCAGGACGGGTCCGACGCCGGTCAGAGGGCGGCGATCTTGACGTCGGTCTGGCGGAAGCCGTCGCCCTCGAACAGAGGCGGAGCATCGAGCTGCCTGGCGGGCGCATGGGCGAACAGGTCGCCGAAATGGAGGACGGCGGGCGGAGAGCCGCAACCTTTCCCGAAGCGGCGCATGCCCTCGTCCGCATGCTGGGCCTGCAGCCTGTCGACAGGGACGATCTCGATGCCGTTCGCCCCGGCGAGGCGCCGGGCCGGTCGGTGGCCGCCTGCCCACGACGCAGGCGGAGCACCCTGAGGGTCTCGATCAGCGTGCCGGCCGACATCACCGGCTCGTTCCGCGCCAGGCGTTCGGCGGACGCCAACGCCTCCGGCTCGTCCTGGAGCATCGCCACGATGGCCGACGTGTCGACGGCGAGGATCACAGGACCGGGTTGCCCTCGTCGTCGTGGAGATCCTTGTCGGTGAAGCCGGGGCGCCGCTCGGGCAGGGATTTCATCGATGGGATGATCTCCCGCGTCTTGCGCAGCTTCTTCCTATTAGGCCGGCGGCCCGAAGGCCGCCAGCACAGATCCGTTCAGGCGTCGATCAGCATCCGCTCGGGCGCCTCGATGCACTCCTTGACGCGCACCAGGAACGAGACGGCCTCCCTGCCGTCGATGATCCGGTGGTCGTAGGACAGCGCCAAGTACATCATCGGCCGCGCCTGGATCGAGCCGTCCGGCATCACCACGGGGCGCAGTTTCGTGGCGTGCATGCCGAGGATGCCGACCTGCGGCGGATTCAGGATCGGCGTGCTCAGCATCGAGCCGAACACCCCGCCGTTGGTGATCGTGAAGGTGCCGCCCGTGAGCTCCTCCATGGCGAGCTTGCCGTCGCGCGCCCGCTTGCCGAGGTCGGCGATGCGCTTCTCGATGTCGGCGAGGCCGAGCACATCCGCGTCGCGCACCACCGGCACGACGAGCCCCTGGTCGGTGCTCACCGCCACGCCGATGTCGTAGTAGTGCTTGTAGACGATGTCGTCGCCGTCGATCTCGGCATTGACCGCAGGATAAGCCTTCAGCGCCTCGATCGCCGCCTTCACGAAGAAGCTCATGAATCCCAGCTTGATGCCGTGCTTCTTCTGGAAGGCGTCCTGGTAGCGGCTCCGGAGCTCGCTCACCGCCGTCATGTCGACCTCGTTGAAGGTCGTGAGCATGGCGGCGGTGTTCTGCGCCTCTTTCAGCCGCTCGGCGATGCGCTTCCTGAGCCGGGTCATCCGCACCCGCTCCTCGCGGCCCGTGGGCCGTGCCGCCGGAGCGGGGGCCGGCGCAGAAGCAGCAGGGGCCGCCTTCGCGGCCGCGGGATGGGTCAGCACGTCGGCCTTGGTCACGTTGCCCTTGGGGCCGGTCGGCGTCACCGCGGCGAGGTCGATTCCTTTCTCCTCGGCGAGCTTGCGCGCGGCGGGACCGGCCTGGGCGGCGCCACCGCCGGGCTGGGCCGCCTGCGTTTCCGCCTTCTCCATCGCCCGGGCCGGCGCGCTCATGGGCGAGGCAGGGCCGTCACCCTCGGCGAGAGCCTGCTCCTTGACGTCGGCCGCAGCAGGCTTCTGCGGCAGCGCCGCAGCGGCGGCGCCTCCGGTCTCGATCCGGCCGATCACGGTGCCGACCGAGACGTCGCTGCCGACGTCGACCAGGATCTCCGAGAGCACGCCCGCCGAGGGGGCCGGCACCTCGAGGCTCACCTTGTCGGTCTCGAGCTCCACCACCGGCTCGTCGGCGCTCACCGGCTCGCCGGCCTTTTTCAGCCACTTCGCGACCGTGGCCTCGGTGACCGACTCACCGAGCGTCGGCACGCGAATCTCGATGCTCATTCCCTGTCTCCCCCGTGACGATGCCGGTTCAAACGCTGAACGCGTCCTCGACGAGCTGGCGCTGCTCGCGCTCGTGCTGGGCATGGTAGCCGGTGGCCGGGGCCGCGGACGGCCGCCGCCCGGCGTAAGCGAGGCGCCGCTGCTCGAAGCCCGCAGCTTCCATCAGGTTCTCGATCCTGGGCGCCACGAAGAACCAGGCCCCCATGTTGCGCGGCTCCTCCTGGCACCAGACCAGCCGCACGTCCTTGCGATAGCGCTTCAGCTCGGCCGCGAGCGCTTCCTCCGGGAAGGGAGCCAGCTCCTCGAGCCGGACCAGCGCCACCTGGCTGTCGAGGCCCTTGTCTTCGCGCGCCTGCAGGAGCTCGTAATAGATCTTGCCCGAGCAGAGGATGACCCGCTCCACCTCCTGGTCCGCCGCGGACGGAGGGGCCTCCCACAGCACGCGGTGGAAACTCGAGCCGGTCGAGAGCTCCTCGAGCGTGCTGACACAGCGCTTGTGCCGGAGTAGCGACTTCGGCGTCATCACGATGAGCGGCTTCCGGAACTCGCGATGGAGCTGCCGCCGCAGCACGTGGAAGTAGCTCGCCGGCGTGCTCGGGTAGACGATCTGCATGTTGTTCTCGGCGTAGAGCTGGAGAAAGCGCTCCAGCCTGGCCGAGCTGTGCTCCGGACCCTGGCCCTCGTAGCCGTGGGGCAGAAGGTTGACGAGGCCGCACATGCGCAGCCACTTGCTCTCGCCCGAGCTGATGAACTGGTCGTAGTAGACCTGCGCCCCGTTGGCGAAGTCGCCGAACTGCGCCTCCCAGATCGTGAGGCAGTTCGGGTCGGCGAGGCTGTAGCCGTACTCGAAGCCCAGCACCCCCTCCTCGGAGAGGATGGAATCGATCACCTCGATCGAGGCCTGGTCGGGCCGCAGATGCGCCAGGGGGATGTGCTTCTCCTCGGTCATCTGGTCGTAGATGACGGCGTGGCGTTGGCTGAACGTGCCGCGGCCCACGTCCTCGCCCGAGAGCCGGACCGGGAAGCCCTCGCAGAGCAGCGTGGCGAAGGCGAGGTGCTCGGCCGTGGCCCAGTCGATGCCCTGGCCTTCCTCGATCGCCTTGCGGCGCTGCTGGATGACGCGCTTCAGGCGGGGATGGACGTTGAGGCTCGGCGGCAGGTCGGTCATCTTCAGGCCGAGCTCGCGCAGCGTCTCCGGCGCCACCCCGGTCTTGCCGCGCTCGTACTCGATGGGAGCGGCGCGCAGGCCCCGCCAGGCACCCTCGAGCCAGTCGATCTTGTTGGGCTTGTAGTTGCGTGCGGCCTCGTGCGCCGCCTCGAGCTGCCGGATGAAGGCGTCGTACATTCCTTGCGCCTCGCCCGGCTGGACGATGCCCTCCTGCTCGAGCTGGCGGGCGAAGATCTGCCGCACGCTCGGGTGCTGGGCGATCTTCTTGTACATGAGCGGCTGGGTGAAGCCGGGCTCGTCGCCTTCGTTGTGGCCGTGGCGCCGGTAGCACCACATGTCGATGACCACGTCCTTCTTGAACTTCTGGCGGAACTCGGTCGCGAGGCGGGCGACGTGGGTGACGGCCACGGGATCGTCGCCGTTGACGTGGAACACCGGGCACTGAACGCCGCGCGCCACGTCCGAAGGATAGGGCGAGCTGCGCGAATAGGCCGGGCTCGTGGTGAAGCCGATCTGGTTGTTGATGATGACGTGGATCGTGCCGCCGATGCGGTAGCCCTTGAGATCCATCATCTCCAGGCACTCGTGCACGACACCCTGGCCGATGAAGGCGGCATCACCGTGCAGGAGGACGCCCATGACGCGCGTACGCTCGGTGTCGCCCTTCTGGCGCTGCTTCGCGCGCGCCTTGCCCATGACGACCGGGTTCACGGCCTCGAGGTGCGAGGGGTTGGCCGTGAGCGAGAGATGGATCTGCTTTCCGTCGGGGAGCGTCCGGTCGGTCGAGGTGCCGAGATGGTACTTGACGTCGCCCGAGCCCAGGACCTCGTCGAACACCGCCTTGCCCTGGAATTCGGACAGGATCGCGGCGTAGGGCTTGCCCATGACGTTGGCGAGCACGTTGAGCCGGCCGCGGTGCGGCATGCCGAGCACGATCTCCTCGCAGCCGAGCTCGGCCGCGGTGCGGATGATCGTCTCGAGCGCGGGGATGGCGCTCTCGCCGCCGTCGAGGCCGAAGCGCTTCGTGCCAGGGAACTTGACGTGCAGGAACTGCTCGAAGCCTTCGGTGGCGGTGAGCTGCTCCAGGACCTCGCGCTTGTCCTCGGCGGTGGTGGTGAAGATGCCACCGGTACCCTCGATGCGCGACTGGATCCAGGCTTTCTGCTCGGGGTCCTGGATGTGCATGAACTCGATGCCGACCGTGCCGCTGTAGGTCTTCTTCAAGACCTCCATGATCTGGCGCAGCGTGGCCTTCTCGAGGCCCAGCACGTAGTCGAGATAGAACTCGCGGTCGAGGTCGGCGTCGGTGAAGCCGTAGGACCTGTAGTCGAGCTCGGGATGATGCTCGTTGTGGGTGAGGCCCAAGGGATCGAGCCGCGCGATCAGATGGCCGCGCACGCGGTACGCACGGATCAGCATGATCACGCGCAGATGATCGCGGATGAGCTGCTTCGTTGCCGCCTCGTCGAGGCTGCCCGCGAACGCCGCAGGCGCTGGTGCCGGCTGCACCAGGCGCAGGTGCGAGGGTCGGGGCTGGACCGCGGCGCGCGCGCGCTCGAACAGCGCCCGGTTCTCGGGCTCGAGCTCGTCGAAATAGGCGCGCCAGCTCGGGTCGATCGAGGCCGGGTCCGTCAGGTAGCGGGCGTAGAGCTCCTCGATGAAGGAGCTGTTGCCGCCATAGAGAAAGGAAGTCTGCTCGAGCTCGCGTCGCTTCGCCATCGTCCTGACCACCTCTCGCGGGCGCCGCGCGCCTGGCGGGACAGGAGCGGCACCGGCCGTTCACCCAAGAACCGTTCTCGAGAAGCGAGCGGGCGGTCTATGCGACCGCCCGCTCGGGGTGGCTCGCCTCAGCGGCCCCCCATCGCCTCGACCATCGCCTCGCCGATATGGGCGGGGCTCTTCGCGATCCGAATGCCTGCAGCCTGCATGGCCTCGATCTTCTCCTCGGCGCCGCCCTTGCCGCCCGAGATGATCGCCCCGGCGTGGCCCATGCGGCGCCCCGGAGGGGCCGTGCGGCCGGCGATGAAGCCGACGATCGGCTTCTTGCAGCCGGAAGCCTTCCAGAACGCGGCGGCCTCCTCCTCGGCCGAGCCGCCGATCTCGCCGATCATGATGATGCCTTCGGTCTGAGGGTCCTCGATGAACATCTGCAGCACGTCGATGAACTCGGTCCCCTTCACCGGGTCGCCGCCGATGCCGACGCAGGTCGACTGACCCAGGCCCGGGCGGGTGGTCTGGGCCACCGCTTCATAGGTAAGCGTGCCCGAGCGCGAGACAATGCCGATCTTGCCGGGGAGGTGGATGTGCCCCGGCATGATCCCGATCTTGCACTGGCCGGGCGTGATGACGCCAGGGCAGTTCGGACCGACCAGACGCGATTTCGAGCCCGAGAGGGCGCGCTTGACCTTGACCATGTCCATCACCGGGATGCCCTCGGTGATGCAGACGATCAGCGGCACCTCGGCGTCGATCGCCTCCAGGATCGCGTCGGCCGCGAACGGGGCCGGGACGTAGATCACCGAGGCGTCGCAGCCGGTCTGCTCCCGCGCCTCCTGGACCGTGTTGAACACCGGCAGGCCCAGATGGGTCTCCCCGCCCTTGCCGGGGGTGACCCCACCCACCATCCTGGTGCCGTAGGCGATGGCCTGCTCGGAGTGGAAGGTTCCCTGGGCACCGGTGAAGCCCTGGCAGATGACCTTGGTGCTGGCGTCGATCAGAACGGACATCGCTCAGGCGGCCTTCTTGACGGCGTTGACGACCTTCTCGGCGGCATCGGCGAGGTCGTCCGCCGGGATGATCGGCAGGCCCGACTCGCGCATGATCTGTTTGCCGAGATCCACGTTGGTGCCCTCGAGGCGGACCACCAGCGGCACGTTGAGGTTGACCTCGCGTGCCGCGGCGACCACACCCTCGGCGATCACGTCGCAGCGCATGATGCCGCCGAAGATGTTGACGAGCACACCCTCGACGTTGGGGTCCGAAAGCAGCAGCTTGAAGGCCGCAGTGACGCGCTCCTTGGTGGCGCCGCCGCCCACGTCGAGAAAGTTCGCGGGCTCGCCGCCATAGAGCTTGATGATGTCCATGGTCGCCATGGCGAGGCCCGCGCCGTTGACCATGCAGGCGATGTTGCCGTCGAGCTTGATGTAGTTGAGCTCGTGCCGGCTGGCCTCGATCTCGTGCGGGTCCTCCTCGTCGAGGTCCCGGAGCTCCATGATCTTGGGCTGGCGGTAGAGCGCGTTGCTGTCGAAGTTCATCTTGGCATCGAGCGCCACGAGATCACCCTCGGCCGTGACCACGAGCGGGTTGATCTCGACGAGCGACGCGTCGCGCTCGACGAAGCACTGGTAGAGGCCCTTCATGAACGCGACCGCCCTGCCGACCTCCTTGCCCTTGAGGCCGAGACCGAAGGCGAGGAGCCGGCCGTGGAAGGACTGGAAGCCGGTGGCAGGGTCGATCGCGACCTTGATGATCTTCTCGGGATGCTTGGCCGCGACCTCCTCGATCTCGACCCCGCCTTCGGTCGAGGCCATGAAGGTCACGCGCGAGGTGGCGCGGTCGAGCACCGCACCGAGATAGAGCTCGCGGGCGATGTTGCAGCCGTCCTCGATGTAGACGCGTTTCACCACGCGCCCCTGCGGGCCGGTCTGGTGGGTGACCAGCGTCATGCCGAGCATCTTGTCGGCGAGCTGGCGCACCTCCTCGACCGAGCGGGCGAGCTTGACGCCACCGCCCTTGCCGCGACCGCCGGCGTGGATCTGCGCCTTGACCACCCAGACCGGGCCGCCGAGTGCCCGGGCCGCCTGCTCGGCCTCCTCGGGCGTGTAGGCCACCTGGCCGCGGAGAACGGTGACTCCGTACTCCTTGAGCAGCGCCTTGGCCTGGTATTCGTGAATGTTCATGCGTCGCTTCCCTGGGCTCGCCGTTTAGAGCTGCACCTGGCCCATCCCGTTCACGACCTGGCAGAGCGCGCGCACGGCCGACACGGACTTGTCGAACATCGCCTTCTCGTCGGCGTCGAGCTCGATCTCGACGATCTTCTCGACGCCGTTCCTGCCGATGATCACCGGCACGCCGACATAGAGGCCGTTCACGCCGTACTGGCCGGTGAGGTAGGCGGCGCAGGGCAGGAGCCGGCGCTGGTCCTTGAGGTAGCTCTCGGCCATCTGGATGGCGGAAGCCGCCGGCGCATAGAACGCCGAGCCGGTCTTCAAGAGCTTCACGATCTCCGCACCGCCGTCGCGGGTGCGCTGAACGATCGCATCCAGCCGCTCCTGCGTGGTCCAGCCCATCTTGACGAGGTCGGGCAGCGGGATGCCCGCCACGGTCGAGTAGCGCACGAGCGGGACCATGGTGTCGCCGTGGCCGCCGAGCACGAACGCGGTCACGTCCTCGACCGAGACCTTGAACTCCTCGGCGAGGAACAGGCGGAAGCGCGCACTGTCGAGCACGCCGGCCATGCCGACCACGCGCTCCGGCTTGAAGCCCGTGACCTTCTGCATCACCGCCACCATCACGTCGAGCGGGTTGGTGATGACGATGACGAAAGCGTTGGGCGCGTACTTCTTGATGTTCTCGCCGACGGTCTTGACCACGCCGGTGTTGATCCCGATCAGGTCGTCGCGGCTCATGCCGGGCTTCCTGGGCACGCCGGCCGTCACGATGACGACGTCCGCACCCTCGATCGCGGCATAGTCGTTGGTGCCGGTAAGAGTGGCGTTGTAGCCCTCGACGGGGCCCGTCTGCGCCAGATCGAGCGCCTTGCCGGCCGGCATGTCCTCGACCACGTCGAACAGCACGACGTCGCCCAGCTCCTTCTGGGCCGCGAGGAGGGCAAGGGTGCCGCCGATCTGGCCGGCACCGATGAGCGCTATCTTGTTGCGAGCCATGCGACTGCGTGCCCCTCTTCTGGTCGGTTGATGCGGCTTGGCTGAAGTGGCGCTCTATCTACCCCCAGGTCCGGCGAGGGACAAGGCGAGCACCCGACGGCCCGGCGAGGCCCGCATGCGTCCAATCAGCGCGTGGATCACGTCATCGACGGGACGAAAAATGATTCGGGCGGCCGTAGAGCCGCCCGAGATCATCGCAAGACAGCGCAAAGATGTCGCAGGCTAGGACGTCGCACCGTCCGAGCCGGTGAACGTCGCGACCTCGTGAAGAGGCGTGCCCGGGCCGACGCCGACGGGGTTCATCAAGGTGGCGACATGCTCCGGCACATAATGGCTGCCGCTGCCGTCGAGATCGACGATCACCTTGATGTCGGCCGTGCCGTTACCGTCGGCCTCGGTCGCCTCGAAGCGCAGGAAGTCGCCCGCGTTCGCGGCGTTCGGGTCGAATCCGGTCCCGGCGAGCAGGCGGCCGAGGTCGAGCCGGTCGCCGGCCGTGGCATCGAAGTCGAGAATGATGTCGCGGCCGTCGCCCAAGGCCGTGAGCACGAACCTGTCGGCGCCGGCTCCGCCCGCGAGCACGTCCCGGCCGGGGCCGCCCACGAGAATGTCGTCGCCGTCGCCGCCGAACAGGCGGTCGTCGCCGTCGCCGCCGTCGAGGAAGTCCCCGCCGCCGTTGCCGAACAGGTTGTCGTTGCCGTCGCGGCCCGCGATCGCATCGATGCCGTCCGTGCCGGCGAGCGTGTCGCTGCCGGGGCCGCCGTCGTCGTTCAGATCGTCGATCGTGACCGTGATCGTCGCCGGTCGGCTCTCGAGCCCATCCGCGTCGGTGACGACGAGGCTCGCCTCGCGCGTGCCGGGGTGCGGGTCGGTGTCGTTCAGCAGCCGGACGGCGTTCAGCACGTCCTGGTAGTGCTGGATGCTGTCCTGGCCGGAGAGCCGGAGATGGGTGGTGCTGGCCTCCTCGATCCGGATCGAGGTACCATCGACGATCCCGTCGCCGTTCCGGTCGAGCGTGTGGCCGAACGCGAGGTGATCGCCGCTCTGGAACTGCGTGAGCCGCAGCTCCGCGCCGCTCAGGCTGGTGCCGTCGTCCCGGATGGTGATGTTGAAGGCGCCGTCCTCGTGCCCGCCACCGTAGAACAGGGCCAGATCCTGCACGGGCCCGAGATGCAGGCGGAAGGTGACGTCGTTGTAGTCGCCGTCCGCGGGCTTGCTGCCGGCGTCGAACAGCTTGTCCTCCATCGAGAAGACGAGATCGCCCGTAGCGCTGTCGTACCAGGACACCACGTGCGTCTGGCCGTCGGGGTTCAGCACGTTGACGTGCGGCGAGCCCGGGTCCGGATCGACGGTGACGAACAGAACGCCCCTGACCAGCGTCTCGTGGCCATGGGCGTCGATGTGGATCAGCACCGGCGGCACGCCGTCGCCGATGGCGGCCGGAGCAGAATGGTCGGCGCCGCTGCGCAGCTCGAACCGGCCGCCGTCTTCGAGCAGGCCGGGGGCGTTCAGGCGAAACCCGTCCGAGACCAGGAAGAAGCCGAGCTGCGAGCCGCCGGGGATCACGCCCAGGGATGTCGAATCGCCCGGTGTGAGCGGGCCCTTGCCGTCCAGGATGTAGGGTAGGCTCGGATCGAGGACCGTGCTGTTGACGTTCGGGAACAGCAGCTTCGCCGCGCCGAGATGGCCATCGGCGTCGACCTGGAACACGCCGAGCGAGCTCTTCAGCTTCGCGACCTCGCCCTCGAACACGATGCTGGCCGTTCGGGCGGCGTCGAGCGCGACGTCGCGCGGGTCGATGCCGTTGATCCTGCCGTCGGGCAGCCGGACACGCTCGACGAGGCCGGGATCGTCCTTGGTCGACCCGTACGCGAAGCCGATGCTCTGCTCGCGCACGAGGCCGTGGGTGGCGCCGGCGATCTCGATCGTGGGCGCCGTCGGGGGCGAGGAGGGCTCGCCGTCGCCCCGCTCCCCCAGAGCACCCTCGATGCGCGGGAACTCGGCCCCATAGGAGAGCGCAGTCGGGCCCAAGGGACCTGTCGGGTTGAGGCCGGGGCCGATGTCACCCGGATCGTAAGGGGCGAACGCAGCGCCACCGCCGGCGGTCGTCTTGCCCCGACCTTCGCCCGCCGCCGTGTCGGTGTCGCCCGGCACGGGAATCTGGACGATCGTCACCGGCTGCGCGGGCGGCCCCACGAGGTCGGCGCGGGCGAGCAGCGTGTCGGCATCGACCGGCGGACCACCCAGCACCGAGAGCGTGGGCGGATGGCCGGGATGGCCGAAGAAGCGATCGAGGACGAGAACGCCGCCGTGCTCGGGTGTGACCACCAGATCGTCGCCGTCGATCACGTAGCGGGCGTGCTTGGGATCGAAGATCTCGTCCGGGAGCGCCACGGGCTGGCCCGGCGCCACCGGGATCGTGATGCGCTCCCCGATCGCCGGCGGCTCCATGACCAGTGGCCTGGTCGGTGCCGCGGCGCGAGGAACCTGCGCCGCCGGTGTCGCGGAGCCCGTCACGGGCTTCGAGGGTGTTGCCTCGTTCATGGTGTGACTCCAAGGCGCTCCATGGTGTGGCTCCGGGCATTCGCGGCAGGCAGACATACTCCGAAGCGCGTGCTAACCAAATCAAAACTATTAAGCGATATGTGTAGAAGCCAATGGCGCGGCGGGTTGCTATCCTGTCATACGCTATTAAGCCGGTGGTAACGAAAAGGGGCCCGGACGGATGATCCGGAAAACGATGCGCATTGGCGAGGTGCGTACCTCGATCAAGCTCGAGAAGGAATTCTGGAGCTATCTTAAAGACGTAGCCGAAGAGCGCAACATGCGCCTTTCGGCTCTGGTCAACGAGGTGGCGGACGCAACCCCGGAGCGCACGAACCTCGCCTCGACATTGCGCACCTTCGCCCTGACCCATGCGAGGCTGCGCGCCCAGACGCTGCAGCGCGAGCTGGACCGCCTGTCGCTCGCCGGCAACACCCAGGACCTGACCCGGGTGCTCGAGGCGTGCCCGCTGCCGTGCGTGGTGCTCGATCAGGAGCGGGTGGTAAAACAGATCAACCGTGCCTTCGCGCTCTGGCTGAACCTCGACCCGCGTGCCACGATCGGCCAGAAGCTCGACAACATCATGATCCTGCGCGCACAGGGCCTGAAGGAGCTCTGGGCAGGGCTGGGCGACGGGCGGCTGGCGCGGGCGACGTTCAGCGCTACCTATGTCTCGCCCGGCAAGGTACGCACCGCCCAGGCCGTGGCGGTGGCGCTGAGCAGCGGCGAGGACACCGGAAGCCGAGGCGGGCGCGGCTCGGTGGTGCTGTTCGAGACCCTGGCGGGCCGGAGCTAGGCTGGTCCGCTCGTGACACGTGCCACATCCGCCCGCCACTCGGGTCGCGAGGATCTCCGCGGCTTGCCTCGCCGCCGCTCAGGGGCGCGGCGCCCGCTTCGAGAGGATGCGCTGCAGGGTGCGGCGGTGCATGTTGAGCCGGCGTGCCGTTTCCGACACGTTGCGGTTGCACTGCTCGAACACGCGCTGGATGTGCTCCCAGCGCACCCGGTCCGCCGACATCGGCCGGACCAAGGGCTCCAGGCCGTCGTCGGCCTGGCCGAGGAGGGTCGCCACCACCTGCTCGGCCTGGACGGGCTTGGCGAGGTAGCCCGCTGCGCCCGCCTTGAGGGCCACGAGGCTCGACGCGATGCTATCGTAGCCTGTGAGGATGACGATGCGCACGCCCGGCCGCAGCTCCTGCAGGGTGCCGATCAGCTCCATGCCGTACCCGTCCTGCAGATTGAGATCGAGCACGGCATAGTCCGGGCAGAAGTCGGCAGCCACGTCGTAGGCCTCCTTGAGGCTGCCGGCCGTCGCCACCTCGAACCCCTCGCGCTCGAAGGCGCGGACGAGGTTTTTGCGCAAGGCCACCTCGTCGTCGACCAGGAGAAGCTTGCGGCTCTCCGACCCGACACGGCCTCCTGCCATGCCGGGCTGCTCTTTCTGCACGGCCATCTCCCCCACTTTCTCGTGCTGCCGCCGGGCGCCGTGCGATGCTTACTCCCTTGGCGCCCGTTTGTTGAGGATGCGCTGCAGGGTGCGGCGGTGCATGTTGAGCCGGCGTGCCGTTTCCGACACGTTGCGGTTGCACTGCTCGAACACGCGCTGGATGTGCTCCCAGCGCACCCGGTCCGCCGACATCGGATTGGCCGGCGGCGGCGGCAGGCTCGAGCCCGTGGCGAGGAGCGCGTTGATGACGTCGTCGGCATCGGCCGGTTTCGCCAGATAGTCGGCCGCTCCCGCCTTCACCGCCGCCACGGCGGTGGCGATGTTGCCGTAGCCGGTCAGAATCACGACCCGGACCTTGGGATGGAGCTCGCGCAGCCGCTTGACCAGCTCGATGCCGCTCCCATCCTCGAGGCGCAGGTCGATCACGGCATAGTCCGGCTTCACGCTGTGCGCGAGGTTCAGCCCGGCTTTCAGGCTGTCGGCGGTATAGACCTGGAAATTGCGCCGCTCCATCGCGCGCTGCAGGCTGCGCCGCAAGGGCGCGTCGTCGTCGACGAGGATGAGGATGGGGGAGTCGCCGCTGGCGCGCTCACCCGGTGCCGACGGTGTCGCCGGCGACGTGTTAGTCGCGTTTTCCATCATGGTTCAGCTCTCCGAAGGCCCGCTCGAGAAACTGCGTCGGCCAGCTCAGTGTGACGCGCGCTCCCTGCTCCGCGTTGTCAAAATGAACCTTTGCGCCCGTTCGGGCAAGCAAGGTATTCGCGATGAAAATGCCCAAGCCTAGTCCTCCCTGCTCGCGCCGGGTGGAAAGGAACGGCTCTCCCAGCCAGTGGAGCAATTCTGCCGGGAAGCCGGGTCCGTCGTCCTGGATCGTGAGAACCAGTGCGGTGCGCGACGGCTGCACCCGAATCTCCACTCGTCTTCGTGCGAACTGGATCGCGTTGTCGATCAGGTTGGCGAGCGAGTGGCGCAGTTCCGGCGTCAGGCCGACATGCGGCTCCTCCGTGTCGTCGACCCGATCGACCGTGATTCGCACCGCGATGTCGGGGCGGGCGAACTCCGCTGCGATGTGCTCGAGCATGCTCGAGATAGGGGCTCGCGTGAACCGTGCGTGCTCCCGGTGGTCGGAAGGCTTGCCGAGGCCGGCCAGGAGATCGCGGCAGCGCCGTGCCTGCGTCAGGAGCTCGGCGACGTCCTCGGCCAGAGGGCTCCCCGGCGGCAGCTCGCGCACCAGCTCCTTGGCGATGATGTTGATGGTCGCAAGCGGCGTGCCCAGAAGATGGGCTGCCGCCGCCGCCTGACCGCCCAAGGCCGAGAGCTGCTGCTCGCGGGCGAGCGCCAGTTGGGTGGCGCTGAGCGCCTCGGCGCGCTGGCGTGCCTCCTCGGCGATGCTCCAGGCGAAGACCGCGATCAGGACGACCGCCATGCTGAGCGCCACCCAGCCGCCCACACGGTAGAGCGCCGGCAGGGTGAGCCCGCCGTCGCGCCAGGGCAAAGGCCCCCCGGCAAGCGCCAGGACCGCGACGCACAGGAGCGCCAGCAGCGTGATGCCTACCGTCGAGCGCAGGTCGAGCGTGGCGGCGGCCAGCGCCATCGGGACGAGCAGAAGGACAGCGAACGGATTCTGCAGGCCGCCGGTCAGCACCACGAGATAGCAGAGCTGCAGGATGTCGAACGCAAACAGAGCCGCAGCGCTCCGCTCCGGCAGACGCGTGGTCGCCTTGAGTCCCAGGGTCAACGCCAGGTTGACGAGCGCGCTCAGTACCACGGCTGGCAGAAGCGCTGCGAGCGGCAGGGTGATGCCGAGCGAGAAATGCACGAACAAGATGGTGAAGAGCTGCCCGGCCACCGCGATCCAGCGGATCAGCGAGACTGTGTGCAGCCGAACCCGGCCCGGCGTGCCCTTGGCGAGACCACTCAGCGCTTGCAGGCGCTCCACCAGCCACGCCCTGCCGGTTTCTTTGCCAAGCCCGCCCGCAGGTGGCTCCCGGCTCGCATCGAAGATCCTCGTCACGCGCCCTTCCGTGCCGATCCGACGATGTCCGCTTTCATAACGTCGACCAGCCGTTGATGGGAGGAATTTCTTTCTGTCAACGCGACTTTCCGTAGCAGGGGCCGCCCCCCGAGGGGGACTGCTCGCCACACATGGGCCGGCAGCATCACGATCGTCGGCGGGGCATGCGTTTCAGCTCCTGAGCCGGTGCTGGCGCAGGAGGTCGTAGAGCGTGGGCCGGCTCACCCCGAGCAGTCGCGCCGCTAGGGACAGGTTCCCTTCCGAACGGGCCAGCGCCCGGCGCAGCACCGCGTGCTCGGCCCGCTCGCGGCAGCTCCTGAGGTCGAGATCACCGATCTCCTCGGCCTCGGCCGGGAGGTCGAGATCCTCGGGCCGGATGCGCGGGCTCTCCGCCATGATCACGGCGCGCTTGACGCGGTTCTGCAGCTCGCGGACGTTGCCGGGCCAGCGATGGGTGTCGAGCGCGCGCAGAGCGCCGCTCGTGTAGCCCTTCACCTTGCGCCCGAGAGAACTTGCATACTGGGTCAGAAAGTAGCGTGCGAGCAGCACGGCATCGCCGTCGCGCTCGCGCAGAGGCGGGATATGCACACCGATTTCGGCCAGCCGGTAATAGAGATCCTCGCGGAACTCTCCGCTCGCCATGAGCTTGCCGAGATCGCGATGCGTAGCGCAGATCACCCGCACGTCGACCTCGATCTCGCGCCGCCCGCCGATCCGCTCGAGCACGCGCTCCTGCAGGAAGCGCAGGAGCTTGGCCTGCAGGCTCAAGGGCAGATCGCCGATCTCGTCGAGGAACAGCGTGCCGCGATGGGCGAGCTCGATCTTGCCCTGGGTCTGCTTGACCGCGCCGGTGAAGGCGCCGCGTTCGTAGCCGAACAGCTCGGCCTCTAGGAGGGTATCCGGAATCGCGGCACAGTTGATGGCGACGAAGCGCTCGCTGCGCCTTGCGCTCAGGGCGTGGAGTGCTCGGGCGACCACCTCCTTGCCCGTGCCGCTCTCGCCCGTGAGCACGACGCTGAGATCGGACGGTGCCACCCGCTCGATCGTGCGGCAGACCTTGAGCATCGCCGGGCTGTCGCCGACCACGCCGGGCAGCGAGGTGTGGCTGGTCGAGAGCAGCCGGCGCTGGTGCTCGTCCTCGAGCTCGGTGAGGTGGAGCGCTCGGTCGAGCGTGACGCGGATCCGCTCGGTCTGGATCGGCTTCAGGTGGAAATCGTAGGCGCCGCAGCCGACCGCACGGACCGCATGGTCATGGTCCTGCTGGCCGGTCATGACGATCACCTTGGTGCCGGGTGCGCTGTCGAGGATCGACTCCAGCACCCTGAAGCCCTCGGTGACGCCGTGCGGGTCCGGCGGCAGGCCCAGGTCGAGCAGCACCACGGGCGGGGCGTGCTCGCGCAGGAGCCCCAGCGCCTCGGTCCGGTCGTACGCCTCCAGCAGATCGAGGCTGTCCAGCGCCGCCCGCAGATGCATCTGCTGCAGCGGGTCATCCTCGATGACCAGAACCTTGCCGGGATTGATCACCACGACGGCATTCCGCAACTGACCTCACGCACGCCCTGCCTCTTGGATGGCCACTTTAGAGCATGTTCTCCCTGCAGGGGAAAAAAGTTCATCGGGGCATACTGGAGAATGGCAGCTCAGCCGGGAAAGGCAACCGGTATTGTACAGTTGCACAAGCAACCGGTCAACGAAGGTCAAATAATCCATAGTTGAAGGCAGGTCGTGTCGCCTGAACCGAGAATTCAATGCCAGCCAAGGTCGCGTTCGAGAAACATTCTGGATCGCCATCAGCTTGACGATCGAACGCAAGGCGCCGCATCAGAAGCGGACGGACTCGATTCAACCATAGAACATCCGAAGCGGTACATGCAACGTTGCACCACTCGCCTCGACCTTCGCCGTCAAGTCCTCCTACACCAACGATGATTAGCGATCCTTTGCCTACATCTCGCGGTATTTCGAAACTGCGGAAGCGGCAAGCGACCGCTGGCATCTTGCTTCCAGGTTGCTATGGTCCTGGCGGCTTTGCAAATACCAATCGCTCGATCGACAGCTCGGTTTCGCCTCGTCCGATTCGCGGCCGGCCGGGCGTTCTTCTGTCGCACGGCTCCCGTCCGCTCCCGAAGCGCGTCCGAGCCGGGCCGAAGCGGCGAAGATGCCATGGCATCTTCCCTACGGCTGGGGACCGTGCCACTCCTGCCTTGCCTGCGTCGCAGCTCGAGGTCGTTCCATGCGCGAGCCCTTCGTCCTCACCAATGCCCGGATCGTCACGGAAGACAGAGTCGTCACGGGCTCGCTCGTCGTCCGTGACGGCCTCGTCGAAGCCGTCGACGAAGGACCGAGCCGGACCAGGAGCGCCATCGATCTCGAGGGTGACTGGCTCTTGCCCGGTCTGGTCGAACTCCACACCGACAATCTCGAGCGACAGTTTACACCGCGTCCCGGCGTCCGTTGGCCGGCCGATGCCGCCATGCTCACCCACGATGCGCAGGTGGCGGCCGCCGGCATCACCACCGTGTGCGATGCCATCTGCGTCGGCTTCTATGGCGGCAAGAGCGAGCGGCTGGAGTATCTCAACCTGTCGATCGAGGTCCTGCGCCGCGCGCAGCGCGCCGGCGCCCTCAAGGCCGAGCATTTTCTCCACCTCCGGCTCGAGCTCACCGATCCCCACATGCTCGAGCTGTTCGAGCCACTGAGGGACGAGCCGTCCTTGCGGCTGGTCTCGCTCATGGACCATACCCCGGGCCAGCGGCAGTGGCGCGATCTCGACCGGCTTCGGGGCTTTCATCTCGGGCGCGAGGTCAAGGACGAGGCCGAGTTCCAGGCCATGGTGGCGCGCCGCATCGAGGAGCAGCGCACCTATGTCGAGCGGCATCGCGCGGCGGTGCTGCGCCTGCTCGACGGTCACCGTGCCGTTCGTGCCAGCCACGACGACACCACCGAGGCGCACGTGGCCGAGGCCAGTGCCTGCGGCTGCGCCATAGCCGAGTTCCCGACCACCCTCGAGGCGGCGCGCGCGGCGCGCGCGGCCGGGATGAGCATCGTCATGGGAGCGCCCAACCTCGTCATCGGTGGCTCGCATTCCGGCAACGTCGCCGCCGCCGAGCTGGTCGAGCACGGGCTCCTCGACGTCTTCTCCTCGGACTACGTGCCCGCGAGCCTGCTCCAGGCCGCCTTCCTGCTGCGCGAGGGCTTCGGCATCCCGATGCCGGACGCGATCGCGCCTGTGACCCGGATACCGGCAGACCTGCTGGGTCTCGGCGATCGCGGGCGGATAGCGCCCGGGGCTCGTGCCGACCTCGTCCGGGTGCGCGAGATCGGCGTGACGCCCACCGTACTCGCGGTCTGGCGCGAGGGGTGGAGAATCGCGTAAGAGCCCGATTGGCGGAACCAGCCGGCATCGACCGCGATTCGAGGGGCACGCCGCAGGAGAACGCATCCATGAGCGCCGATACCGGAACCGACAGCGATTACGGCCCGATGGACACCCGCTACGCGGTCTACTACGCGCCGCCGCCGGGAAGTCCCCTGAAGCGGCTCGCGGATGCCTGGCTCGGCAGGGACCCCGATCGCGACGAGCGCGTCTCGTTCCCGGTGGTCGATGGCATCACGCCGGAACGGCTGCTCGAGATCACCGCCGCACCCCGGCACTACGGCTTCCATGCCACCCTGAAGGCTCCGTTCGCTCTCGCCGAGGGCATGGAGGCCGCCGGTCTTCTCGGCGATGTCGAACAGTTCGCCATGTCGCGCAGGCCCTGCCGTGTGAAGCTCAAGGTGGGCGAGCTCGCGGGCTTCCTGGCCCTCGTACCGGCCGAGCCGTCGCCGGCGGTCGACCGGCTCGCGGCCGACTGCGTGCGCGAGTTCGAGCGCTTCCGCGCCCCTCTGTCCGAGGAGGAGCGCGCCCGCCGCCAGCCCGAGCGTCTGTCCGAGCAGGAGCGCGCCTATCTCGATCGGTGGGGCTATCCTTACGTGTTCGAGCTGTTCCGCTTCCACATGACGCTCACCGGGCCTCTGGAGGAGCCCGAACGCGGACGGGTGAGGGCGATCCTCGAGCACGCCTTTGCCCCCTATCTCGTGGAGCCGCTCGTGATCGACCAGATCGCTCTCTTCACCCAGACCCACCGCGTGGCGCCGTTCCGCGTCGCCGGCCGCTTCCCGTTCCGGGCTTGATCGCCGGCATCACGCCGCGTCCGGTCGCCCCCGGCTCGCGCGCCTTCATCGCCCTGATCGCGGCGATCATGACGCTCACGGCGATGTCGATCGACATCAACCTGCCGGCCATTCCGGCGACCGCCCACGCCCTCGGCGCCGGCCTCACCACGACCCAGCTCACGGTGACGCTGTTCTTCGCGGGCTTCGCGATCGGCCAGCTCCTCTGGGGGATGCTCTCGGACCGGACCGGCCGCAAGCCCGCCATGCTCGTGGGCTTCGTGCTCTACGAGATCACCACGCTCGGCTGCGCACTGGCGCCCGACATCGCGACCCTCCTGAGCTTGCGCGTGCTCGAGGGCTTCTCGGCCGGGGCCGCGGCCGTGCTCGGGCGGGCCGTGATCCGCGACCTGTTCGAGGGGCCGCAGATGGCGCGCATCCTCTCCCTGGCGCTCGCGGCCTTCGTCACCGCCCCGATCATCGCCCCCTCGATCGGGGCGGTGATCCTGAGCCTCGCCGGCTGGCGCTGGATCTTCGGCTTTCTCGCCGTCTATGGTGCCGTGCTGATGGTGCTGGCCGCCCTCTTCCTCGAGGAGAGCCTGAAGACGAGGAACCCGACAGCACTGCGGCCGGGAAAGCTGGTCGAGGCCTTCGCCGCCGTGTTCCTCGACCCGCGCAGCCGGCCCTGGGCCACTGTCACCATCCTGATCTTCGGCACGCTCACGACCTATCTCACCAACGCCTCGGCTGTGTTCATGGCAGGCTACGGCCTCGGCGCTTCCGCCTTCGGCGGCGCGTTCGCGGTGATCGCGGCCTGCTCGTCGGCCGGCAACCTGCTCAACTCGCGCCTCGTGCGCCGCTTCCGGCTTCCGCGCGTCGTCCGCGCAGCGCTCGCGGCGGCCTGTCTTTGCGCGATCCTGGCCCTCGCCGTCGCCGCGACCGATTTCGGCGGTGTCGAGGCCCTGATCGCGAGCTTGGGCTTGTTCTTCGTCGCCTTCGGTCTGGTCGTGGCCAACGCCACCACGCTGGCGCTGCAGCCGCACGGTGCGATCGCCGGCTCCGCCGCGGCGGCGCTCGGCTTCGCCCAGACCGTGGTGCCGGCCGGCATAGCGAGCCTGGTCGCCGCCCTCTACGACGGCACGGCCCGGCCCATGCTCGCCGCCATCATCCTCCTGGTCGCGGCGAGCTTGCTCGTCTCGGCCAGGTCATCCGCAAGGTGAGCGGCCGTTCCCGAAGACGATGCTCCCTCTCGCGCGAGTGATGGAACCGAAACGATCTTTCCCTCTTCTTTGCACGACATCCGAGATCATGGACGGAACACCACGGAGGGACGGATCATGACCATCCCCGATCCCCTGACCTTGCTGATCGCTTCCTACGTCCTGCCGGCGGCGGTGACGACCTACTCGGCCTGGCTCCTCTACGTCGGCGCCGCCGAGCGCCTGTGCTGCCAGAAGGGCCGTCGGAAGCGCTGAGCCGCCCGCATTCCTGCACCCGGACGGTCCGCTCCTCCACGGCTTCCGACCTGCGCGAGCCTTCGCTATAGCAGCGCACGAGATCGCAAGCTTCGAGGAGAGCGCAGCAATGCCCGCCACCGTCCGTCCGCGCCGCAGCATCCTCTACATGCCGGGCTCCAATCCGCGTGCGCTCGAGAAAGGCCGCACGCTTCCGGCCGACGGCCTCATCCTCGACCTCGAGGACGCGGTGGCGCCCGACGCCAAGGAGCAGGGCCGCGCCGAGATCAGGAAGGCGCTCGAGGCCAAGGCGGCTTACGGTGGCCGCGAGCTGATCGTCCGCGTCAACGGCCTGGATACGCCCTGGGGCCACACCGACCTCGTCGCCATGGCGCAGGCCGGTGCCGATGCCATCCTGCTTCCCAAGGTCGACAGCGTCGATATGGTCCGCCGCGCCGCTTGCGTCCTGGACGGCGCCGGCGCTCCCGTCGATCTTCCCATCTGGTGTATGATGGAGACCCCGCGCGGCATCCTCCACGCCGAGGAGATCGCCGACCATCCGCGCGTCGCCTGCCTCGTCATGGGCACCTCCGACCTCACCAAGGACCTGCACGCGCTCCACACGCCCATGCGCCTGCCGATGCTGGTCTCACTCGGTACCTGCCTCCTCGCCGCGCGTGCTGCCGGCATCTCGATCCTCGACGGCGTCCATCTCGACCTCGCCGACGAGGAGGGCTTCAAGGCCTCCTGCCGGCAGGGCCGGGAGTTCGGCTTCGACGGCAAGACCCTGATTCACCCCAAGCAGATCGAGCCCGCCAACGCCGCCTTCGGTCCCGGCGAGGCCGACGTCGCCTGGGCGCGCAGGATCATCGCCGCCTTCGAGGAAGCGCAAGGTCAGGGCAAAGGTGTCGTCGTCGTCGACGGCAAGCTCGTCGAGAATCTGCACGTCGCCGAGGCGAGACGGCTCGTCGCCATGGCCGAGGCGATCGCCGCCCGCGGCAACGCCTGACCCGGCCGGCCGGCTGCCCTCAGGCCCGCGGCCGGCCGCCCCACACGTTCGGATTCTCGGCCGCCCCCGCCGCCTCGCCGAACAGGCCGTGCGGCCGCAGGATCAGCATCAGCGCCAGCAGCCCGAACAGCGCCACCTCGCGATAGGCGCCGGGCAGATAGCCCGCCCACAGGCCCTCGAGCAGCCCGATCAGGACACCGCCCAGCGCCGCCCCCGACACCGAGCCGATCCCGCCGACCACGGCCGCCGCCAGCGCCTTGAACCCCCAGAGCGTCCCCATCCCGAAGCCCACGATGCCGTAGCGCATCGCGACCACGAACCCCGCCGTCGCCGCGACCATGCTCCCGAGCACGCACGCCCGCCGCAGCGTCCGGTCGGTGTCGACCCCGAGCAGCGCCGCCGCTTCCGGATCGTCGGCGCAGGCACGATAGGCCCGCCCGAACGCGGTCCGCCGCAGCACGACGACGACACCCACGATCGTCGCCGCCGCGATTCCGGCGAGTACGAGTTGCCCCAGGCTCAGCATGACCTCGCCCCCGCTTCCGGCGAGGAGCGTCAGCGGCTGGTCGAGGAACGGCTCCAGCCAGCGCTGCTGCGCGCCGACGAGGAGCCGCAGGCCCTCGCTCACGACGATGGCGAGCCCGATCGTCGCGATCAGGAGCGCTTGCGAGCTGCGCTCCTGCAGGGGTGCGAACACCGCCGCCGCCAGCACCGCCCCGAGCCCGATCCCGGCCAGGACCGCGAGCAGGAGGCCCACCCCGGCCGCGACCGGCGCCACCCCCGCCAGGCCCAGCGCCGCCAGCACGAACCCGTTGAGCGCCGCGAACGCCCCCACCGTCGTGAAGTCGCCGAACGCGAGATTGATCCGCCCGGTGATCCCGTAGATCAGCGCGTACCCTGTCGCGAGCAGCGCATAGATCGCCGAAGGCGCGATGGCGTTGGCGAGCTGCTGCAGGAAGTAGGGCAGGGGGGCGAGCCCGCCCGGCCGCCCGGCCGCCAGCCCGAGGGTCGGATCGTCGAGCCCGTACTCGCGCAGGAAGAACAGCGCCGCCGCCGAGAGCTCGCCGTCGCGCTCCGAGCGCACGCCCATGAGCTCCGGCGCGAGCCGCCCCGGCTCGTCCGGCGCGAACCGGCAGGTCAGGTGCTGCTCCCCCCGTGCCTCTTCCGCCCGGTAGCGCAGAATCACCGTATCGGGCAGCTCCGGTGCCACCACCCGCTCCACGACCCGCGGACTCCGCCCCGCCTCCAGCACGGCGAGCGCCCGCTCGCAGATCTCCATCCGCGGCCGCTCGTCCGGCGCGCAGGCCGCGAGGAGGCCGAGCGCCCACACCAGCCCGTACCCCGCTGCGAGCCTGTGCCACGTTGCGCCAAATCGCCGCCTTCTCCGGCCGCGCCCCAACCTCTAGCCCTCCCGGATGACGGCAACCGGATCGGGAGCGCGGACCAGGCCATGACCAAGACCAACGCCGGCAACTTCTTCGAGGATTTCTGCCTCGGCCAGGAGATCCGCCACGCCACCCCCCGCACGGTCACGGCCGGCGACGCCGCCCTTTACCTGGCGCTCACCGGCTCCCGCTTCTTGCAGCACTGCTCCGACCCGTTCGCAAGCGCGCACGGCCTGCCCCGGGCCCCGGTCGAGGACCTCCTCGCCTTCCACATCGTCTTCGGCAAGACCGTCCCCGACATCTCCCTGAACGCCGTCGCCAACCTCGGCTATGCCGACGGCCGCTTCCTCGGTCTCGTCTACCCCGGCGACACGCTCCACGCCCGCTCGGAAGTGATCGGCCTTAAACAGACCTCGAGCGGCCAGACCGGCATCGTCTGGGTCAGAAGCCGCGGCTTCAGGCAGGACGGTACCCTCGTCCTCGACTATGTCCGCTGGGTGATGGTGCGAAAGCGCGACCCGAAGTCCCCCGCTCCCGATCCCGTCACGCCCGAGCTTCCCCGTTTCGTCACGCCCGACCGCCTCGTCGTCCCTGCCGGCCTCCGGGTCTCCCGCATCGACCCCGCCGAGACCGGCTCGCCCTTCTTCTTCGAGGACTACGAGCCCGGCGAGCGCATCGACCATGTCGACGGCATGGGGGTGATGGAAAGCGAGCACCGGCTCGCCACCCGCCTCTACCAGAACACCGCCCGCGTCCACTTCAACGACCACACCGAGCGCCAGGGCCGCCTCGGTGCCTGCATCGTCTACGGCGGCGTCGTCATCTCGCTCGCCCGCGCCCTTTCTTTCAACGGCCTCGGTAACGCGCTCCACATCCTCGCCATCAACGCCGGCAGCCACGTCAACCCCTGCCGCGCCGGCGACACCGTCTACGCCTGGTCCGAGATCCTGCAGAAAGCCGATCTCCCCGGCCGCACCGACGTCGGCGCGCTCCGCCTGCGCCTCGTCGCCACGAAGAACCGCCCCTGCCACGACTTCCCGCTCAAGGACGCCGAAGGCAAGTACTTCCAGGACATCCTCCTCGACTTCGACTACTGGGTCCTGATGCCCAAGCGCAGCGTGGCGGTGTGAGAGAGGCGGGAAGGGACGCACCGCGCCTCGCTGGCATATCGGATCTGATGTCATATCGTTCCGGGCGTGCGGTGCGTTGTCGATACGGAAGCGGTGGTGGCCGCCCGGCGCAGCCCGGCCGGAGGCTCGGTCGCCTTGCTTCGCCTCGTCGGGCAGCGCCGGGCGACGCTGCTGCTCACGCCGACCCTGCTGCTCGAGTACGAGGCTGTGTGCCACCTCGCCGAGCATCGGCTCGCGTCGGGCCTCCCCGCCCATGACGCCGACCGGTTTCTGGATGTCCTGGCCCTTCGGCAGAGCCCGTGATACCGAATCCGATTGATGCCTGCGGGCGGGTTTGGACGTGGTAGGCTGCAGGAATGCCGACCACACCCTGGAAGCTCGCCCGAGCACGGCGATCGAGCGCTCCCACCTGCGGATCGTCCGGCTGCTGAGCCGGGGCCGGAACGAACGCGCGGTAGCGGCGGTCACGGGCTGGGGCCAGCGCTGGATCGCCGAGATCGTGCGGCGCTACAACGCCGAGGGTGCCGGCGGCCTCGGCGATCGGCGGGCGAAGAACGCCGGCGCGCAGCCGTTCCTGAGGGAGGAGGAGGCCACGGCGCTGCGAGAGGCGCTGGGCAAGCCAAGGCGGCGAGCGCCGAGGAGCAGGAGGCTTTCAAAAAAAGCCCGGCGCAGCCGGTCGATGAGCCCCGCGCCGCCGACCCCGGGCCGGCCGGGCGAGGTTTGGGCTTTCGACGGGCACCGGGTCGGCCTGCAGCCGATCATCCGCCGGCCCTCGCGAGCCTTGGGCTCGCGCCCCTGGCGGGACCGGATCGATGTTGCTGGCATCGATGGGCACCCAAAGGCCAGCGGCCGACCGCGCGCTGCCAGCATCGGTTCGAGTGACTCGATATCTACGGCTTCGTGCTCCCGAGGACCGGCAAGGTGATCCGGTTCTCGTGCAACGGCGTCGGCACGGTGCTGCTCGGCGCGGCTCTGGCGGCGTTCGCGGCAGCCGTCGGCGCCGGCAAGGGCAAGCTCGTGATGCTGGCCTTGGACAATGCCGGCTGGCACGGCAGCGACCAGCTGGGGTACCCGAAGGGCGGCTGCTGGCGTTTTTGCCGCCCTACTCGCCCGAACTGCAGCCTGCGGAGCGGCCGTGGCCGCTCACCAACGAGGCGGTGGCCGTCCAGAGCTTCGCGCACCTCGAGGAGCTGGACGAGGCTTTGGGGCGCGCTGCTGCGCTCTGGCGGCCATGCCCGAGCTGATCAAGAGCTGCTCCAGTTATAGTTGGCGGCCGAAACTGTCCCGGGCGGTCGCCAGCCCGAAGCGATTAGGCCGTGTCTGCAAAGCGGTTGCACTGCCGGGATGTAGCCCCATCTGGGGCGGCTGGCACGCTTCGAGCTGACCGATCGG